>DGKB01000043.1 GCA_002386905.1 Akkermansiaceae bacterium UBA4581 | reverse complement strand
GGGTTAGTTTTTGAGCGAGTTTCTCCTAAGTATGTGCTTAAATTAGCCTATCAAACAAAATATATTACTAATATCGAAATATGGTTAGAGATGAGTAACGATAGGAACTTGCTTAGTCACACTTATAATTTTGCTACTTTTGATGTAATATTAAGCAAAATAGCATCAGATTATTTTGCGGCATTAGATAGCCTCTACACCCAGCTCTTGGAAGAACAACTTTAATTATATAATGAATGTTATTAAAACAGCGTTAGAAGGGGTTGTGATTATCGAGCCTAGAGTATTTGGCGATCACCGAGGATTCTTCCTAGAAACTTTTCATGCACAGCGTTATGCCGATCTTGCTGGAATTGATTTGGCTTTTGTACAGGACAATTATTCACGCTCATTAGAACAGGGAGTATTACGTGGACTACACTTTCAAAAAACTAAGCCACAGGGAAAATTAGTACGTTGCGTACGTGGAGAGATATTTGATGTGGCTGTAGATATTCGTCCTGAATCTAGCACCTATGGGCAGTCTGTGAGTTATCTGCTCAATGAGGATAACAAGCATCAAATCTATGTGCCGCCAGGTTTTGCTCATGGCTTCCAAGTAGTCTCGCCAGAGGGCGCAGATGTAGAGTACAAATGTACGGACTATTATGACCCTAGTGATGAAGGCTGTATCATTTGGAATGACGCGCAACTTGCCATTGATTGGCCATTATCAAATCCAATTTTATCAGACAAAGATGCTCAAGCAGACGTGTTAAACGCTATTAAGTAAATCGAGTCTGCGTTTTGTAGGTAGGTTATGAACCTCACGCCAAGACGCCAAGATTTTAAAATATGATAACACTACACGGCGAAAAATACATAATAGGTCTATTCTAAGCTTAAATTTCCTAGATTAAGAGACTTTATCTTTTCGTTGCGCTCAACGCTTTACAGTTATTCAAGGTTTTTACGGTTACCGTGACTACGTCATAAGGATGAGTGGTAACCATAGTCCCATCATTGCTTAGCGTCTTTGCGGCTTAGCGTGAGCTTAATTGGTAGGTTATGAATCTCACGCTAAGACGCTAAGTTAAAGAACAGAGAAGAGATAGGAGGGGGGATCACTTCTTTGCGAGCTTACATCTTACTGCATACGTGGGTTTAGCTTTTTTCTGTGCTTTTTGTGCTTTCTATGGTTAATTAAAAGCAAATGAAAATTCTTGTTACAGGTGCAGGTGGACAGTTAGGTCATTACCTGCAAAAACAAATTCTACAAAATGAAGAGTTTGAAGAAATAGAGCTAATAGCCTGTACAAGTGATGACTTAGATATTACCCAGCTACCTCAAGTGATGAGTGTGCTCAATGAGCGAAAGCCCGAGGTAGTCATTAACGCTGCCGCTTACACTCAAGTTGATTTAGCAGAAGATGAGCCTGAGTTAGCGATGTTAGTCAATGCGACTGCAGTGTCAAATTTAGCTGAAGTCTGCTCATCTATAGACGCTAAACTTGTACAAGTTTCTACGGATTACGTATTTGACGGAACTAATACAGATGGTTATCATGTCAATGATCAGACAAATCCTATTAATATTTACGGTAAAACAAAGCTTGCAGGAGAGCAATATGCTCTCGCTTATGCGCAAGGTTACGTAGTAAGAACCTCATGGGTGTATAGTGAATTTGGACGCAACTTTGCCAATACGATGCGCCGTCTGTTTAAGGATAGAGAGGAAATAGCAATTGTTAATGACCAGATAGGTTGCCCTACACATGCTAATAATTTAGCTCATTATTTACTAAAACAGAGCTTAGAAAAAAAGTGGGGTCAAAAATCACAACCACCATCACAACGTATCTATCATTACACCGATGGTGATATTATGAGTTGGTACGAACTTGCGCTTAAGCTTTACAAAGAAGAGCAACAAAAATTAGCATTAAAAAACGAAGTAGTTAATTTAAATTGCCAAATTACAGCAACTAGCTCAGAGTCTTACCCTACCAAGGCAAAACGCCCACAATACTCTATCCTTAAATAATATGCTTAATATTAAACCGTTCCTTCCCTTTTATAAGCATCTCAAAAAATTTCTTGGTCTGTTCATCATAGGTATAGTATCTGGACTTTTTTATGCTGTTAGTAGTGGGTTAGGTCTGCCACTCATGGCAAAGAAAGTATTTCCTATACTTTTTAGCGACGGTAATAAAGAGGAAGTGCCTCTATGGTTGCGTGAGTGGGTTGAGCAAAATTTTAGTAATCCTCAAGATGGCTTCCTCGTTGTGGTTTGCTTAATGTTGCCGCTAATTATGTTAGTGAGAGCTGTAAGCTCATTTATTAATGGTTACTGCATGACTTATGTTGGTGTTGGTGTTGTACAAGAAATCCAAAAAGAAGTTTTTCAAAAAGTACAAAAATTACCATTAGCCTTTTTTAACCGTTATAAATCTGGTGATATTGTAGCTCGAGTACTAGGTAATCCAGCTACAATCAAAACGGTAGTAGTTGATATTAGTAATGATCTTATCAAGCAGCCCATTACCTTTATTGCCGCTATTAGTTACCTTATTTCAGAAGCCTTCCAAAGCCAAGGAGTATTAGTTGCTCTAGTAGGAGCACTAGCCATTCCTATTTGTATATTTCCTATAAGAAAAATTGGCAAATATGTCACAAAAAGATCTAGAGAATTAGTGAGTTTAGGAGCAGATTTAAATGCTGATGCAATTGAATCTATACAATCTCCCATGGAAATTAGAGCTTATAATTTACAACATAACCAAATTAAAGAATTTAACAGCAAACTCAAGCAGCTTCTCACCCTCACGATGAAGCAAACTCGCTTTAGCATATTACTTAACCCAACTATCGAGTTCATCACGACTTTGGGATTAGCATTCTCTCTTTATTTAGGTGTACGTTCAGGCATGACCATGGGCGAATTTATGGGGCTAGCTACAGCACTATTTATCGCCTACGAACCTCTCAAAAAATTAGGAAAAATCAACACCGCCATCAGCTCAGCTCAAGGCCCTTTAGAGCGAGTCATGGAAGTAATCAAATTTGATAACACAGTCCCAGAAACCAAAAACCCTATAGAGCTGACTGGTAAATGTAGAGGAGAATTCAGCTTTAGAAACGCTAGCTTTAGCTACGAGAATACCCAGCAACTAGCGCTCAGCAACGTCAATGTCGACATCAGGCAAGGAGAGGTTATTGCCCTTGTTGGACATAGTGGAGCTGGTAAGACAACATTTGCTAATCTAATTCCTCGATTCTACGACGTCACCCAAGGAGAAATACTCTTAGATGGCATCAACATTAAAGACTATCGTAAGCACGACCTACGTGAGCAAATCGCCATCGTGCCACAAATGCCTCTACTTTTTAACAATAGCATCTTAGAGAATATCCGTATGGGCAATCTAGATGCTACAGATGATGAAGTCATCACTGCAGCCAAGCAAGCCTATGCCCACGACTTCATCCTCGATCAAGAGCAAGGCTATGACACCCAGGTAGGAGAACGAGGCAATTCACTATCAGGCGGCCAACGTCAGCGTATAGCACTTGCTAGAGCATTTCTTAATGATGCACCTATTTTGATTATGGACGAGGCGACCAGCGCGCTAGACAACGACTCTGAGCACAAAATCCAACAAGCTTTAGAAAAACTTGCTAAAGGGCGGACCGTATTTATGATAGCGCATAGATTCAGTTCACTACGTAGCGCCACACGCACCTTCTACTTCGAATCAGGAGAGTTAGTAGCTACAGGCACCCATGACGAACTTATGGTGAGTCAGCAAGGGTATAGCGAACTATACAAAAAAAGTACGTCTAGCTAAAAAGATATTGAAATGACTTGAGGTATTAACCATTAGTCACTATGGTAAACTATAAGTTAATATTTTG
>DGKB01000055.1 GCA_002386905.1 Akkermansiaceae bacterium UBA4581 | reverse complement strand
TAGGGCTACCATTCGTAGCACTTAGAATAGGAATATTTACCCCAAAGAACCCAATAACAAAACTTACCAAGTAAAATAGAGCAATACCCGCTGTAGCCGCAAACAATCCTAATTTAAAATTCTCTGTGACCTTAATGAGCCTCGTTTTATAAGCAAACAAAAGAGCCCCTAATACAGCAAAAGTCAGAAATACCGCCTGAAAAGCAATACCAGGATACATTTTTTCAAACATGGCAGAAATCGCACCGAGCATCATACCTTGTAATGCAGCGTAGAGCCAAGCTAGAGTAGGTGCCAAAGTCTTCTTAAAAATAATAATAAGAGCCACAATAAATCCACCAAGAGCACCACCTATCATGAAGCCTGTAGGAGAAACCCCAGCTTGCGTCTGAGCCCATGACCACGCGGCTGTAATAAATGCAATACCCAGGAGAATAGCAGTCTTATTAACCGTGCCATTGAGAGTCATCACGCTAGTATCGCTAGATGCCTTAGAGCGATTAGTCACATCAACAAAGTCACCTGAACTAGGTGCTTTTTGAGATTGAGCTGCAGACACCTTGTTCTGATAAAAACTAGGTGTAGCTTTCTTAAACGTATCTTTACCTAAACTTGGGTTTCCTGATCTAAACATAATTTAATTAATAGAATAGTGAAATAGTATTCACTCGATAAAAGAACGTCAACACTATCTCAAATTTGTTTGTGAAATAGACATTTTTTTTAACCTCTGAGAGCCTTGACTGCGTCACCAAAGTCAGGGGCTTTGAAACAGGCTGAGCCAGCGACGAGGACGTTGGCGCCTGCCTCGCGTACGAGTTTGGAGGTGTCTTGGTAGATGCCTCCGTCGACTTCGATGTGGTAGTCGAGGTTGTGCTCATCTCTGTAGGTTTTTGCCTCTGAGATTTTGTCGAGCATGTCTGTCATGAATGCTTGTCCACCAAAGCCAGGCTCAACGGTCATCACAAGGACGAGGTCTAGCTGGGCAATGTAGGGCAGGATTGCCTCAAAAGGTGTGGCGGGCTTGAGTGCGATGCCGACTTGGCAGCCTGCAGATTTGATAGTGTCGATAGTGACTTGTGGGTCGCCATTGGCTTCGATATGAAAGGTGATGAGATCAGAGCCAGCCTTGATAAATGATTCAAGATACTGTTGAGGGTTGCTAATCATCAAATGCGTATCTAAAAAGATGTCGTTGGTTTGGTGTACTGCTGCAATAATGTCAGCTCCAAAGCTAATATTAGGTACAAAATGTCCGTCCATGACGTCCATGTGTAACCAGTTGGCTCCACCATAGATGGCTTTTGATACTTCGTCGCCAATTTTTGCGTAGTTAGACGCTAGCAGAGAAGGAGCTATAATGATGGGCTTGCCCATGGTTACTGTAGATGAAAAGAATGAAGATTATTCAGGTAGTTCGATGAATCCTTCGAGGCGTTTGAGGCGCACTGGGTGACGCATTTTACGTAGGGCTTTGGCTTCGATTTGACGAATACGCTCGCGGGTTACGTTGAATTGTTTGCCTACTTCTTCGAGGGTGCGGCTGTAACCGTCAGCTAGTCCGAAACGTTGCTCGAGTACCTCGCGTTCACGCTCGGTGAGTGAGTCGAGGACTTCTGTGATGCGTTCTTTGAGCATGGAGAAGCCTGCTTCTTCCATGGGGTTTTCGACTTTTTTGTCTTCGATGAAATCACCAAATGAGGCGTCTTCTGATTCACCAATAGGAGCTTGTAAGGAGACAGGTTGTTGGGCCATTTTGAGTACAGAACGTACACGTTCTGCAGGTAGATGGATTTCCTCTGCGATTTCTTCTGGTGTAGGCTCACGTCCGTATTCTTGGACGAGTTGTTTTTGTACACGGATAAGTTTGTTGATGGTTTCAATCATGTGTACAGGGATACGTATAGTACGAGCCTGATCCGCGATAGAACGAGTGATTGCCTGACGAATCCACCATGTGGCGTAAGTCGAGAATTTGTAACCACGACGGTATTCAAATTTTTCTACGGCTTTCATGAGTCCCATGTTGCCTTCTTGAATAAGGTCAAGGAATGAGAGTCCACGGTTGGTGTATTTTTTGGCGATAGAAATCACGAGGCGTAGGTTAGCCTCGACCATTTCTGTTTTATTTTTTTCAGATTTTTTCGTCCAAACTTTGAGTTGCTTGTAGAGTTTGGTGTATTCTTTTTCTGTGGTCCAAGAATTGGTGTAGAAAGCTTTGATTTCCTTGATGATGTCTTTGTCATCTGGATTCTTAATGAGCTTAGCATTGAGCTTAATGAGAACTTTGTTATCTTTTTCGATACGGTCACAGAAGTTTTCTATGATTTTGTGTTTAAAGAATAATTGATCATAGAGCTTGTTGAGCTGCATGAGATTTTTGCGTATTTCTTCTTCTTTTTCGTCGATAGAATCTTGATCTTTGCTTTTTAATCTCTGTTTAAAAGTGATGTAAGTATCTTGCTTGAGCTCTGTGATGGCATTGATGAGCTTTGGCAGTGATTTCATGTATTGTTCACGGTTCTCGATTTTTTTGTCAAGAATGATACGGTCAAAACGCTCTTTGCCTCTGTAGAGGTTGTTAGCGATTTCTAGATAATAATCAGAGGTGAACCCAAAGTAATGGAGGTGTTTTTTGACTTGTTTTTCTGAGTTTTCAATACGCTTGGAGATGGCGACCTCTTGCTCACGAGTGAGGAGTTCGACTTGTCCCATTTGTTTGAGGTACATGCGTACTGGGTCGTCGAGGAAATCATTTTTCTTATCTTCTTTTTCGCTGATAAGATTGTTGTCGCTTGATTGTTTTTCTTTGAATCGATCAACTTCTGAGGCGTCAATGATGCTAAATGCCATGCCTTGGAGCTTATCAATGATGATTCCAATGTCTTCGGCTTTGACAATATTAGTAGGGAGAGCCTCATTAATATCATCATAGGTGAGGTAATCTTGCTCTTTTGCTAATTTGACTAAATCTTTGATTTTTTCTTGAACCTCAGGAATGTCAAAAATACTTAAGTCGCCTTTTGAAGGTGCTTGAATGACTTCTTTGGCTACTTTTTTAGTTGCGGTTTTTTCAGCTACAACTTTCTTAGCCGTAACTTTCTTAGCTGCAACTTTTTTGGCAGAAATGCTCTGCTTTGAAATGGTTTTTTTTGCTGGCTTTTTAGCAGCAACTTTTTTAGCTGGAGCCTTCTTAGAACTAGTTTTTGTAGTAGATTTTTTTTCAGGCATATAGAGAAAATTAGAGGTTGGAGATTCTATCCATCTTTTCGTTAATGTCAAGGAGTTATTCAACGAGGAAAAGCAAGTGTTAAATAAGCTAGATGAGCGGTTAGTTGAGCTCGGATATTTTAGCGTTAATCGTCATAAACTTTTGCATTAGTTTATGTTGTTGCTCTTTGGATATGTTTTTGTCATTGAGCTGCATTTGGATGCGATTAGATTCAAGGCTGAGTAGTCGGCGTTGCATTTCTGTATGGCTTTCCTTGGCCGCTTGTTCAGCTGAGCGTAAAGGAGCTTGATTAGCCATATTTTGAAAGGGGTGATTGCTGTCAAATTGAGAAAGAAAACGATTAAGGCTAGGTGCTGAGTAAGGGTCTGGTTTTTCGGTGAGAATCTTAATGAAATCTTTGATGTAATAATGACTCTCTATGTGTTCACGATAAAATTCTAATTGTTGGGTCAGCCATGTTTGGGCAACCAAGTCTTGTAATGCTGCCTGAGCCAATGTGGCGACAGCTGTATCGATGATGGGAGGACTGTTAGGGTAATCTGTATGATTAGTCTGATTACTCAGTTCTGTAGGAGGGATTTCGTCGATAGGTGCTGAGGCATAAGTTGCTTGCTCTAGATATTCGGGGTTATCTAGCGTGGAGTTTATGCTGGCATTAAAATCATCTATAGCTGAACTGGAATTTAGATGAGAATCTGAATTTTGCGTAGGGTTTGGGTCTTGTTGTTTTTTGATTTTGTAGGGTTGCTTAGTTTGAGATTTTTGCCGTTGTTGCTCACGTTCATCTTGTTGTTTTTTTTGCTGCAAAATTTCATTAAAGTCCTGACGAATAGATTCTTGGTCTAAATTTAGGCGGGTGCATAAATCAGATAGGTAAACATCTTGTTCGGTACGATGTGTGAGCTGGCTTAGGTGATGCAGCAGCTCATGGATAAACTCTGTTTTCTTTTGTGGGTTGTTCCAATCTGCATGAGCTTGCATTTTTTGTAGCTGGTCTTCGAAGAAAGGTAGAGCTTCGTTAATAAGTTTGGCAAAAGCTTGGTTGCCTTTGGATTTGATGATGGAGTCTGGATCTTCGCCATTAGGTAGTTGCACCATGTCTACTTGGATGTTGACAGCGGCTAATTGCTGGTAGGCTTTGATGGCGGCTTTTTGCCCTGCACTGTCAGCATCAAAGCAGACTTTTGCTTTGGGGCTATAGCGCTTGATTAGCGTTGCATGCTGAGGGGTAAAAGCGGTGCCTAAGCTAGCTACCGCCATTTCGAAGCCAGCTTGATGGGCTGCAATGACGTCCATTTGGCCTTCGCAAAGTAGGGCGTATTTATTTTGGCCAATGGCTCGCTTAGCTTTGTCTAAGCCATAAAAATGTTTAGATTTAATGAAAAGGCTGGTTTCAGGAGAGTTAATGTATTTGCCAGTATTAGGGTTGTTGTCTAGCTGTCGACCACTAAAAGCAATAGGTTCGCCATAGTCGTTACAAATAGGGAACATGAGGCGATTGCGAAAACGGCTGTATAGTCCTGAGCGTTTATCTTGAGGGTCTTTGAGAGCAGCTAGACCACTATCAATTAACTCTCGGCCTGTGAGGTTTTGTTCTTTGGCCCATTTAAGGAAGAGTTGAGAGTCAGTGGGTGCCCAGCCTAGTAGCCATTTTTTGGCTGTTTCACGATTTAATCCTCGTTGTTTGAGGTAATCACGAGCACCTTGAGCATCGGTATGAGTGAGGAGTAATTCATGAAACCAAGCTGTCGCTTCTTCGTGTAAAAGCAATAGGCGGTTGCGTTGTTTTTTGACTTCGATGCTTTGAGTTGAGTCGGTTTCCTCATCTAGAGTCATGCCGTACTTATCAGCTAATTGTCTAAGGGCCTCAGGATAAGTAATATTAGTATACTCCATGAGGAAGTTCACGCTGCTGCCTGAAGCCCCACAACCAAAGCAATGATAGCGCTGGCGTTGAGGGCTAACACTAAATGAAGGAGATTTTTCGTTATGAAAAGGGCAGAGGCCTTTAAAGCTGGAACCAGCACGTTTGAGGGGGACATAAGTCTCAATAAGAGAAATAATATCAACTCGCTCTAAGAGCTGTTCGATGCTTTCTTTTTTTATGAGTCCCATGGTTTTTATTTATTAACTAAACCAGCCTAATTGTTTGCGTGCAATCCATAAACCAAAACCACAAAAAAGAATAGGAGTTGTTAGGGTGGCTATCCATGCTGGCAAGATAGCGGCAGCCCCTAATGAGTAACCTAAGTGAGAGCAGAGCAACATGCCCACCATTAGAGCAATAGCTAGAAGTGTGTTTTTGCCTGATTGCTTGCGTTCAAAATTTAAGCCTAAACTAATAGCGAGTAAGCAACTAGCCAGGCAGGTGATAGGGTCAAAAATACGCTGATTGAGTAGCGTTTGCATCTGCGGTTTTTCGTTGCTTTTGGCTAAGCTTAGCCTTTGAGAGAGTAGAGGTACTGTCATTTCGATAGGGGTCATGTCTGCCTCTAAGAGTTTGTAGGGGGTTTCTAACCATTGGGGTGACCAAGAATCCATTTTTTTTGTGGCGATTAGGTGTGGTTGGGTGGGGTTAGTTTTAAAGCTGTACTCGATGATGTCAGAAAATTGCCATTGCTGAGTTTTGGCGTTCCAGATGGCTTTGTCAATAAGGTAGCGATGAGTGAGTTGATGTGAATCATTGGTTTGGGAAATAGATAAACCTTGAAACTCCCATATAGCTTGTTTGTCTTGCGAAGATGGTTGGTTAGTGGGGAATTTATCAATAGCCCAAAATCTCTTGGTTTGAGGAATAAGTCTATTAACCGCATAGAAGTCGACATTTTTTAAGCTTAAGTTTTGCTCAAATTTGAGGAATTTTTGCTGGGCTTTGGGTTCTAAATAGTAATTAAGAAACAAGCATAAAATTAAACTAGAAAAAGTAATAAAAAAGCAGGGCTTTAAGGTGCTAAATGGTGATTTTCCTGTTTGTAAAAAGATGAGGACTTCTTGGTTTTTTGAAAACTGTGTCAATATCACAAGACAGGATATCAATAAGGTGCATGGAATGAGTAGTTTAAGGATGCTAGGCAGTTGAAGGCTATAAAAATACAGAGCATAAAAAGCTGGATTACTAGTTTTACCAAAGTCAGATAAATGTTCCTGAAAATCAATAATAACCCATAATGATACTAGACAGATTAAGGTGAAGCCAAATGTTTGCCAAAGTTTAGCGTGGATATAGCGATACATGGTCATGGCCCGATGCTGATAGATGAGGTGTATCGCAGGAATTAAGCAAGTGAGTCCTAATAAAATAACGCTAATAGCATTAAGTGTGTTGATATCTTGCCCGTTCCATAGCCACATGGTGCTTAAAATCGCAACAATGACGAAGATAAGGCTGATAAAGTAATAGGTGATAGTGCGTAAAGAGAGCATTAAAAAACAGTCAAATAAGGCTGGATTCATTAAGTCGTAAAAGCAGGTAGATATCAATTCTAGATTTTGGCAGAGTGAGATTAAATGGTTTTTTTAAATTGCTAGTTCACTTTAATACACTGCTTTTAACCTTTTTAAATAAGGTTTTTTGTATGGCTTCCTAGATTTAGGGCTTGAAATATGTATTTTTGTGTACTAGAGTGTATTCTATAGTTCTCTGGTGCACTTTATGGGGGCTATTATTTGTCATGACTGCTTTGCCTCATATCGAAGGGACTTTATCCCACAAGCTAGACCCTAAGGGTCGAGTTGCTGTACCTGTAGAGTGGCGCAGTATGCCGCTGGGCAATATGCGTATGATGCCTGCTAAAACTTATGGTGTAGAGGTATTGCGCTTTTTAAGTGAGTGTTTTTATCAGCAGCAATTGGATAAAATCGATTCAATGAAAGAGGAGTTGGGTGCAGCTAAAGTTCTCAGAGCCAAAGGGGCGTTTATCAGGCGTTGCGCACCAGTAAAAATTAATGAGCAAGGTAAGCTACAGATACCTAAGGCGCAGAGTTTGTCAGCTAACATAGATTTTAATAGCGAAGTGATGTTGGTTGGTTTCGGGACTTATTTTGAAATTTACGCTCTTCAAAACTACGACTTAATGGTGGCTGAAGAAGCCAAGGAAATCTCAGAATTTAATGATATTATAGGCGGTTTTTAATCATACTCTCATGACTCTATCAAAAGAATTCTTACAAGAATTAGAGCAAGCTCAATTGGGGAATACCAATTGGGAGGAGTACCATCAACCCATTATGCCTCAAGAGGTTGTAGATTTATTAGAAGTTAAATCAGGCAAAGTTATTGTAGATGCAACTCTTGGAGGCGGAGGGCATACAGAGTTGTTTCTTTCTTTAGGAGCTCAGGTTATTGGCTTTGATCAAGATGAGGAGGCGCGAGTCTGGGCTAAACAACGTTTGAGTCATTACGGTGATAAGCTCACTGTTGTTGCTAGTAATTTTGCGCATATTGATGAGAAGCTCAGCGAATTAGGTGTTGATTCAGTAGATGCTATTTTTGCTGATATTGGAGTTTCATCACATCATTTAGATGCTGATTACAGAGGGATGTCATTTCAGCGTGATGGAGCTCTTGATATGCGTATGAATCAAACAGGGCAACAAATAAGTTCAGAGCAAACTGGTAAAACAGCGGCTGAAATTATTGCTCAAACAGATGCAGAAACTTTATCTTATTGGTTTAAAACCTATGGGGAAGAGCCAATGGCTTGGAGACTGGCGCAAAGGATTGTAGAGGCAAGAGAGCACACAGAGTTCAAAACTACTTTGCAATTAGCTGAGTTTATCAAAGATCAAATGCCTGCCAAGCGTTTAGCTATGTCTAGAAAACATCCTGCAACTAAAGTTTTTCAAGCATTACGTATGGTTGTTAATGCTGAGTTAGGTGTGCTTGAGGCGTTTCTTCCTAGGGCGGTTAGTTGTCTTAAAGTTGGTGGACTAGTTGGTGTTATGAGTTTTCATAGCCTCGAAGACAGGCAGGTTAAACAATTTTTTAAGAAAAAAAGTCAAAAAATGCTGGATCAACCTAATTGGCCAGCACCAAGGGCTAACCCTGATTATAGTTTAGATGTGGTGACATCCAAGCCTGTTATGGCAGGCGAAGATGAGGTGGCAAATAATCCTAGATCTAGGAGTGCCAAATTAAGAGTCGCAAGACGAGCTGTGTAAATTGTTATTTGTTTAGTTTCTGATGATGTTAAATTTCAAAAAAAATCAAAATACCTTTATGAGTTATGAGGATGAGTTCATTTGTAAAAAATGGAAACACCATCACGTGAAGGCCGATAACAAAACAGGAAGTTCATTTTGGGTATTTTTCTGTTTAGCATTAATGATGTTTATTATTGTGGCGAGTGTTTCTTATATTCACCTGCAAAATCAAAAAATAGCAGTGACTAAGAATGTAAAGAAAGCAGATAAAGCCATTAAATTAATTAAAGTAGAGATAGAAACTTTAGAAATGCGCATTAGTCAAGAGCTCCAAGTGCACACACTTAAAAACCGACTTAGAGATCAAAACTCAGAGCTGGAATCAATCCCTCCTCATGTCATTCTTTATATTGATGAGAATACTGGTGTGGCGCAGGTAGCTCCACAAAATGAGAAACAGAGTAGGCTCTTATCTGCGATAGAGTAATGGCAAAAGCTCAGACTATACTAAAGATAAAGCTAAGCTTCTTAGTATTTTTTTTGCTACTTATCGTCGGGGGGCTTGGCTATAGAATTGTTCAATTGCAATGGATACCATCAGCAGTCCCTGTTGAGGTTAAAGAACGTCAATTAGATCGAGTCATTATACCTGCTAAACGAGGTAATTTATTAGGGCGTCATGATGAGTTGTTAGCTCAAGATTTAGAAAACTACACCATGACTTTTGATCTGGTGCATTTCCAAGATGAGAAATTAGTAGGCATGCCTCTAGCATACAGTTTGCTATCAGGCAAAGAAACTTGGAATGAATTAGAGGAATCACTTAAAAAGACACAGCTTAAATTTTGGTCCAAGGCTTTAGTAGATGGAAAATCTAAAGATTTACTCTATCGCAATTACGCAGACAAGCTAGCTAAATCTCTTGCTCCATTATTGGATAAAGATATAGATGAGCTTTATCAAAGCTTAGTAAAAGCTTATGATTCAGGTCGAAAAGTTTACTTTATTAAAGGCAGAATGGCCTATGATCAAAAAGCTGAAATTGACAAAATCATCAAAGAACATCATTTAGTGGGGGTAGATTTCAAGGCCGAAATGCATCGTGTGTATGCGCAAGATGAGTTGGGAGGTTACTGCCTAGGGCTAGTTAGAACAGTCAAAAATAAGCGTACAGGTTTATTTGGCGTAGAGAAATTAGGCAATAAATGGCTTAACGGCAAAGAAGGTTGGATTACCAAGAATAAAGATCATATGGGGCGTGTTATCCTCGATAGCGAATCTAAAATCAAGCAACCAGAGCAAGGCAATCACCTAAGGCTAACAATAGATACGCATATTCAAGGTTTTGCTGAAGAGGCTCTAAGCGAAGCAGTAGAAAAATTCAATCCTAATAGGGGGGCTGTGCTAGTTGTGGATCCCTACAACGGAGATATTTTAGCCCTGGCTCATTACCCAAGTTTTAACCCTAACACGGGCAAAGGTATCGAAGGGTTATGGCAAAACTTACTCATGGAAGGTTTTGATCCAGGTTCTACTATTAAAGTGGTGGCTACTTCTGGGGCTCTTGATCAAGGTATTGTAAAGCGTGACGATGTATTTGACTGTGCTGCTGGTCACTATCGAAAAGGGCGCTTATCTGTAAAAGATTATAAAGCTTTTTATGATTTAACATTTGATCAAATCTTGGAAAAATCAAGCAATATAGGCACTTATCTAATTGCTAAGAAATTAGGCAAAGACAATTTTAAAAATTACCTCAATCGTTATGGTTATCTATCACCAGTAAATTCTGGATTAGGAAGTGAACGCAAGGTATTGATGGCCGATTTGAACAATCCTACAGATTTTTCGAGGATGAGTTTTGGATACAGTCTCATTGTCACGCCCTTTCATACAGCAATGGCGTACGCAGCTATCGCTAACGGAGGAAGGTTAATGCAACCAAGACTCATGGATCAAGTTTTGGATGATAATGGGCAAGTGATTCACACCTTTGAGCCTGTGATTAAAAACACCGTCATGCAACCAGAAGCTGCTAAAGCCATGCGTGAAGCGTTAGCTGGGGTTGTGGCAACAGGAACGGGTAGGAATGCCCAAGTTTTTGACTTTAAAGTAGCGGGTAAAACAGGAACAGCGAGGAAACATGAGGCTAAAGTTGGCTATTCTGAGGATCATTATATGGTGTCATTTGCAGGTATGATGCCCGCTGAAAATCCAGCTTTTGTAGCGGTAGTTGTTATCGATAACCCAACCCATGAGGACATAAGTATAGGAGGAGGGTCAGTTGCTGCACCAGTATTTAAAAGTTTTGGTGAAAAAATGGCTAGCTATTTAGGGCTAATACCTGCATTATCCACTTCCGATCCACAAAATGATCTGCAAAAGGAGGTTGAAAACTAATTTTTTCCAACGTTCTTTTGTTTTTCAACTTCTTTGATACTAATTCACCTTTTTCTAGAGATATTAACGTATAGTTAATATTTATATTTTTTATCGAGTCTTACTTTTTTATGACCTTACAACAACTTATCCAAGCGAGTGAAATCGCCATCAATACAAATTTATCACCAGCACAGCTTGCTTGTGAAATTACCACTATTATAGAAGACAGCAGAAAGGTGACTAGTGGCTGTATATTTGTCGCGATTAGTGGAGCTCAATACAAGGACGATGCCTTTCTGCAAGCCGCTATCGATAATGGAGCTTCTGTGATTATTTCTGAGTCAAATCAACCTAAAGGACTTAAAAATGCAGGCAATCTTATTTGGATTAACGTACCTTATGTTCGTTATGCATACGCCAAATTAGCTGAAGCTTTCTACCTCAACCCTTCAAAATCACTTAAATTAGTAGGTGTTACAGGAACCAATGGTAAAACAACAGTAACTCACCTCATGCACCAAGTGGCTCAGCGCCTCATGCAACGTGCTGGCAGAATGAGTACTATCTCACACGAGGACGGAATCAAAGAATACCCAAGTAACCTCACCACCAATACCCCACAAGTGATTTCAGAGCGCTTAGCTGCGATGGTGGAGAATGGTTGCCGTATAGCGAGCATGGAAGTATCCTCGATTGGGATTGAGCAACAGCGTGTAGCGGCTCTTGATTTTAATGTCGCGATTTACACTAACCTGACTCAAGATCATTTGGATTATCATGGTACCATGAAGGCCTACTCTGAGGCTAAATGGGACTGGTTTTCTGACCTAGCAGGACGCAAGGGTAAGTCTGTTACTTTCGTCGTCAATGGTGATGATAAGTTCGGGCAAAAGCTCATCAAAGAATTTCAAGATAAGGTCAATATTATCAGCTACGGAACAGTACAACAGCAATTAGATGTCAGGTTTTCAAGTATTCAAACTAACTTTGAAGGGATGCGCTTTGATTTGGAAATTGGAGCCAAGCAATACAAAATCCAAACAGGGCTCATCGGTGATTTTAACGCTTATAATATTGCGGCTATCATTGGGAGCTGCAAAGCGCTTAAGCTGCCTATTCGTGAAGTCATCCAGCAAATCAAAACTCTCAACGCCGTCGAAGGGCGTATGGAGAGAGTCGGGCAGCTAAGAGGCGTGCCTATCTTTGTTGATTATGCTCACACCCCTGATGCTATAGAAAAATCTACCCAACTCTTACGTAAATTTAGTGACCGTAACCTCATCACCGTCTTTGGTTGCGGTGGAGACAGAGACAAAAGTAAACGCCCACTCATGGCTAGGGCAGCTAGTAAATACAGTGATGTCTGTCTAATTACTAACGACAACCCACGCACCGAAGATCCTCAGGAAATTGCTGACCAAATAGCTGCAGGCATTCGTAGAGGCAAGCGTCACTACATCATTCTCGATAGGCGCGAAGCCATTGAAAAAGCCATGAAAGGTAGCAAAGTAGGTGATGTCATCCTCATTGCAGGCAAAGGGCATGAACTTTACCAAGAAATTGGCGATAGCAAATTACCATTTAGTGATCGCTACACTGTCAAAGAGTTATTTAAAGAGGTCAATGACTTCATCGAGAAAGCCATCGAAGACCTCAAAGAACAAAGAGAAGCCGAGGAAGCAGCAGAAAGAGAGCTCTATATCGAAACTTACAAAGCAGAAAACGACGGCGCTCTACCACCAGAAATCATCGAGGAAGAAGAGGAAAAAGCTAAAAGAAGAGCTCAGAGAGATGCCGAAGAAGCCAGTCGACCACGTGAATTTGGTAAGAAATATGCCACAGAAAAGAACGCCGACCGCCCCGACTTCCAAAAACGTGGACCAAGGAGAGACGACCGAGATAATAGAGATAGCAGAGACTCTAGAGACGGAGACCGCCGTAGCTCAGGAGGCTACCAAGGTAAATCTAATTCAGATCGCTCAGACCGTTCAGACAGACCGAGCAGACCACCGCGTAAATTTGATGACAAAAAGCCTTATGGTGATAAGAAACCTTACGAAAAAAGAGGTGGCTCATCAGGCGGTTACAAAGGCAAGCCTGACTCAAGCAGCTCAGGCGGCTACAAGGGTAAGAGCTCAGATGGCTACAAAGGTAAGTCTGACTCAAGCAGCTCAGGTGGCTACAAGGGCAAGAGTTCAGGAGGTTACAAAGGCAAGTCCGACTCAAGTAGCTCAGGTGGCTACAAAGGTAAGAGTTCAGGAGGTTATAAAGGCCAATCTGACTCAAGTAGCTCAGGTGGCTACAAAGGTAAAAGTACAGGAGGTTACAAAGGCAAATCTGATTCAAGTAGCTCAGGTGGCTACAAAGGTAAAAGTACAGGAGGTTACAAAGGCAAGTCTAGTTCAGACCGCCCAAGCCGCTCAGATAGACCGAGCAGACCTGCACGTCAATTCAGCGACAAGAAAAAACCAGACGGCAAGGATTAGGAGTTAAGATTGAATAGTTAAAAGTGAACAGTTAGCTAAGCACTACTCAAGCTCTCATTCAGACATTATTATGCAAAAAAAAGGGTTAAGCATCATTAAACTACTAGCTTTAGTAAATCTAACAGTATCCTTTTCTTTGGCTTTAAGTCCTATTGATGAAAAGCCAACAGAAGACATCCAAATTGAGCCAATTTCTCAAGTTGCAGAGGAGGCTGAGGTTGAGCCTGTTGGTTTAGTAATTCTTGAAGACAAGGAAGAAAAAAAGCAACAAAATATAACTAGTGAAAAATATTCACAAAATTTAAAGAATGTTAGAAAGGTCACTGAAGAAGATAAAGCGTATCTAACTAAAGTTAATAATCTAGTTATTGCTGAAAAAGCGTACGAGAAAGCTCAAAAAATAGGAATTTTAGAGCCTGTATACAATCAAGATAAAATTAAAGAATATGCAGATGCTAATTGGAAAATATTTTTTTCTAGAGTAATTATAGCTATAACCTTATTCTTTATAGCGGTAGCTGCAGTGTGGGTTAAATATTTTTTTTCGAGGAAAAAACGAAGTAAAAAAGATAATGAAATAGAAAAAAATCACTTAAAAGATGCTTCTAAATTTGTAACATACATTTTCGTCTTTGTTTGGTTTCTTATTTTATTTTTTAGTGCACCCTATTTAGTTAAATCATTTCTACCTAGTATTAAGTTTGAGTATATTGAGAAATTGGGAGCAATAGGAGATATGTTTGGCTCTTTAAACGCATTTTTTTCAGGGTTGACTGTGATAGGAGTTTTTACTGCTATCTATTTACAAAGAAAAGAGCTTAAAGAAACAAGAAAACAGCTAGAGCTACAGAAAGAAGAATTTATCAAGCAAAACGAAACACTAAAATTACAACAGTTTGAAAATACATTTTTTCAACTATTAAATAATTATAATAATTTTATAGAAAATCTTACAATTTCAGGACAAAAAGATATTAAAGGTAGACAATGTTTAATGATTATATTTGAAGAATGGTCTTCGACTCATGATTCCGAGTTAAATTCCTATGATTATTTAAAAATCTATAAAAATAGATTTAGTACATTTGAGCATATTTACGGTGTATTATACTCAACTCTTAATTATATAGAAATAAGTTCAGATATAAAAGATAAAGAAAAGTATGTAGGTTTTGTTAAAGCACAAACTTCACCACCAGAGTTAGAGTTATTAAAGGAATATAAAAACTCATCATTTATAATAAGCCCTTTTAAACTACTCTTAAATAAATATAATTTTTGTGAAATTAGTAATTCAGAAAAGATTATTAGTGAAATGAAGCAATTTAAACCACGTATAGGAGCTTTATAGTACTCATGCTGTAGTTGCTAAGTTAATCTCCTGCTTAGCCCACTGTTTACTTTTAACCCTTCTCTTTTCACTTAACTTCTTACTTAGTTTTTCTGCGCTTTCTGTGTTTTCTGTGGTTCTTTTGTAATTATGTTAAATTCTCTCCTCTCACTCCCTAACACTCAGCAGCTCATTGTAGGAGATGAGCTGTCTAATAGTGCCAAGGTGTGGATTGATTCGCGTAAGGTGCAGGTGGGGGATGTCTTTGTCGGGCTCAAGGGTGAGCAAGTAGATGGTAATGATTACTGGCAAGCGGCTTTAGATAAGGGCGCTAGACTATTAGTGTTAGAACGAGCTCCAGACGCAGAGGGTTTAGCGAATATTGAGCAGGCAGGTTGTCACTTGGTGGTGGTTGCCTCAGGAGAGGCGACATTGGCTGTATGGGCGAGAGCTTATCGCCAAACGGTGCTTACAAAGGCTAACGATGGAGCTGGAGTAGAGCTCATAGGGATTACAGGTTCCAATGGTAAAACTTCGACTAAGGAGTTGCTCAAGGCGGTGCTCTCAGAAAATTTTGCCGTAGAAGCGACAGTAGGTAATTACAATAATCATTTAGGAGTGCCGTTGACAGTTTTAAGCTGCAATCCAGAACAGGAGGTGTTGATTGTCGAGATGGGCACGAATCACCCTAATGAGATAGAGTTTCTCTGCGATATAGCGCAGGTCAATCAGGGCATCATTACTTGCGTGGGAAATGCACATATTGAATTCCTAGGGTCAGTCGCAGGTGTGGCCAAGGAAAAGGGGGCTCTATTACGCTCCTTAACATCTGCCCAGCTTGGTGATAAACCGCGGGGTTTCGCTCAGGCGCATGTAGCTCAGCGTGAGATACTCAGCTCCGAAGTTACAGCTCAAATGCTCTGGGTAGGTGAAAATCATCAATTGGAAATCACGCAGATTAGTCAGACTATCAAAGGCACTCAGTTTAACTTACAGACGGTAAATAGTAACACTGCTCAAGGTACTCAGACTTATCCCGTGCAGATGCCCATTCTACCTACGGTGATGTTGGAAAATATCCGTCTCGTGATTGAAGTGGCTTACGCTATGGGTATGACTCTAACTCAAATAGCATCAGGGTTAGAGAGTTTTCAGCTCACAGCGGGGCGTTTTGAAATCGTGGAAGCGCAGGGTAAGTACTGGATTAATGATGCTTACAATGCCAACCCTGATTCCTTGCGTGAGGCCTATGCCAGCTTGCAATTACTCAGTGAAAAACAAGGTGATATATGGGTGGTATTTGCCCAGATGGGCGAGCTTGGGGAGCAGGCGCTAGAGCAGCATTATCAATTAGGCTGTGAAGCCTCTCAATTAGGATTTAATACGATTGCAGTTGGAGAGAGTGATTTAGTTAAGGCTTATTACCAAGGGGCTAAAGAAGCTGCTCAAGAGAGCGAATTAGAGCCTCTTTCTATCTCACACGCAATGAATCAAGAAGAAGCGCAACAAATCTTGCTTGCACAATTACAAGCAGGCGATAAAGTACTCTTCAAAGCAAGCCGAGCTGCAGGGCTGGAGCAATTATTTAAGCAGTTTATTTAGTCAGATTACCTTAGACAATTATGTTATATTTTATTTATGAATTATGGGCGCAAGCCAATGCAGCTGGAGCAGAATGGGCTCATAATTGGCGTTGGTTGAATATTTTTCAATACATAACAGTACGTAGTGCCTTGGCTTGTTTGATTGCTTTTTCATTTGTGGTATCTATTGCGCCTAAGATGATTTTAAAGCTCATATCGCTTAAGCTTGGTCAGCCGATTCGTAGTGCTGAAGAGGTGCACAAGCTTAACGAGCTCCACGGAGCCAAGAAAGGCGTACCTACTATGGGAGGAATCCTTATCATTGCAGGGGTATGGTTATCTGTATTATTAGCGGCTAAGTTGGATAATACTTTTATTTGGGTGACGTTATTTGGCATGACCAGTTTGGCAGCGCTTGGGTTCATGGATGATTACCTTAAGATTAAGCACCAAAACTCCAAAGGAGTCAGCTCCAGAGGCAAACTCATCGCTCAAGCTCTCATAGGTTTAGCTGTGATGCTCATGTTGCAATTCAGTCCAGAATCAGCCAATTACCAGTTGGTTAAAGAGCCTTTATCATGGGGAGCTTTATGTGTGCCACTCATGAAGCAACCTCTCTGGGAAATGGGTTGGTTATACATCATCTTTGGTGCGGCAGTGATGATTGCCATGTCTAATGTAGTGAATCTCACCGATGGGTTAGATGGTCTTGCTACGGGTTGTAGTCTGTCTGCTATTTTTGCCTACGCTATCATGGCTTACTTAGCTCATCATTATGTGATTGCTAATGAGTATTTATCTATTCCTCAAAACCCTAATTTAGGAGAGTTGCTCGTGTTTCTTTCAGCGCTTGCTGGCGCTTGTTTTGCCTTTATGTGGTACAACTGCCATCCTGCCCAAGTCTTCATGGGTGACACAGGTTCACTAGCGATAGGTGGCGCATTAGGTGTCGTGGCCATTGCAATTAAACAAGAACTCATGCTATTTGTCGTGTGTGCCGTATTTGTCATCGAAGGTCTCTCAGTGGTTATTCAGATCATAGGTTTCAAAACCACAGGAAAACGTGTCTTTAAAATGGCGCCCATTCACCACCATTTTGAGCTGCTAGGCTGGAAAGAAACTCAAGTGACCACGCGTTTTTGGATGATATCGTTTTTTTGTGCGGTTATCGGACTCCTCATCTTAAAAATCGTTTAACAAGGTTCTTTTGGTGATAAAAGCCAGCTACTTCATATTTTTTCAGGGTCGAGTAGCTTTATCTACACTCACCCTCAAAATATTCTTGCGCTGGCTTTTCTCATCCAAAACTCCTCTTGTTAAGCCTTATAAGCACTTAGAGTAAAATTAAGTTTTAAATAATTAATTAAATGAAAATCTTAAGTGTAGTATTAATTATATGTGGTGCATTTTCTTTACATCATGCTAGCGACCTATTGGTTAATGTTTATGCGCATTATGTGTCAGATATTGACCAGATAGTAGTAGAGTTAAAAGTTCCTGATTCTAAAAATATTTCTGATTTTTTTTATAATAAAATGCAGGCAGTTGGTAGCACCGCCGAGAGCCTGATATATTTAGGTGTATGTCAAATATTGTTAGGAACTATTATATTGTTTTATATATTTATTAAATCATGGAAAAATAAAACGTTAAAAAGCTAACGTTTTATTTTAATAAAAGCATACTTTGATTGAACGTTTAGTATAGGTTTTTTCTGTGTTTTTGGTAGGTTCTGTGGTTTAAACAAAAGTAATGAAAATAACAAATTCTACTTATGCGGTTTTAGGGGCGGGGGCTAGTGGTCGTGCGGCTGCTGAGTTGTTGCTCAGGCATGGGGCTAGTGCTGTGGATTTGATAGATGCTAAGCCTCAGTCTGGTGCATGGTTGGAGTCTTTGCCTGCGGGGATGAGTGTCATGACTCTGGATAGTGCAGAGGTGCAAGCTAGTTATGCAGGGATGGTGGTCAGTCCAGGGGTAGATATTGAGTCCGACTGGTGTAAGCAAGCAACTGGTCTTTCTCAAGTTCCAGTCATTGGGGAGTTAGAGTTGGCGTGGTCGTTGAGATCTGATTATCCAGAGATGAAGTCTATTGCTGTTACAGGCACTAATGGTAAGACGACGACCGTTGAGCTGATAGCGCATATTTTAGAGGGTTTAGGTATTAAAGCTCAGTTATGTGGCAATCATGGCAAGCCATTGAGTCGCTGTTGGTTAGATTATGTTAATGAACCTTTTGATGTGGCGGTGATTGAGGTGAGTTCATTTCAGCTAGAGACGATTGAGACATTTGCGCCAGAAGTAGCTGTATGCCTAGCTATTGAGCCGGATCACTTAGATAGGTACAAAAGTTATGATGACTATGAAGCCGCTAAATTAAAAATCTTTGATTTTCAGAATAAGGAGTGTCGGGCTATTATCGATGCTAATATTCAATTGTCTTCTTTAGCTGAGATTCAAACTGTTTCTTCTAGTCTAGAGGCTCATTGGAAGGTGAAGGGAGAAAAAGTTTTTTATCAAGGAGATCTTTATATAGATGTAGGAGATATAGATTGGGCAGGCGGGCATCAAGTACTGAATTTAGCTTATGCAATAGCTGCGCTACAGGAGTATATAGTTGATGTTTCGCAAGCTGAGTTGCTGGCTATCTTGGAGAGTTTTCATGTGCCTGCATTTCGTTGTCAAAAAGTAGCAACAATTAGAGGTGTTGCCTACTATAATGATTCCAAAGCTACTAATATTGATTCTGTAGCAAAGGCGTTACATGGGTTAAAAGTAAAAGAATCAGGCTCTATTATTTGGATTGCAGGAGGTAAAGACAAAGGATTAAATTATGAATTGTTATTGCCGTTAGTGAATGCCAAGGTAAAGCAGGCATTTTTTATAGGGGAAATTGGAAATCAACTAGTGAATTTATTTGAGCCTGTAACGGCTGTTGAAAATTGCCAAACCTTGGATATAGCAGTCCAAAGAGCTTGCCAAAGCGCAGTTGAAAATGACATAGTGTTGTTTTCTGCGGGGACTTCTTCGTTTGATCAATTTAGTTCCTATGTAGAGAGAGGCGAAGCGTTTAACGACTTGCTTAAAAACTTATAATTTATGATGATGTCAGAACAAAAAACTTACTTAGGATTCAAGGGAAATTTATGGGCTTTACTAGTCGTGAATGCGCTGATTGTTGTAGCCCTAATATGGCACTTTAAATCATATGAAACAGAGAAAAAGCAAGAGGAGGTTCTGCATAAAAAAGTCGCTCAAAAAATAGATCAAGAATCAAACCCGATCCCAAATAAAAAAGAAGCATCTAAAAAAGTAGAGGTCATTAAATCGAACCCTAAAAAGCAACTAGAAAATTCATCAGTGCAAGCAACCAAAGTACTGAAAACCTACTTAGTTGAAGAGGGGGATAGTTACGCTAGTTTAGCTGCAAAGTTGGATATTTCTTCGCAAGATTTATATCAACTCAATCACGGTATGCCTCTAGATGCAGGAATACTTATCATGTTGCCTGAGACTCCATCGTTAAATCTAAATAAAGAGGAGGCAACAACGATTGAAAAGCCTAAGGTCGAGGAGGTAGTTGCTGCAAAAAAAGCGGTTAAAACAGAGGTGGCACAAGAAATTAAAAAAATAACTCAAGCTAAAGAGTCTATTGATAAGCCAGTTGCTTATTATACCGTAGTTAAGGGAGATACACTTTATTCAATTAGTAAGAAATATAAAATGAGTGTTGAGCAAATTATCCAGCTCAATGGATTGAATCAATCACAAGTTAATTTAGGTCAAAAGCTCGTAGTTTCACAATCTTTGACAACTGCTAGTGATCAACCATTAAAACCTGAACCTCTCACTGTCGAAGTAGGAACTCCTTTTGCGCAAACGCAGGAACAATGGCATACAGTGACCAAAGGGGAAACACTCTGGGGAATTTCACAAAAATATAAAATTTCAGTAGATGAATTGAAAAAGTTGAACAACATTTCAAATAACCAAGTGAATATTGGACAGAAGTTGCAGGTGAAATAGCTTTTTCATCAAGCCTCAATAGGTACATTAACGAAAAAATGAATATCATATTCAGAATGTTCTTTTTGTTAGTCTCTTGCTGTACGTATGTTTTCTCAAATATCAACGATTTAAAATTAGCAAAAGGCACGAGTGTGTCTTACGCTTTAATTACGTCAGAAAATGTTACTTATTCTGTTGTTGGAGACAGTCAAGTTGATGAAAATACTGTGTTTGAAATTGGTTCACTTACAAAAGTTTTTACAGGTTTATTACTCGCTATAGCTATTCAAGATAAGCCTTATTTATTAGATGAAAAAATTGCTGACTATATCCCAGAAATAAAAAAACAAGATGTAGCCAATATCACATTTCAGCAATTGGTAACTCATAGTTCTGGTTTGCCGAGATTACCTGAAAGTATGAATTTATTTCATTTTTTGATAAATAAGCAAAATCCATATAAAAATTACACCACCCAAAAATTAATTAAGGACTTAAATGCATCCACTTTAACTAAGCTCAAAGAGCAATCACTGTATTCAAATTATGGTTATGCTGTTTTGGGTTTGGCTCTAGAAAGAGCTATGCAGCAAACATATGCTGAATTAATTCAAAATAACATATTAGAACCATTAACGATGGAGCATTCATTTGTGAATTACAATAAACAGAACCAAAAACAGGTTATTAGAGGTTATAAACGACTTAACATAATGGAGTACTTTAACTTTAAAACTAAAGCTCCTAATTGGCACTTTGACGCTGCAGCACCGGCAGGCGCTATGAAAAGTTCTACTAAAGACTTAGCTAAGTTCATATCTACTTACTTAAGTTTAGACTCAGATTTAAAAACAGAAATGAAATTAACCTTAAATCCTTATTTTATTAAGGATAAAAATAGGTCTATAGGGCTAGGTTGGCAGATATATACTAAGGGTAAATCAACTATTTATTGGCATAATGGAGCTACAGCTGGTTATAGATCTTTTTTTGGGTTTAATCCGCGATTAGACAAAGGCATTGTATTGTTATGCAATTATAATGATGTTGAAGACTTAGATAAAGTAGGATTTAATTTATTGTATAAATAAGAGCTAGGCTTGCTTTATTTAAAGATTGCAACTCGCTGAGTTAGCGCCTATCTTCTGAAAAAATAACAATATGATGTGGAAGGGTAGATTTAGTGAGCAAACAGCAGAATTAGTAGTCAAATATACAGAGTCTATTTCTTATGATCGGCGTTTGTATGCCTATGATATTGCTGGGTCTATTGCACACGCTAGAGCCCAAGTAGGTGCAGGCACGTTGAGTCCAGACGAATTCGAGCTTATTGAAGCAGGACTACTCTCTATTAAAGAGTCTATTGAAGCAGGAGAATTTACATGGTCTAAAGAATTAGAAGATGTGCATATGAATATAGAGTCTGAGCTTACTAAGCGTATTGGGCCAGTAGGAGCTAAACTGCATGCAGCACGTTCACGTAATGATCAGGTGGCTACAGATACACGCCTCTATACCCGTGAAGCTTGCGAGGTCATACTTGATGAAATTAGAAATTTACAAACAGCTCTAGTAGAAAAAGCGACAGAGTATCAAGATGTCGTCATGCCTGGTTACACTCATTTACAGCGCGGGCAACCTGTGAGTATGGCTCATCATTTACTAGCCTATGTTGAGATGCTTGATCGAGATGCTCAGCGTTTAGAGCAGGCAAAAACACGTCTCAATGTTTCACCCTTAGGTTCTGGTGCTTTAGCTGGCTCTACCATCTGTTTAGATCGTGAGCAGGTGGCTCATGAATTAGGTTTTGACTCTGTGTCGCAGAACTCTATGGACGCTATTGCTGATAGAGATTACATCCTCGAAGTGCTTTTTGATATCTCGCTCATTGGTGCGCATTTGTCACGCTTGAGTGAGGATTTAATCCTTTGGTCGAGTGCAGAATTTGGTTTTGTTGTATTGGCTGATGCTCATACGACAGGTTCATCGTTAATGCCACAGAAAAAGAACCCTGATATTGCAGAAATTACTCGTGGTAAGACGGGGCGCCTCTATGGTAGCCTTATTTCTGTTCTCACAGCAGTCAAGGGATTGCCTCTGACTTACAACCGTGATTTGCAAGAGGACAAAGAACCATTATTTGACGCTGTCGATACGATTGTGATGGCGCTTGCTGTTAATGCAGAACAAATGCGTGGCATGACTGTGATGAAGGAACGCTGCCTGATTGCGGCGAGTGACTCGATGCTACTGGCTACAGATTTGGCTGATTATTTGGTGCGTGAGGGAGTGGCGTTTAGAGATGCGCATGAGATTGTAGGTAGCGCTGTGGCTATTGCTATTGAGCAGGGAGTGGAGTTATCCTCTCTGCCACAAAGTACATGGGCAGAGCTACATCCAGTTTTAGACAGAGATTTATCCTTTATATTTAATTTAAAAGCAGCTCTAGAAGCTCGCGATAACCCAGGTGCTCCAGCACCTAAGCAAGTAGCTATTCAGCTTGCTCGTTGGCAAGAAGTATTGAGCGAATAAAAATATGTTTTTTTGGTTAGATGTTTTGCGCGATAGGATTCGTGCTGGAAAAGATGCTGAGATTAATAAATCATTTTTTCAGCATTTAGAAGACCTACGCTCTACTATTGTTTGGATAGTGGTGACCTTGATAGTATCATTTTCTATTTGTTGGTGGTTTAGAGCTCCGTTGATGGAGGTAATGAAACGCCCTATATATGCGGTGCTTGATAGTAAAATTTCTCAGCAATTACCTAAACAAATAGATCTAAAAACTTGGAAAGAAATAGATAGTAACTATCAAGCTCTATTGCCCCTCAATGAGCAACAACGAGCTTTCTATCTCTCGCAACTAGACATAGAGTCCAGTCACTTACTCGAAGCTAGAGTGCATTATTTGGCCATTTTATCCTTAGATGCAGAACAACAGAATCACTACCTAGAGAATAGTCCTAGTTTAAAACCGCAAGTAGTGGAGATTTTAACAGGCTGGATTGAGCACGGTATTAAGGAAAAAGGCTTTGTTGATTTATTCAAAAAACAGGGCAATTTTGGTGATAATGCGGTCATGGGAGCTTTTAAGCCTACAGAGACATTTATGCTCTCTATCAAACTTGCTTTTTTTGAAGCCTTTGTTTTATCGCTACCTATTACGCTCTACCTCATCTTGCGCTTTGTGATGCCGGGACTACAAAAAAGAGAAAAAGATATACTATTAAAATCCATATTTGTATCCTTAGTTTTATTTGTGGCGGGTGTATGTCTCTCTTATTTTGTGGTGTTGCCTCGTGTCTTAGAATTCTTCTTTAATATGGGGGATTCTATAGGAGTCACTAATGAATGGCGTATTGGTTATTATTTAGGCTTTGCTGCTAAATTTGTCCTAGCCTTTGGCCTGACCTTTCAGTTACCAGTGGTTGTGATGGCTCTTGTGTATCTAGATGTGATTAGTTACTACACGATGCTACGCAGCACTCGTTATGTGGTTGCTGGTATCGTGGTGCTTTCCGCTTTAGTCATGCCCGGAGGCGAGGTGATTAGCTTGCTCTCATTAGCTGTGCCGTTATTCCTACTCTATTCGCTGTGTATTTTATTTGCCTTTATCTATCAGAAGAAAAAAGAAAAACAAATGGCAAAAGAAGACCTTGAATGGCATAAAATGCAAGAAGAGTATGAGCGAGAACACGATCGCCAAGTTAAATTAGAACTGCAAGAACTCGAAGAACAAGAGTATCAAGAAAGTAAGAGAAACAAAGGTATTCCCGCAAATGAAGAAGACGAATCCTCGTTAGATGATGAATCAGACGAAGAATCAGAGAATGACTCTAAATAAAGATATTAAAAAGTTAGAGCTATTCTATGATGGTGATTGTGGTCTATGTGCAGGATTTAAACAGTGGCTAAGCAAGCGTATTAGAGCTGATGTAGAGCTTATTTGTGAGCCTTACTTTTCGATTAAGGCTCAGCAAATATTCCCAGAGATAAATAGATACAAGCCTAGTGAGAACCTAGTTATTAGAATCAATGGGCAGCAAGTTTATTGCGCAGAGCAAGCCTGGGTTACTTGTCTTTATGTCAGCAAAAATTACCGTTGGCTAGCTCGCATTATGAGTTGCCGCTACTTCTTACCCCATGTACGCAACTTAGCCCTCTGGATGGCGAGTAATAGGTACACAATTAGTAAAACTCTCAAGTTAAATAAAAAATAAGTGCAAACCGATTAATGCTTGTGAAATAAGCTATGATGATTAACCCAATAAGAGTGGGACTCATAAACATTTAGCATCTTAGTTGAAAGAGAAATTTTATATTTAAGTCTCTTGGTGCTGACTAAAAGTATTTTGCATAGCTTTTAAACTTTGCTTGGTTTTTAGCGTGAGCTAGCTTATCTTTGCGCCATGATGAATATGGATTCAACAATGGCTAAGCAAACTCAGCAGTGGGTATTGCCGACTTATGCGCGTCTAGATTTAAACCTGGTCAAAGGGCAGGGCTCTTATGTTTGGGATGAGTCAGGCAAGCCTTATTTAGACTTTGCTACAGGTATTGCGGTGTGTTCGTTAGGGCATTGTCATCCTGCATTAGTGAAAGCTCTGCAAGAGCAGTCAGAGCAGTTGTGGCATGTTTCTAATTTGTATCATACAGCTCCTCAGGCAGAATTGGCACAGTTGATTTCACAAAAGGTGGTAGGTATTGAGGGTAAGACCTTTTTTTCCAACAGTGGGGCTGAGGCGAATGAAGGTTTGATTAAATTGGCACGTAATTATGGTGATATTAAACCTCAGCTATCAGGAGCTAATCAAGGTCAGAAACGTCATCATATTATTACGTTGAATGAATCGTTTCATGGGCGTACCAATGGAGCGCTTGCTGCGACTGGACAGGATAAAATTCAGGCAGGTTGTATGCCGTTACTCTCGAGCTTTAGTTATGCTAAGCTTAATGATTTAGCTAGTGTTGAGGCGTTGGTTCGTGAGGATACAGTGGCTGTGATGCTTGAGCCTATACAGGGTGAGAGTGGTATTCAGCCTGTAACTGCTGAGTTTTTACGTGGGGTTGAGGCCCTATGTAAGGAGCATGATTTACTATTACTCCTTGATGAGGTGCAGTGTGGCGTGGGGCGTTGTGGTGAATGGTCGGCTTGGCAGGCAATTGCACCTGATGTGGTGCCTGATGCTATTTCCTGGGCTAAAGGTTTAGGTGGAGGTGTCCCTATTGGTGCGTTTTGGGTGAATAATCGTGATGGGCTTAGCGAGGTATTGGGTGCTGGTAAGCATGGTTCAACTTATGGAGGGAATCCTCTAGTCTGTGCGGTAGCACTTGCGGTTATTAAGACGGTTGATTCTGAAAATATACTCGCGAATGTCAATGCTTGTGGCGCTAGGATTAGAGATGAAATTTCTCGTTGGAATAGTCCTAAAATTAAACAAGTTCGTGGATTAGGTTTAATGATTGGGATTGAGTTAAATCCTCAAATTAATGTTGTTGAGGCAGTTAAGGAATTAATGCAGGCTGGACTATTGACAGTCATGGCTGGCAATAATACAATGCGTCTATTGCCACCATTAAATCTTAGCGAGATTGAATTGCAGGAGGCACTAGATAAATTAAAATGTTTTTTTTAATTAGAGTTACCTTTTTTTAGTTTTTGTGAGAGTAGAGTTTAAGCCATCTAAAAATTTAGACGCAGCCATGCAGGTTGCTGAGGCTCTTGATAAAGCTGGGTATGAAGTTGTGTTTGCTGGCGGTTGTGTGCGTGATGCTCTACTCGGTCTTGATTGTAAGGATTACGATTTAGCTACTAACGCTCAACCTGAACAGGTTGAGTTCGTTTGTGAGCAAGTAGGTTTAAAAACACGTATGGTAGGAGCTCATTTTGGTGTGGTTCTTGCCATGATTAAGGATCAAAGTATTGAGATAGCTACATTTAGAGAGGACGGTAATTATGCTGATGGTAGGCATCCAGATAAGGTTTATTACACCAACGCCAAAGAAGATGCTAAACGCCGTGATTTTACGATTAATGGCATGTTTGCTAATCCATTTACCCTGGAAGTGACCGACTATGTTGGAGGTTTGGGCGACTTAGAAAAAGGTATTGTTAGAGCTATTGGCCATGCTGAAGATAGGTTTAAGGAGGATGGGCTACGCCTGTTGCGAGCAGTACGTTTTGCAGTGCAGTTAGGGTTTAAGATTGAAGAGCAAACTAAGTTAGCCATGATGCAGCAAATCGGAGGTTTGCAAAAAATTAGCGCTGAGCGTATTCAATCAGAGTTTAGTAAGGTGCTTATGAGTAATCGTCCGCATCAAGGGGTGAGTATGTTGGCAGACTTAGGATTTTTTAATTATTTTTTCACAGAGGTTTTAGAGTTAAAGGGCTGCGAGCAGCCTGCTGAATTCCATCCTGAAGGTGATGTGTTTGAGCATACGATGTTGATGCTAGATTTGATTCAGCCAGATTTTTCTCTAGAGTTGCGATTGGCAATTTTGTTGCATGATATAGGCAAGCCTAAGACTCAGAGCTACAATCAAGAAAAGCAAAGGTTTACTTTTTATGGTCATGATACGGTAGGCGCTCAAATGGCGGAAGCGATGCTGCGCAGTCTTAAATATTCAAATGATACTATTGAGCATGTTGTGGTAATGGTTAAGCATCATATGCAGTTTATTAATGTTCAGCGTATGCGAGTTTCAACGCTTAGAAGGTTTATAGCTAGAAGTACATTTGCTCAAGAGATGGAGTTGCATCGCGTAGATTGCCTGTCTTCTAACGGAAATATTGAAAATTATAAATTCCTTAAGAATTATATTGAGGAAAAAAATCATGAAATTCAATTACCTGAACCTCTCATAAGGGGGCATGATTTACTTGAGTTAGGGCTTGAACCTGGCATTAAAATAGGTCAGATTCTCATGGAGGTTCAAACTAAGCAATTAGAGCAGGAGCTTTATGATCATGAACAAGCGCTTAATTATGTGAAATTACATTATCTATAAGATAGTTATGATGAATCATACTTTTTAATTATAATAAAATGAATCAAGATTTACAAAATATACCAGTTGAACATGATGATGAAATTAATGCTAAAATTTTAGCTATTTCTGAAGATTTGCTCCAAGGATTTCAAGAAAATCCATTTGAATCAATTGCCGAACAATCGGGAGTGCCTTTGGAAATTGTGATTGAGCGTATTCAGGCTATGCTCAAAGCTGGAGTGATTCGTCGTGTGCGCCAGACATTACTAGCTACAAAATTAGCTCATGGAGCGTTGGTTGCGTGGAAGCTTCCAGAAGATAAGTTAAATGCGGCTTTTGAGTTTATGGCTAAAAAAGACCCTTTTTCAGGTCATGTGGTTATCCGATCAACTGATAGTGCTATTTCAGGTTCACATTATCGTTTATGGACTACGCTTAAAGTACCACAAGGTCGCACGCTCGAGGAGCATGCAGATAAACTTAAAGCTATGCTAGGTGCAGAGAAATATTTACTTATGCCAGCGCATGGGGTTTTTACACTAGGAGTGGGGCATGTGCGTCGTAAAAAGTTGGAGCCGGGAGCTAAGGTAGACACTCCAGCTGAAATGATGACGACAACAGTGGTAGATTTAAATGATGAGCAGTGGAAGGTTCTTTTGCAAATTAAAGCTGAATTAACTGTTGATGAAATTGGCTCAGACTTTTGGGCTGAGCGTGCAGCAGCTATTAATATGCCTCTTGATAAATTCTTTGAAATTGCAAAGCAACTCAATGAGCAAAAAGTCATTGGTCGTTTTTCTACATTCCTTGAACATGTGAAGCCTTCGCAGGCTGGCAAAAAAGTGACGCGTTTTAACGGTCTTTTCCATTGGGCTGTGCCTAAGGGTATGGAGTTAAAAGCAGGTTCAGAAGTAGGGAGACATCACTGTATGACTCATTGCTATTGGCGCGAAGGAGGACCAGAATTTGGCAATGTGAATATTATGGGTGTCGTACACGGAACCGAAAAAGACAAGGTGATGGAGCATAAGGCTGCTATTGATAAGCATTTAGAAAGTATCGGTATACCTGTTTCTTACACTAATGTTTTTTGGGGTGGGCGTTCAGAGATTAAGCCTTCAGAAATTTCCCCAGTCATTTTTGATGAATGGCACGCTAAGTATTAAGGTTATTGAAAAGCAATCACCTTCAATTATATTCACACTACACGACAAGAAATCAACGATAGGAAGAAGATTTCAAGTGTCATAGGTGAATTGAAGTTAATTAAAAGAATGATGATAAATAAGGAAATAAAAGTTTTAGTAAGATTAGAGCAACTGCGTTACTTTAATAAAATAAAAGAAGCCATAGCTCTTTTGCCCTTATGTTGTGTTGTTCCCTTAACTGGTATGACATATACTAGTTGGCGGTCACGCCTTGCCTAAGAGCAAAATACCTTATGGTATCATTAATTTTTTT
>DGKB01000057.1 GCA_002386905.1 Akkermansiaceae bacterium UBA4581 | reverse complement strand
TGCTACTTTGAAAGGCTCACTAAGACTTTCTACAGTTTCGATAGCATTAAGCTCTTCTGCGGCGGCACTAAAACCACGTTTCATACCAATACCATGGTCACCATCACCAAGAAGGCGATCAGCTTCCGAGAGCATAGGCTCATTTTCGATAATGATCTCAGTAATTGCTAAGAGCATCTGTTTTGCTTGTTCTGGTGTTAAGTTTGCCATAATTTTTCTTATAAATGAATCAATAAATTGTGTAAGCAATCTATAACGCTCTTTATTTTTTGCAAGAAAATAAGATGAAAAATTGGGATAAAGCGACCTTTAAAACAACAAAAGCTCCCCGAAGAGAGCTTCTGCCTAATTTAATTAATACAAAAATACTAATTTTTTGTATAACCTAATGATGCAGCTGGCATATCCCAGTACTGCTTGAGTTCGTCATCAAGCTTAGTTAGTGTCACTGAAACTCCAGCCATTTCCTGACAAGTTACAATTGGACCTACAATAACATCATAAACATTAATGCCTCTATCAGTTAAGATTTCTTTACACTTTCTAAGCACAATTAAGCATTCCATCATAGTGGTAGCTCCTAAACTATTAACAAAAAGTACGACATCACAACCTTGTTCAAACTCTAAATCATCAGCAAAAATGTATTTCAATAACATTTCTGTAATATCATCAGCAGGTTGCATTTTTTCAGTACCAATACCACGCTCACCGTGCATACCAATACCAAAACCAATTTCGTCTTCAGCCAATTCAAAGGTAGGCGCGCCTGTTGCAGGGATAGAACCCGGAGCGAGAGCTACACCAATAGTACGAGTCATATCATTAGCTTTTTGAGCGATGCGCTTAAGTTCTGCAAGAGAGTCTACCACATTAGAGGCAGCACCTGCAATTTTAACAACTGGTACAAGTCCAGCAATACCGCGACGGTTACCTTTTTCTGTAAGAGGAGCTGAAGCCACATCATCAGCGATAAGTACGGTCTCAACTTCAATATCTTCGTCATCTGCAAAATCAGCACCAAGACCAAAATTCATCACATCACCAGCATAGTTACCGTAAAGGTATAAAACTCCATTACCTTGATCGATAGCTTCTGTAGCATCGAGAACAATATTGGGAGGAGGCGCAGCAAAGATATCACCACAAGCTGCTCCATCAGCCATGTTATGACCTACTAAGCCATGATAAATAGGTTCGTGACCAGCTCCACCTCCGACAAGTAAGGCTACTTTACCTTTCTTGATGTCAGTTTTCACTACACTAGCTTTGCCTACTTTTTTTACGGCGCCGTTATAAGCAACTACTAAGCCATCGATAAGCTCAGCTGCTGCTTTATTTGGATCGTTAATTAATTTTTTCATGATTCGTTCGTTATGATAATTTTTAAACTATAAATAGAATATTAAACAACTAAAATTTATTAATAACACTATTGAAAGTTGAGCTAGCCCTCATAGCTAGTGATGCAAGGTTTTCATCTTCGCGATAGTATCCACCTATATTAACAGAGGCTCCTTGAGCTAACTCTAATTCCTTAATGCAAGTGGATTCTTGCTGCGCTAGATCAGCATAAAGAGGAGCAAACTGTGCTTTAAGCTCCACATCATCTTCCTGGTTAGCTAGAGCTTCAGCCCAGTAAAGAGCAATATAGAAATGGCTACCTCTGTTATCAAGTTGCCCCACTTTACGTAACGGGCTCTTATTATTCGTTAGAAGCTTGCCTGTTGCTATATCTAAAGTTGTGGCTAAAACTTGAGCTTTAGCGTTATTTTCTACTTGGCTTAAATGCTCTAGAGAAACTGCTAGAGCAAGAAATTCTCCTAATGAATCCCATCTAAGGTGTCCTTCTTCTACAAATTGCTGAACATGCTTAGGAGCTGAGCCACCAGCGCCTGTTTCAAACAATCCACCACCATTCATAAGCGGGACAATGGAGAGCATTTTAGCTGATGTACCTAACTCTAAAATAGGGAATAAATCAGTTAGATAATCACGTAGAACATTACCTGTAACTGAAATCGTGTTTTCACCTGCTTTAACTCTCTCAAGAGTGTAAGAAGTCGCCTCTGTTGGGGCTAAAATCTTTATTTCTAGACCTGTAGTATCATAATCTTTTAAGTAGAGATTCACTTTCTCAATGAGTTGAGCATCGTGTGCGCGGTTCGCATCTAACCAGAATACAGTAGGCCATTGTGTAGCTTGGGCTCTTGATACAGCGAGTTTAACCCAATTTTGTATAGGTAAATCTTTGACCTGACAAGCTCTCCAGATATCTCCTTCTTCTACTTGATGTTCGGTAAGGGTGTTACCTGCGTCATCAATAATTTTTACAACTCCATTAGTTGGAATTTCAAATGTTTTATCATGTGAACCATATTCCTCTGCTTTTTGCGCCATAAGGCCTACATTAGGAACTGTTCCCATTGTTGTAGGGTCAAATGCTCCATGTTTTTTGCAAAAATCAATAGTGGCAGCATAAACACCCGCATAGCTACTATCAGGAATCACTGCTTTTGTATCCGCTTGCTCACCTTGAGAGTTCCACATCTGACCAGAAGTTCTTATCATAGCAGGCATAGAAGCATCAATAATAATATCAGAAGGGACATGCAAGTTGGTAATACCCTTGTCTGAGTCTACCATCGCTAAATCAGGATTCTGAGCATAAATAGCTTCGATATCAGCATTGATTTGAGCTTGTTTGTCTGCTGGTAAGGTTGCAATTTTTTCGATGAGGTTGCCAAAACCGTTTTTAAAATCAACGTCCAAATCAGCTAACACGTCAGCATGCTTAGTCACTAAATCTTTGAAGAATACTGAAACAGCATGGCCGAAGATAATAGGGTCTGAGACCTTCATCATGGTGGCTTTCATGTGTAATGAGTACAAGACGCCTTGAGCTTTAGCGTCAGCGACTTGCTCCTCTAGAAATGTTATAAGCGCTTTCTTGCTCATAACTGTAGCATCTATTATTTCTTTAGCTTGCAAATTAATGCCTTCTTTAAGTATTATAATATCACCATCTTCCTTAGTAAGCTCAACCTTAACTGTGGTTGCTTGTGTTACTGTGGTAGACTGCTCATTATGCGCAAAATCACCACTAGTCATGGTTGCTACATGTGTTTTTGAATCTGCTGACCACTTACCCATTGAATGAGGGTTGCTTTTGGCGTAGTTCTTAACTGCATTAGGAGCGCGTCTATCTGAATTGCCTTCCCTAAGTACTGGATTTACAGCAGAACCTTTGACCTCGTTATATCTAGACGAAATAGATTTTTCTTCATCAGTTTGAGGATCATCAGGAAAATCAGGAATAGCGTAGCCTTGCTCTTGCAACTCCTTAATAGCAGCTTTTAGCTGAGGGATTGACGCTGAAATATTTGGTAATTTAATAACATTTGCTTCAGCTGTTTTTACTATTTTTCCTAATTCAGCTAGAGCGTCTGGAGTTTGCTGCTCTTTACTAAGATATTCTGGAAATTTAGAGAGGATTCTAGCTGCTAACGAAATATCCTTTAGCTCTACTTCAATATTGGCTTTGGCAGTAAAGGCTTTAATAATAGGTAAAAATGAATAAGTCGCAAGCAATGGTGCTTCATCAGTTTTTGTATAGATTATCTTAGATTTATTACTCATAATATATTTTTTAATGCTTTTTAGACTTAAATAATTCTATCATTACCTCCATCAACTGGGAATTGAGCCCCTGTAGTTTTACCAAATACAGCTGTTGATAACAAAGCTACAGCATTACCAATATCCTTAGATTTAATTTCAGTTTTTAATAAGTTTTTCGTTTTATACTCTTGAACTGTCATATTATAACGAGCTGCTGAACGCTCAAGGTTCTCTTGTGTCCAAAGTTTAGTATCAAATACAGCATCAGGATGCACTACGTTAACACGTACACCTTCTGGAGCAAGCTCAAGAGCTGCTACACGAGCAAGCTGAGTTAAAGCTGCTTTAGAGCAAGAGTAACTGGCCGCACCTGGACCAGGAGCTCCTACATTACGTGAGCCAATCATAATAATTGAACTGTCTATGCCCTCCTTAAGATAAGGAATGACATGACGTAATAAAATTTGGTGTGAGGTTAAATTAACTGCCATCGCTTTATCCCAATTAGATTGCTCTAAATCTTCGAGATATTGACCTGCTGTAAAGATACCTACATTAGAAACTACTACATCCAAGCCTCCGTGCGTTTCTATAATTTCAAGGATAAGTTTAGATAGCTCTGCCTCATCAGTGAGGTTAAGTTGGCGGCCGTTCGCTCCGATCTTATCCATAGCCTCGACAATATCTGGGCTTAAATCTGCTCCATAAACTACAGCTCCTTGCTCTTTGAGTGATTCAGCACAAGCAAAACCAATGCCTGCACATGAGCCAGTTACTAGAGCTACCTTACCTTGAAGACCCATGCCTGCAGGCTTAGCTCCTTTAAGTTTAGCTTGCTCAAGCTCCCAGTATTCAACATCAAAAATATCTTTTGCGCTTAACGCTTTCCAACCTCCTGTAGCTTCTGCTAATTGAATCGTGTCATAAGTATGCTTAGCTATATCTGCAACAATTTTAGCATCTTTTTCAGTATTACCAAAACTCATCACCCCATGTTGAGGAATAATAGCAAATTTAGGTGCCTGATCGAGGATTGTTTCTCCTTCTTGGCAAGACTCAAAATACTCAATATAGTCAGCTTTATACTTTTCTATTGCTTGAGTTGCGTCACCATCAATAAATACAGGAATACGTTTTGTTCTAATTGAATGATCAGGAGTTAACGGGCCTTGCGTACTTATTTCCTCTGCGTTAGCTAGGTTAGCAAAACCAACAGCTGCATTTGAGCTATCAAGCAAACCAACTTGAGCTGCGCCTTTTGCAACTGATACAGCCTTACGGATACGAGCAATTTTTAAATGATCTAAGCTTGGTTCAGCTGTTGCTTTATAGTCACCTGCTTTAGCTAATAAATAATCTTCAGCTTCAGCTACTAATTTAATCATCAGATCGTAGCTTGCTTTAGCGTCATCATGAAAAGTAAAAATACCATGATTCATAAGAATCATGCCTTCAATACCAGTCCAATCTTGACCCTCAATAATTTCAGCTACTGTCTTAGCTAGAATGAAGCCTGGCATTACATAAGGAACAACAATAACACGCTTACCAAAGACTTCTTGTACACGCGCCTCACCATCAGGATTATTTGTAAGAGCTACAATTGCATTGGCATGTGTGTGATCAACATATTTAAATGGTAAAATTGCATGTAAAATTGCTTCTACTGATGGACTTGGAGAATAAGGATTAAGCATCCCAGCTCTTTGCTCACGAACCATCTCTGTATCCGTTAACTCTGAACATTTAGCTAGATTTAATAGAACATCCATTTTAACCGGAGCAAAACCAGCTTCTTCGATAGTGCCTAAATCCCAACCACTTCCTTTTATGTGTAACACATCTATATCATTACCAAAAAAGTCTTTTTCTACTGATTTAACTGAAGTATTGCCACCGCCATGAAGTACCAGTTCAGGGTCCGCACCAAGCACACGCGAACTGTAAACTCTAGTGGCTAAGTCTCCTTTAAACTTACTGGCTTCTTCTAAATTCCATAGGTTTTTCATAAAATATTTTAGTAATAAATTTAATTTCTAAAAAGTAAAAGCGTCAGAGCTAATTACAAGTAAAGAACTCTAACGCTTCTATAGTCTTAATTAAATAAGACTTATGTGATGATGTGCTGTAACCTTAAAATAGATTTCAACTAAGCGCCAATGATATCAAGCACCTAAATAGCATCATCTGTAGAATCATTATCCTTCTGCAGTTTCAGCACCGGCAGCAGAAGCACTAGTAGCAGCTCTAGTTTTAGCAACAAGCGCGAGAACTACATCATCATTGAAGCGTGTTTTAATTCCAGCTGGTAAGGTGATTTGTCGTACTTTTCTCACGTCACCTACTTTTAAATCTGACACATCAATCTCAACTTTAGCAGGAAGGTCTTTTGGCAAACAGGTAATAGGTAACTTGTAAACTAAACGTTGAAGAAGACCGCCAGCTTTAACACCCACTGCTTCACCTGTAAATACAACAGGAACTTTAGTTTTAATAATTTGTTTTTCGTTAATCGCAAGAAAGTCAACATGCAAGATAGCTTTAGTAATAGGATGAACCTGCAAATCTTGGATAAACACTTCTACGCTTTTACCCTCGCCTTTAAGAGTCACAAGAATATTAGCACAAAGATGTTCTTTGATGAGATTATTAAACTCTTTCTCATTAATAATGATAAATACATTCTCTTGTCCTTTACCGTAAATAACTGCTGGTACATTGCCCGCGTTACGTATCTCAGTAAGGTTTGCCTTACCGCCTTGGTCTTTAACTGTATATGAAAGCTCTGTAGCCATTTTATTATTTTAATTAATTGTTAATAACATTTTCTCTCTAAATTTAGGAGAAAATGAGCCGAAATGTAGCTATCAAGAGCTGTTAAGTCAACAACAAATTTGCTTTTGACAACTATTAAAGAAACTCGTTTATTAAACTTTAAACCCAGCGTAAACTATCAATCTTTAATATAAAAAGGTAGGTATAACGACTAGGTATTCATTACTTTTACTTTATCTGCTGCTTGTTTGGCTTTGATTCGCAAGTTATCCATATTACAATCTAACTCATCATAAACTACTACTACGCCCATGCGTCTATACGGGCGAGTAGTTTGCTTGCCAAAAATTCGAACATCTACACGCTCTTGCTCCACAGCTTTCTCTAATCCTTGATAAACAGGGTTGCTCCCCTCTTCTGATGCTGTAATTACAGCACTTACGCCAGCTCTTAAGCTTTCAATCTTGGGAATAGGTAAGCCAAGTATAGCTCTTGCATGCAGTTCAAACTGATTTAAATTTTGTGTCTGAGCTAAGGTTACCATACCTGTATCATGTGGTCGTGGCGATAATTCAGAAAACCATACTTCATCTTTACCAATAAAGAACTCCACACCAAAAATACCTGCTCCACCTAAAGCATCTGTGACTTCAACTGCCATTTGCTGTGCTTTTTCCAATAATTCAAGCTTCATGGGGATTGGCTGCCAGCTCTCTTGATAATCTCCACGCTCTTGACGATGTCCAATAGGTGCGCAATAGAGTGTTTTTGCTGATTTTTGAGCAACTGTGAGCAGCGTAATTTCATAATCAAAGTCCACAAACTCTTCTACAATAACCTCTACTAAATCACCACGACTACCTTCGATAGCATAGTTCCATGATTCACTGATGTCTTCTGGTTTTTTAATATAAGACTGACCTTTGCCACTACTCGACATTAATGGTTTGACGACACAAGGCATGCCCACTTGAGCTACGGCAGCTTCTAGCTCCTCTAAACTAGTTGCATATTTATAATTGGCAGTTTTTAATCCTAATTCTATAGCTGCTAAGTCACGAATAGCTTTGCGATTCATGGTAAAGTTAGCTGCCTTAGCACTAGGAACTACTTGTATTCCTTGTTTTTCGTAATCAAAAAATCTTTCTGTACGAATAGACTCAACTTCTGGCACAATTAAATCAGGTTTATGTTTAGCAACGATAGAATCCAGAGCTGAACCATCAAGCATATCTATAACCTCATAATCATCAGCTACCTGCATCGCTGGAGCTCCAGAATAGTGATCAACAGCTATAATGTACTGCCCTAATCGCTGTAGAGAAATTACCAATTCTTTGCCTAGCTCTCCCGAGCCTAATAACATGATTTTTTTCATATTAATAAATTCTTTAATTACAGGTCAAATAAAGAACTCACAGATTCTCCATTATGGCAGCGACGAATCGCTTCTGCTAGAGTTTTTTCAATACCTACAATTTCAATTTTGCTACATTCAGCGGCTTCTATAGTTGTTGTATTTGTTGTGAGCAATATTTCAATATCTGAATCCTCCAAACGCTTAACTCCTGGACCTACGAGCAAGGTATGTGACACAACAGCAAAAATACGCTTTGCTCCTGCTTTCTTTGCTTCTCTCGCTGCCGCACATAAAGTGCCAGCAGTCTCTGTCATATCGTCTACGATAATAACATTCTTACCTTTAACATCACCAATAACATCCATGGTTTCAACCTCGGTGGCGCTAAGTCTGTTTTTAGCGACAATAGCTAACTGCGCTTCAAAAGCTTCGGCATAGCTTCTGGCTATTTTCACACCTCCTACATCTGGAGAAAGCACAACTAAATCTTTCCAACCTTTTTTTCTGATAACCTCGGTAAATACAGGCTTAGCATATAAATGATCTACAGGAATATCAAAAAAACCTTGGATTTGTGGTGCATGCAAATCAATAGTAATCACCCTATCTACTCCTGATGAGGATAATAAGTTGGCTACTAATTTAGCAGTAATTGGCACACGAGATTTATCTTTGCGATCTTGCCTAGCATAACCGAAAAAAGGAATAACAGCAGTAATACTTCCAGCGCTAGCTCTTCTTGCGGCATCAACCATAATGAGCAATTCCATCAAATTTTGGTTCGCAGGAGTGCAGGTAGGTTGAATAATGTATAAATCTGTATCACGGATATTTTCGTGAATCTGAACAAAAGTCTCACCGTCAGGAAAACTATTTACTGTCGCATCTACTAAATCTACTTCTAAGCAATCTGCCACTTTTTTGGCTAATTCTGGATGAGCATTTCCTGTAAGTAATTTCATGTGTGAACAAGTTAATTTAAGCGTAGAGCAAAATCAATCTTGAATCTCAAAAAAAATAGATTAGTTTGAATTCAACATGATTCAACCAGCACCTCAAGTCCCTCGCGGTTTTAAAAATCAACCTTACGAATACCACCACATTTTAGAGGTAGAAATTACGTCTATTTCTAATCAGGGCATGGGTATAGCGCGAGACAATGATTGGGTTATTTTTGTTCCATTTTGCCTTACTGGGGAAATTGTAAGAGCTAAAATTTACCGCAATGACAAGAATTGCTCTTATGCAGACTTGGTCGAGATAATCACTCCTTCACCTAAACGTATTGAGCCCAAGTGCCCTATTTTTGGTAAATGTGGAGGCTGCCAATACCAGAGTTTAAGCTATGAAGATCAAATTAAACTCAAAGAAGATCAACTCTCTGACACACTTAGCCGTATTGGCAATTGCCAAGCTCCTCTTAATCCAAGTATCCAATCTCCTAAGCTTTGGAACTACCGATCTAAAATAACGCCTCACTTTAATGTGAGCAAAAAAGAAAAAAATCGTAGTGATTTAGGCCCCATGGGATTCAATCAACAAAATTCACGCCACAATATTATCGACATGCGTGACTGTGTTATAGCGTCAGAAGCCATTAATGAAGCGTGGCCAACCATTAAGGCAGATTACCATAGTCGAGCCAAAGAGTTTAAAAAAGGCAGCACCATTTTATTACGAGATAGCGAAGGCTCTGTGATTACTCATGGCAGACAGCCAGTTACCGAACATGTTTTAGGCTATACATTTAACTTTCTTGCTCAAGACTTCTTTCAGAACAACCCTAGCATTCTTAATGACTTTGTAGGTTATGTTTCACAAAAAGCCAAAGAAACAAAACTCCCCTACCTTATTGATGCTTATTGTGGATCAGGATTATTTGGTATTTGCCTTTCTGAGCATTTTGAACAAGTCCATGGCATAGAGGTTTCAGCCAGCTCCGCTGACTGGGCTAGACATAATGCTAGACTTAATGATGTCGAAAATTACCAAGTCATGGCTGCTTCGGCTGAAGAGCTATTTAAAGACCTTACCATTACTGGTGAGCAAAGCTGCGTGATTATTGACCCACCACGCAAAGGGTGTAGCACAGAATTCCTAAATCAGCTTATGAGCTTTAAACCTCAAAGTGTGATTTACATCTCTTGCAATCCTTCTACACAAGCTCGAGATCTCAATACTTTTTGGGAGCATGGTTATCAAGCAACTGAAGCACAGGGCATCGACTTATTCCCACATACAAAACATCTAGAGTCCGTTGTCGTGTTATCTTTGGTGTAGAGACCGTATTAGCTAGACTTTCAACAGTCCCTTAATTTATTTCGCTTATTGAATCCAGCGCGAATTCAAAACGCTTAAGTAAATCATCAATGGGCTCTATTCCTATAGAGATACGAATTAGATGAGGGCTGATTCCACAATCTTCTGCCCAATCAAGTTCATAATAATGAGCTAACAACATATACGGACAAGCTAATGTGTAAACTGTACCTAAACTAGGGCCTTTGCTCACTTCTAGCTTATCATAAAACTTAATCGCTTGCTGCTCTGTTTTAAAAACCACTGAAAACATACCGCCATAACCTCCACCCTCAGCTTTATTTTTCTCATATAACTCTGTATCAACTAAACTTGGATGATATAAAGATGCTACAGACTCTTGCTTATTGAGTAATTCTAAAATAGCTAATGTATTAGCATTAGAAGTTTGAACAAAAGATGTATAGTTTGCGCTATTTTTCAACAACACATTTAAATCTTTGGCGTATAATCGACTGTCATTCTGGCTCTCATCATCTAAGTTCTGTTTAAAATGATTATAAAACTTAGATGCTGGATTAAGAATAACAGATCCCGCAAGCACATCTGCTTGACCAGAAAACCACTTAGTCAAACTTGTTACAACTACATCCACCTTAGCGAGCACATCAATATTAACAACTGAAGCTACAGTATCATCGATAATAAGAGGAGTATGACCAATACGACATGATCGACTCACTACATCTAAATCAAAACTATGTAATAAAGGATTAGATGGAAGTTCTGCGTAAACCGCATTAAAATCTCCTGACTCTATGCGTCTTAGAGCCTCCTCTAGATCTTCACCTCTAGCACGTGTTAGAAAAACAACCCCACTATGACTAAATCTTTCTTGTATTTTAAGTAAATCAACATAAGGAAATTCAATTTGCAGTGTTTTCTTATTGCTTAAAGTCTGACTGGTTCTATGCGCAGCATACCAAGCAGACATACCTGTTTCATAGATATAAACATCTTCTGCCATTCCTACTTGGTAAGGTTTAGCTATGCGCTCTCTTAGCTCCTGAATTTGCTCTAAATTATCTGACTCAACTTGGCGTTCAAGAACATCAAGAGCCAATCTACTACTAATAATTTCACCTGTATGTTGCCAATAAGCTTTAAATATACTTTGATCTTCTTTGTCGCCAATAAGCACCCAAATTTCACGATAAGGCTCTATTTGCACAGCTTCTTTTAATTGAAGCTCCATCCAGCGGCGAGCACGAGACGCAATACGCTTAGAAGGTAAAAGTAAAATAATTTGATCTTGATTTAATTGGAGTTCTTCCCTGACTTGAGTCATTAGCCTCTGCACAATCGGATGGAAAAAAAATCGTGGATAACCACTCTGCATTTTTTGAACTACTTGTGGACTAGACTCCTCATAACCAATCACACTCTCCCAGGTAGGAAAGCAGACAGAACACGCATGCACGCAATCAGGTATGCTAATACCTATATCTTCTAAATTGCAGGCTGGATGAGTTAGAAAATTTCTCATAAGAGGATAAATAAACTAATATTTTAAATAAGATTTGTCTATATTAATTCAAGGTTTTATATGGCTTTTAGTTATCTGCTTTATGTCCTTTTTTGTAACCTAAAACAAAAATAAGCCAACCTATTAAAATAGGAACGATAAGTAAAAGCCAAAATTCATTCCATGCTTCTATACCATGTTGACCTACAGTTTTATCATACCACCAACCACATAAGAAAAAACCTATAAACATACTCAAACCTGTTGAAAGCTGAGTCAACAAAGCCTGTGACTGAGCTCGAATAGTGGGCAACACTCTCTTTTCAATATAAATTTGCCCAACAACTATAAAGAAACAAAAGCTCAATCCATGCAACGTCACTCCTACCCACATCAGTATTAAATCAGACTCTCCATTAACTAGGCTAAATAATATATAACGAAGAAGCACACAGGTCACTCCTATAAATATCAACCACCAGTCTTTAATCATCTTAAGCCATTTACTAAAACTTAACAAAATTACCACCTCTAATACCTGCGCAAGAGTCATTTTAGCTGCTACATTACTTAAACCCATTTGTGTAAGCTGCAAAGGAACGTAACTAAAAAAAGCAGCCAATGATATAGAACAACAAAATAAAGCAATCAAATAACCATTAACATTAGGGTTCGCCAGTTGAGACCAGCCCTTACCTCCTAAACGATCGAGTAAAGATAAGTCTGAACTACCTTTCTTCTCATCTCGAGGCAACTTAAACGCCATGATGCTAGCTAATAAATAAAAAATTGCACAGAGTAAAAAAGCCTTAGCGTCATTCTCTATTTTAAAAACAAAGCTCATCAAACAACCCGTGATAATCCATGAGATAGTACCCCATACAAACATGTTTCCAATTTTTGACTTATCAGATTTTAGGGTTCTAAGAGCTAAAAACCCCACCAATGACAAAATTGGTGCTGAAAAAAAACTACTTAGAAAAAAAGAAATAAATAACCATTGCACTGCCCATTCATTTTTTAAAATCCAATAATTAAGTATAACGAATATACAGGTTAATAATGATAATGTCGAAATTACTGAGCGTGCAGCAAATTTATAATCAACTAATACACCTGCTAAAATAGGTGATAGAGCTGTAGCTAAAGCCACTAAAGCAAAAAAAGCCGCTACATAACTTTCGTAACCATAATTTTTTAATAATGGTGAAAGCACAAGTAACCAGCAACATAACCCACCAATACTTAAAAAGTACATAGTAGAAAGACTAATTTTATCAGCTTTTTTCATAAGGTACTTTCTGTCTAGATGCTTTACTTAGTCTTGTAAAGCTTATGCAAAAAAAAGAGTGATTAACCTAAAGATTAATCACTCTTACATATCAAAATGTAACGAACTCTAAAAAGTATTAGTTTTAGATATCAGTGTGGTTCCATCCATTGGCTCAATGATTTTAACTCTCTCTCCTGGAGAAAATTGCTGATCACGACCTTGAATCACGATAAATGTATCTCCTGCGTCACCTTTAACCGTAAGCTCCAAAGCAAGCATTTTAGTTGTCGCTGAACCAACCTTGTTACCAACGGCTCCACCAACTGCAGCACCCGCAGCACCACCAAGAACATCCTGAGTATCACCACCTCCAAGACCAACCGCAGCGCCAATAACACCACCGATAATAGCTCCCGCTGCTGTTCCAATAGTTGAATTGCTATCTTTACTTGGACGATCAACCTCGACTTCGCGAATCTGAATCACACGCCCCATTCTGAACTCTTGCGCAACGCCCAACTGACCTTCGGAGTAAGTCGTCGGATTCTTTTGAAACATGCTACAAGAACTCACAGCAAGTGAGACCCCTAAAACTGATGATAATAAAATATTTTTCATAATAATGATTTAATAATAAATAGCTACTTTAGTAAACTTAATAATTCAAGCGACAAGCAAAAAGCTTACTGTCTAACTTGATAACCAATAACTATAAACTCAAAAGAACACTTTTAAAGGTCGCAGTCGGTAACAGCTCCCTCCGACGCTGATGATACTAATTTAGCATATTTAGCTAATACACCACGGCGATAGCGTGGCTCTGGCTGTACCCATGCTGCTTTACGCTGTGCTAACTCCTCATCTGATAAATCTACTGATAGTTCATTAGTTACAGCATCAATTGTAATTTTATCTCCGTCTTTAAGAAGACCAATAGGGCCACCTACAAAAGCTTCTGGAGTTATATGCCCCACAACAAAACCATGACTACCACCTGAAAAACGACCATCTGTAATTAAGGCAACGTTATCACCAAGACCTAAACCCATAACAGCAGCTGTCGGTCCTAACATTTCACGCATACCTGGACCTCCTTTAGGTCCTTCCATACGAATCACGATAACTTCACCAGGTTGGATGGTTTTATCAAGGATAGCTTTCATACCATCTTCTTCACTGTCAAACACACGCGCTAAACCTTTAAACTCTGAGCCCTCTTTTCCTGTGATTTTTGCCACTGATCCTTCTGGCGCTAGATTGCCTTTGAGGATTCTCAAATGAGAATCTGCCTTAATAGGATTATCTAATGGGCGAATAATTTGCTGGTCTTCTGGATATTCAATCGGTGAATTAGCTAAGTTTTCTGCTAATGTTTGACCTGTTACTGTCATGCAGTCTCCGTGAAGCAATCCAGCTTTAAGTAACATTTTCATCAATGGAACAGTACCTCCTATACGCACCAAATCAGCCATCACATACTTACCACTTGGTTTAAGATCTGCAAGCATGGGCACTCTCTTGCCAATTTCAGTAAAGTCATCAATAGTAAACGGCACGTCAGCTGCACGAGCCATACCGATTAGGTGCAAAACAGCATTAGTTGAACCACCTAGAGCAATAACCACTGTAAGTGCATTTTCAAATGCTTTACGTGTAAGAATATCCAAAGGTTTAATACCTTTTTCAATAAGATTAAGTACTGCCACGCCAGCATCAAAACAATCTTTAGTTTTATCATCACTAATAGCTGCTTGCGCTGAACTGTTAGGCAAGCTCATACCAAGAGCCTCAATCGCACTTGCCATAGTATTAGCTGTATACATACCACCACATGAACCTGGACCAGGAATAGCACAAGCCTCTACAGTAGCTAACTCGTCATCGCTAAACTCACCACTAGCATGTTTGCCTACAGCTTCAAAGACAGATACAATATCTAAATCTTGCTCTTTGCCCTTGAGCGTTGCGCAACCTGGTAAAATAGTGCCGCCATAAACAAATACTGAGGGGCGATTCATGCGAGCCATAGCCATCACGCATGCTGGCATATTCTTATCACAACCACCAATAGCCACAAAACCGTCCATGCCTTCACAACCAACTACAGTTTCAATTGAATCAGCAATGACCTCACGTGACACTAGAGAGTATTTCATGCCTTCTGTGCCCATAGAAATCCCATCAGAAATAGTAATAGTATTAAAAATAAGTGACTTACCTTGAGCTGCTTCAACTCCTTTAGCTGTCTCTTTTGCTAACTGATCAATATGATAGTTACAAGGAGTCACCTGACTCCAGGTCGAAGCCACGCCAATGAGAGGCTTCTTAAAATCTTCTTTTTCAAAGCCAACTGCATAAAGCATAGCACGACTAGGTGCTCTATCAGCACCATCAAAAACCTGTGATGAAAATGGACGTTTATCAGACATGATGAAAGTTAAGAGGGAAAAACCAAAAATGAAAAGTGAAAAGTGACTTGAGAGCTAAATTCTCAAGAACCTAGTGAGTAGCCTGAAGAAAAAACACAGACCAATATTACAGCTATATTATTTATACATAGATCTCAGAGCTAACCTCTTTTATTAAATTTTAGCATCTAGAGCTCTTGATTGATTAGCTAGGTTTTACCCCTAATTCCGTAAACAGCCACAATCCAAATGCCAACTTAGCCAGAGCTAACAGCACTATTACAGCTATAAGGATTTTGTAAAATAATTCTGACCTAAATATAGGCGCATCAGGTATAGGAAACAAACTCTTCTTATGATAGAGCGGCAATAATTGAGCACAAAATTTAGCTCCACTATACTTACCACTCAAAAAACACACCCATACCAATAACAAACAGCAAACTAAGATATAAGTAGCAACTCCAACCAATTGAACATAAGGTGAGTCATACCAATAAAGCAACACAGGCTGACTAGGCTCACTCGAGCTTAATTGCAACAACCACATAACAAGTGCAGCGCTACAGATAATGACACTTATTATTATTAAAACCTTCTTAATTTCAGAATGATTTAATGCATCTTTGAAACTATTCTCATCATTTTGATGAATCAGCCCTTGAATATTAAACCAGACATCCCAAATCAACACCATCACAAGCAACGGCAACACCAACCAAAAATACTGAAAAATAAAAGTGATCATGCCTATTACAATATACTCACACCTATTTCTTCATTCTTTCTATTATCTCTACTTTAGTCTCTTCCCATTCTGGTTTTTCACCTTTAACACTAAATACTTTAATATTATCTATATGAACTTGCCCATAATTAGCGGCAGCAAACACTAATCTATGGTGTGGCTTTGAATAATTAGGGTCGTGTGCATAAATAGCATCATGACCAACTAATCTGGTTACGCCCTCATTTCCTTCTTTAACCTCCATAACCATGGTGTACCATGTATCATAATCCAAGTCTGCTTGATAAATACTAGGAGCTAAAGCTTTAGAGCCAAAATCAAAACCAAAAGTATAACCATCTTTCGTAAACTTCATCATACTTGCATGATGACCTGTCTCAATACTACCAAACCCCTTTTTATTATTACCTTCTATTTTATAAGGCTCTACAAACTTTACATCAGCTGTAAATACATAACCTTTTTTAAGATTTTCTTGTGTTTTTGAATCTATGCCAAGAAATATCACTGCTTCACCTAGACTTTTTTTACCTTTAGTAAGAGTTGATATCACTTCAGGACTCGGTGCTTGAGCAACAAAAATACCATCTTTAATATTTGCGACTGTATTTCTTAAACCATAAGCCTCTGTAGGCTTAGAAAAATCATCTTTAATTAACAGTTTGTCTTTTTCTAAAAATAAAGTTTCTGAAACTCCTTTATTCTTAATAGTGTTAAGGCCTACTGATTTACTTAATTCCAAAGCTAAGTCTTGCGAAGCCTTAGATAATAGCTCCCACTTAATCAATACCTCTTGACCACCACGAGACACCTTAACCCCACTAACTAATTCTCCATTATAAGAAATTGATTTAAAGTCAGCTACTAACTCTCGCCCTTTTACATCAGTCCATGTTTGAGCATACAACACACCAAAACCCATAATACTCATTAAAAAAATCAATCTTTTCATAAATAGCACATTACCATGTCCAGATATAATCGTCTATTATATTAATTAAGATTTGAAAGCGAAGAGCCGTGGAGCACAAAAAACAACTGCAACAATCTTGATTAATAATAATTTCATGATTTTAAAGTTTGATAAATAGGAGTCTTTTAAGACCTCACTTTACTTAAGCACCCTAAAAATCTCAACTCTCAGCATAGATATTCTGGTATATAGCTTCATTAATTTTTTGCCTTACTGAGCGTATTATTCAAAGTATTCATGACATTTATCGATAATTAATTGTTTGTTAAATTTTTCATTAGCATATTTGATACAAAGTTTGCAATTGACCAAAAAGGTTCATAATCAGCTGTGATTGTTTTTAGAATATGGTAATTAGTTGAATTATTAAATTCATCAGTGTGAAGAAATATAGGTTCAAACTTTCCAATTTTTGATAGTTTTTTAAGTTCATTTATCGACGATTCGCTTGTGGTGGTTTTAGAGTATCTATCATTTTGAACTGCGTAATCTTGGAATTCAGTACTTGTTGTGATTATTCGTGGAGGACAATACATTGGCAATCTATGCGCTGCTGGATCACGAAGTAACTTTAATTCATCGTGCCAATCCTTATAATCTAATATTGAGTTATGAAATTCATCATCGATTTTTTTTAGTTCTTCGAGAAAATCTTTTTTGAATAGACTAATTTTATGCTTTTTTGAATTACTTTCTTGCGCTCCTTCTATAACTGAAAGTTCGTGTTGTATTGCCCACGCAAAATTATCTAGAGCTCCAAATATATTAATATAGAAATAATTTATATTAATATTTATTTGGCATAAACTATAAATATCAATCTCTTTTTCTGTATATTTATCAACTAGATCAGTTAGTAAAAATTTGATTTCTTTAATTTGAAGAGCTCGCAGATTTGCACCTGACTGTAAATATATTTTAGTGTTTTGATTTTTACACAAGGGGACTAAATTTTGCAATTGTCCTAATACATAAGAGTCATTATTCATTAAAAAGTTTTTTTCATGAGTTAACTAAGGAATAACAATAGAAAATGAAGACAATTGCTAAGTTTTTGCTAATAATAATTTAGCTTTCTCCAGGCGTTCTTTTAATTTTTCCGGCATAACTCCTGGAGCATGTTTCTGTTTCGAAAACCTTGTTAGAATTTCTACTTCTGACTTATAATCCTTTTTCTTTCTATAAACTATTGCTAATTCGTTATAAGCAGATGGAGCTACGCCTAAATCTTCAAGCTTATAAATCAGTTCTCCTGCCTCCACTACAGGCATGAGCATTTCAATAACCTCATCATGCTTTTTATCTTGTTTTAGCTTTTTCAACTTCTCACTGTCATAATATAAGCTTTTTTTCGCTTG
>DGKB01000001.1 GCA_002386905.1 Akkermansiaceae bacterium UBA4581 | reverse complement strand
CCACCACCGATGCGCAAGGAGGCACGACCGATCACACCATCACGGCAACGATTATAGGTGATAACCCCTCTATAATATCTGGTGATATTAGTTATAGTGGAGAGTTAGGAGATAAGATAACAGGAATATTAGTTGCAATGGATTTAGAAGGGCTTACAGATGGAACATATTTTAGTATAAGTATTCCCTCTCCAGATGGTGTAGCAGTTATAGATACGGCAACAGGAGCTTGGAGTTTTGTTCCAACTAAACCTAATTTTATTGGTAAAACAACATTTACTGTAGCTGTTACAGATGATGCTGGTAATGTGATAGAGCAAATTATAAGTATTAATATAAATGATATTGTTGATTTAACAGATCAAGGTAATGATAGAATTAGTAATGATAATGAGAGGAATTTAGATGATTATCAAAGGCCTGAAACAATATTAGATACAGGAGATGGTTCTCTTATTGACGCTATTTCGCATATAGAAAATGAGCTTAGAATTCCTGATCTTGTTAATGAAGATAGAATTAAAATATTTAGTAGTGAGCAAGAAGATATAGTAGATGAGATCGTTTATAGTGTTGAAATGAATACTTATAATTTCTTGGGTTTAGAGACTGATACTATACAAACTAATCTACTAGTTGTCTCTAACACGGATACAGAGTTTGTCTACATTGATTTCACTTTAGTTGAAGATAGTTTAAGTAAAAGCATGAATGAAATGTCGGTTAAGATCACTCAAATTAACGGGCTTGATTTACCTGTTGGATGGAGGTTTAATGCTGAAGATGTCGGTTTAGTAGGTGAAATAGATAAAATCACTAAAAAATTATCGATTAGAATAACTATAGAAAAAGAAGACGGTTCGTCATTAGATGTTTCTATGGAGTTAAGTTTTGGTGATAATGGTGAATTGATAGATGTTATACAAAGCTCAAATACAGGTGAAGAAGTTGACCTGAATTCTCCAGGTTCGGAGTTAGAACAAAAAATTAAAGAGTTGGAAAGTCAGCCTCAAGATGTCGTCTCTATTGATGATTTGTAATTTGTTTTTTAAACGAATAAAAGGCAGAGGCAAGAGAGGTTTAGCTATTTTAACGCTTTAATAGGCGTTAATTTTAAGTAAAATTTATCTATAAGGTTATTGTTCTGCCTTACGGTTTTAAATAGTAATATTTACTAAAGATAGCCTGCGCTTCATTAGTAAAAAGATAAGCATAAAAATTATCACTAAGTGTAGAGTTATTTTTATATTTATGGGTGATTTGAGTGACGCTTTGTTGTATAGGTTTATGTGTTGAATCAGGAATTAAGTATAAACTATGACTGCTTTGAATAAGAGAAATAAAAGTAGGGTTAAGTAAAGCTGAACGATGAATAAAAGCGGCTTGTACTTGATGACCTTGTAAATAATGAAGGGTTTGTTGCGTATTGTCAGTATAGATAAACTTAGATTTAATATTTGCATATAATGTATCGGGTAGAGATTCGAGTGCTGCTTGACCATAGGGAGCCAAACTAGGTAAGGGTAGAGCAATACTTTGAATGTCTGTATGCGTTAAACTTGAAATATTAAAATTAGGTATGTTGAGATGAGTAAAAAGAGCGAGTTGACCTAACGTGTAATTTTTTGGCTTAGTTGATTGGCGCGGTAATTTTTTATATACATACTCAGCATGTGCTGTATTTGCTGATAAAAATAAATCATAAGGAGCTCCTTGAATGATTTGTTGTGCTAGAGTGCCTGATGAAGCTATGGATACCTCTATTTCACAGTCATGTTTAGCTTTGAACTGTTCAATAATATCTAAGAGAGGTAGCTGTATATTGCTTGAAGCTGCGATGATGAGTGAGTTTTTTTTGTTAATCTTACGATTACAGTTTGTTAAAACCATTAATAATAAAACTAAAAAAAGCAAGTAACCCCTCATTATTTTAATAATTAGCCAAGCTCAAAGTAAATATTTTTAATTTGAATATTTTTGAGTTGTAACCTAAGTCGCTTGAGCAGTTCGGTTTTATGTTCGCGTTCTAGGACATCGCGAAAAGTTGTGTCACTTACTTTTATGTGAAGTATATGACGTTTAAATTTGTAAGCTTCTGTATGATTTAGAATAAAAGGATCATTAACACTATTTTTCCAGGCTCTTTGTAGGTTTTCTAATTCAACTCCTGTATCAATTTGACTCAGGATTTGACTTAAGAAATCTTTGGCGGGCTTAGTGTTTTTGCTAGAGGACGAAATGTCTCCACCATACCAGGAATTAAGGACCTTATCTAAAGGTGTTGTCTTTTGTTTTCTAGGCCTAGGTCTATTAGGCGTCGCCATCATCACCAATTGCTTCCACGGGGCAGCCCTCCATTGCTTCTATGCAAAGCTCAAGTTCTTCTGCTGTTTCAGGTTGTTTGAATAAGTAAGAATAACCTTCTTCGTCATCTCTTTCAAAGTTAGCTGGAGCTGTTTCACGGCATAAATCGCAATCAATACATTGGCTGTCTACATAGAATTTTCCATCAACATTCTCTGGGTTTTTGTCGTCTACTTCTGCCATAATAAATATTATCTTAAGCCATAAGGTACTTAGTTTATTTAAAATTGCCAAATCTTTTTTTAAAGAAAGATTAAAAAAGATTCCTTAAATAGTAATCTTTTTAATTTTTAGATGTATTTTTTGCTTTTTTAGACTTAGGTTACAAGCATTAATGAGTGTAAACATGAATCATAAGAATAATTTAATGAAAGGCTCGATTAACACTAGAGTTATTGTTTGTCTGATAGCTCTGTGCTTGGTTTTTTGGGTATGGATATTTACGGCTAAAACAGGAGAAGGCACAAAAAGTTCAATTGATGGTATAGTCAGCACTATGGAGTCTCAGTGGGTTCAGGTAGATAAGTTATCAGGTTCTGTATATGTACCTGAAGTGACAGTGGACTTTATTAAGCCTAATGAAAAAGTAGTATTAAGAGCTATTTTTGTGACTGATTTTGGAGATTATTGGGGTGATGCACATACGTTAATGATGGATGCTGACAAGTGGGAAAATCAACCAAGTGTTACGATACAAGGCAGTAGAGGACTTAAACATCAAGGTGATTTAGCAGCTTTTAAAGAAGCTAGAGTGCCACCTATTCAATTATGGATTTTTGATCAATCAAGCCAAGTGTCAGAACCTTTAATTAAACTGCCTATCCTTAATTAATTATTATGCAAAAAGAACCAGAAGAAATAGAAGAGAGCTTTAAATTGCCAGAAGGTTGGCATGTGATGCACCTGTTTTATCATGTCAATCATGGTGTTTTGAGTGAGTTAGATGAGGAAGAGCGCGAAGAGCTAAAGCTAGATTTTGAAGAGCTTATTGATGAGATTAAACTGCAAGAAGGGATGCAGGTTCAAGTTTATGCTATGGCAACACCTAAGGCCGATTTAGGTGTTATGCTTGTAGGTGAAGATTTAGAGCAAATGATTTATTTTGAAAAGCGTATCACGCTAGGTTTGGGTGTTGAAGTATTGGTCCCTGCTTATTCTTATTATTCTCATACTGAGCGCTCTGAATACACAACAACAGCCGAGCAATACGCTCAAGATACGCTCATAGGGGAAAAAGGCTTAACCCCAGATAGTGAAGAGTGGAATAAGGAAATGGAAATATTTAAAGAGAGAATAAAGCATTACACTAGTTACCGTATTTATCCTAAGTTACCTAAATTAGCAACTATGTGCTTTTACCCTATGTCTAAAAAGCGTGATGGAGAAGACAATTGGTTTTCTCTTACTTTTAATGAGCGCAAAGATTTAATGAAAGGTCACGCTAAGGTAGGGCGCACCTATAGTGGGCGTGTTTTACAATTAATTACAGGGTCTTGTGGACTTGATGAATATGAGTGGGGAGTGACTTTGTGGGGGAAAAGTACTTATGATATTAAAGCGATTGTTTATGAAATGCGCTTTGATGAGGTCTCTGCTAAATATGCTGATTTTGGTGATTTTTATATAGGGATTCAAATACCTATTAAGGATATATTTAGACAGCTAAGTCTTTAAGGTTCTACTGAGTTGCTGATGAATATTTTTGAGCAAACCCTGAGTGACTCTGGTCAGGTATTAAAACGCCTAAGTCCAGAAATATTGCAAATTAACATTGGTAAGTTATGCAACCTTACTTGCTTGCATTGTCATGTAAATGCAGGCCCAAAGCGAAAAGAAATAATAACTAAAGAAACAATAGATAAAATTCTCGATTGGTTAGAAAAAACGGATATTAAAACAGTTGATTTAACAGGGGGAACCCCAGAGATGGTGCCTGATTTTCAATACATGATTGAGCGTATTCGTGGTTTTAAAAAGTGGCGTGATATCATTACTCGACTTAATGCCACAATTATTAATGAGCCTGGTTATGAATGGATTCCTGAATTTCATAAAAAACATAAAATCATTATCATAGCTTCAATGCCCTGTTACAGTCCAGATAATGTTAACGAGCAAAGAGGTGAAGGTGTTTTTGATTCTTCAATTAAAGCTTTTCAACGACTCAATAGTTTAGGGTATGCTCAAGAGCCTGATTTAAAAATGCATTTTGTATACAATCCTAATGGCGCATTTTTACCTCCATCTCAAGCAGCTCTTACTATTGATTACAAAAAAGCCATGAAAGATCATTTTGGTATTTTATTTAATGATCTGTATTGTATTACTAATATGCCAATCTCTAGATTTGCTTCTTATTTAAAGCGTAATGGAGAGTTAGAAAAGTATTATGATTTGCTAGTGCAATCTTTCAACCCAAATACAGTAAGTAGTCTAATGTGTACCAATACAATTAATGTTTCTTGGTTAGGTGAAGTTTTTGACTGCGATTTTAATCAAATGCTTAAGCTAGGTTTAGAAGATCTAGATAGCAGCTATGAAAATAAATCATTATACCTATGGAATATTGATTTACAAAAATGGACTGATATAGCTATTCGTACAGCCAAACATTGTTTTGGTTGCACAGCTGGTAGTGGGTCTAGTTGTGGAGGGGAAGTTGTTTAAAACGTTTATTCGTTCGCAGTACTAATATTAACAATGATGCTTAAAGTTAATGAGGCTTATTTTTTAGCTATTGATTTCGAATACACAGAGCAGGGCGTAGAGCTAGAGTTAGTAGTTTCTGAAATAGGGTTAGCTAAATGGCAGGTAAATGATACTATTAAAATAATAGATCACCATGAATTCAATAGTGAAGATACTTTAGAAAGTTATTGGACTCAATTCTCTGATTTACTGACTAATAAAACTGTATTAGTGGCTCACGCAAGAGGCACTGAAAAGAAGTTTTTACAAAAAGCATACCCAAACCTTACTGAGCTGTTATGGATAGATACCTTAGTTTTAACTAAAGCCTTGTATCCGGATCTGGATAGTTACGAATTAGGGGCTATATGTGAAAGGCTTGGTTTAATACCTAATATAGAAAAAAGTGCGTCAACACTCAATCAAGCTCAATGGCACAGTGCCGGATATGACGCGTTAGCTTGCCTAGAGCTGTGGAAATATTTGGTTAAGCAGGCTCAATGGGATGAGTATGACTTAATTAGCATTTTGACTCACTTTAAGTTGAGCTAAATTATTCACAAGTTGAGGCCCATGATAAATAAAGCTACTGTAAATTTGAATCAGTTGTGCACCACTCGCTAAGGTTTGCTCTGCTTTAGCTAAACTATCAATACCTCCTACGCCAATAATAGGGATATAATCAGATAATTCTTGTTTAAATTGACTAATCACTGAGCAAGATCTCTCATGAAGGATAGCTCCAGATAAACCACCTGTTTCTTGCTCATGGCGATGCCCTCTAATTGAGTGTCTATCTAAAGTTGTGTTAGTAGCAATGAGGCCATCGAGTTCTTCATCTAGAAAAACTTCACTTAGAGCTTTGATTTCTTCACTGGATAAATCAGGGGCTATTTTGAAACAAATAGGAGTATAAGAACCAGTTTTTTGAGCTAATTTGTTTTGCTCGGCTTTTAAAATTTTAATGAGTTCTTGGGTAGCGCTAGCTGCCTGCAAATCTCTAAGGCCTGGCGTGTTAGGAGAAGATAGGTTAACTACCAAATAGTCTGCTGTAGAGTAAGCAGCACGCATACCAATGAGGTAATCTTCAGCAGCTTGCTCGTTAGGGGTGACTTTATTCTTGCCTAGATTAATACCTATTTTCACTCTTTGTAAGGAGGCGTAGGAGTAAAGTTTAGATGCCTGAATGTTGGCAATGCCTTGTTCAATTCCAGGGTTGTTAAAGCCCATGCGATTAATAAGAGCTTCATGCTCAGGCAATCTAAAAAGTCGAGGCTGGGGATTGCCATCTTGAGCTACAGGAGTGAATGTGCCTACTTCAACAAAACCAAAGCCTAATTGAGAAAACGCATCAATGCAACTACCTGTCTTGTCTAGCCCAGCAGCGAGTCCTACGGGGTTAGGGAAATGCAAACCCATGACATTAACAGGATTGTTGTGAATAGGTTTATTGCTTAACAGTTTAAGTAACTTGGTTTTTTCAAGGCTTTTTAACATACCTAGGCTAATATCATGTGCCGGTTCAGGCTGCATGAGGAATAGAGCTTTTTTTAGCCAAGGATAGCTAGCATTAAGTAAAGACATAGCTGCAATAATAGTTAATAAATTGGTAGCGCTTAAATTAAGCTTGCTCTTGTGTTTCAGGTAACTGAATGCGTGGAAAGATAGGCTTAGGCTTGTTGACGGTATGTGGTTGCTGGATGAGCCCCCAACTGATATCAGCTAGAGTTGTATTAGCTAATTCAGCAGCTCCTAACTGTTGCAGAATTTTACCACAAGCTTCCGGTAACACAGGGCTGAGTAAGAGTGCTATTTGAGCTAAGGACTCAATAATATGATACAAGCAATTGTGTAGTTGAGCTTTATGGGCCTCGTCCTTGGCTAGAGCCCATGGTTGGTTGGCTTCTGCGTAGCTATTACAAAGTTTCACATGTTTATTAATAGTTTCGAGGGCTAGAGATACCTGATAAATATCCATGTGTTTGATATATTCTTCCTTAGTTTTTATAAGGCTTGCTTGGAGTTGTTGGTCTAACTCGGCTAGAGTGTAGTCACTTGGAGTATTGAGGGTTTTTTCCTCACAAAATCGCACTGTCATATTGAGAGTGCGATTGCATAAATTACCTAAATCATTGGCAAGTTCAGTTTGGAAAATACTGATAAACCTATCAGGGATGAAGTCGGAATCCTTACCAGTATGAATATCACGAGCTAAATAGTAGCGCAAGGCATCAACGCCATAGGTTTCTGCTAACTCTTTAGGGTCGATGATGTTGCCGATAGATTTAGACATTTTTTCGCCTTTAGCATTCCAAAATCCGTGAACAACGAATTGAGGCATTTGCTCGTCTTTGAAGCCTAGAGCATGCAACATGGCCATCCAATAAATAGCGTGAGCAGGAACTAAAATATCTTTGCCAATAACATGGACTGGGCGTTCCCAAATTTCATTAAAATCAGGTAGGTCTGAATCTGGCTCTGCTAAGTAACCAGCGAAAGATAAGTAGTTGATTAAAGCGTCAAACCAAACATAAGTTACATATTCAGCATCAAAAGGAAGCTCTATACCCCAAAATAGACGTTCCTTAGGTCGAGAGATACATAAATCTGTTTTATGCATTTTCTCTAAAGAATTAATAACCTCTTGTTGGCGAAAGCTAGGGTAAATGCAATCTGGTGTTGCACCTAAATAATCTTGTAGCCATTGAGCATGATCACTGAGCTTGAAATACCAGTTTTCTTCGGAAAGCTCTACGACTTCACCCCATTCAGCTCCAAACTCTCCTTTTTCATTGCGGTCACGATCAGTAAGGAATTGCTCTTGGCGTACGGAATAGAAGCCTTGGTGTGATTTTTTATAGAGCTGACCTTTTTCTTTGAGTTGGGTTAAAATCTTACCTACACAAGCTTTATGTCTGTCATCAGTAGTTTCTGCCCAACCATCATAATCGAGTCCAACCTGCTCCCAAAGTTTTTTAAATTTTTTGGTGTTTTTTGCAGCATAAGTGGCAGGGTGAATGCCTTCTTTTTCTGCACTTTGTTGTACTTTTTGGCCGTGTTGATCAACACCTGTAAGAAAAAAGGTTTCAACACCCTTGAGCTTTTGGTAGCGCACTAAAATATCACTAAGGATTTTTTCGTAGGCGTGGCCAATATGTGGCGATCCATTAGTGTAATCAATCGCAGTGGTTAAATAATACACAAGTTTATGAGTAAGGTGAGGTGAATATCGGGTATGACTTCCTTAATTAGCAAATGTAGCTAAAATAGGAGTTCTCTTCTCTGTTAGCCAGTTGTTGATAGCTGAGAATTTATATTGAAGTTTGATGAAATCACGATCGAGTTCTAGTTCTCTGTTTTTTGCTTCATCAAGAATGAGTGTGCGATCGTAGACAAAGATGACAGCTTTGCCTTCTGGGGTGAAAATAGAGTCATCTACAAAAGATTTAGTATTAGTTTTGCCAGCTAAAAGAAAAAGTTCTCTCGTATCATATGGCTCAGGTAGCGGATCTTGGATGCCAAAACTAGGTAGTTTTGTAATTTGCAAATCAGCAGTGAGTTCGCTGAGGTCTTTGCCATCTGCTAAACCTTGAACGATTTTATTTTTGTCAGCTTGTAGAGCTTCTTCGAGTAAGCGTTCAGCTTGTTTGTTTCTCCAATCTTTAATGACCGCGTCTTTGCAATCAGCAAGAGGCAATGTGTCAGCTGGTTGAACAGATAAGACTTTAGCTATGAAAAAATTACCATCTTTATCAGCAATTGGGTTGCTGAGAGCTGATTGAGGGTCGTCGCTATCAAGTTCAATCAGGAAGAGTTCCTGAGCGATACTGCCAGCCAATGCTGTAGATGTTTTGAGCTCGTCTGGAGCAGTTTCAATAGTTACAAACTCTGTTTTAGTCAGGTTATAAGGCGCTGCTATAGTTTCAAAATTAGCAATATCATCATAAGCTTGTTGCCAAACCTTTTGTGTGAGTTGGCGAAACTCCTTTGTCTTTTCTTGGTTTTGAGCATTGTCTTCCTCTTTGTCTGAGAGTTGAGGAGCCATGAGCTTTATCCATGAAAATTGGCGTTGTTCTGTTGATTGATATTCAGCTTGGTTGGCTTCCCAGTAATTAGTTAGCTCTTCTTCTGTCGCTGTAAGCTCTTGGGCTTGAGCTAGATATTTATCAGCTTTTTCTTCTATGAGCCATAGATCAAGCTTTTGGTAGCGGTGTTGCTGCCCTTTACTAATAAATGAAGATGTTTCAGTTAATCCATAACTCAAGATATTTTGCAATTGTTCAAAAGCTAAAGCATCAGCGACCAACTCATGCAAATCTTTCTCACTGTACCCTCTAGGAATAAGTAAGTTATTAGTGAAATCAGCGTAAATGGCCTCATCAAATTTCCCTTCATTGGCAAAAAGTTTGGTTTTAATGTAATCAATAACTGCCGCTTGAGAGATTGAGATGCCGTATTTTTCAAAGCCTTGGCGAGCAATATTGCGATTAACAAGGAAGTAGAAACCTGAGTCATAGCCTTGATCTTCTTCAAACCCTTGGCTAAGAGTAGTTGTGAAGCTACGCATAGCAGGTTCATTATAACTGAGACGATAAGCGACCTGTTGACTTAGAGATCCAAGTTTTTGGATTTGAGCATTACTATATTTTTTGTCGCCAATCTGAGTTCCTTGCCCTCCTAACAATCCTGCCGATTGACTAGGGTCTAAGGTAAAGAGAAAGCCTAAAATAAGCAAAATAATTAAAGTGGCAACAATCCACGTATTTTTTTGAAAAAATGAAATCATAATTGGACTAAATTAATGTTTAGGGAGGTTAGGTTGTTTACACCAAAAAGCAAGGGGAAAATCATGAGCTGATTAAGACAAGATTGTTTAGATTAGATTAGAGTTATTTTTCTGTAAAGTTAAGCTGGTGGATTTTCAGAGTTACGCTCTTGACCTTATAAACGTTTTACTATAGAGCGTTTCAGAGATTTGTGCTTTAAAATTAGTATATGTAGCTTTTTTGTAGCAAACTTATCTAGCTTATTATATTTTTATTATGTCAGAAAAAATCCGTAACTTAGCCATTATTGCACACGTTGACCATGGCAAAACAACACTTGTTGATAAATTGCTCGAAGCGGGTGGTGTTTATCACGAAAATCAAGCTGTTTCAGAAAGAGCCATGGATTCCATGGATCAAGAAAAAGAACGAGGTATTACGATTAAGGCAAAAAATACAGCGATTCATTGGAATGATTACATTATTAATTTAGTTGATACTCCTGGTCACGCCGATTTCGGTGCCGAAGTTGAGCGTGTAATGAAAATGGTAGATAGCGTTTTACTAGTTGTAGACGCTTACGAAGGGCCTCAAGCACAGACAAGATTTGTATTACGTAAAGCTCTTGCCGAGGGTATTCGTCCGATTATTGTAGTTAATAAGGTTGACCGCGATCATGCAGAACCAGAGAAAGTTAAAGAACAGGTATTAGAGTTGCTCTTGGATTTAGGTGCTAGTGATGAGCAGTTTGATGCCCCAGTTATTTATGGTAGTGCTAAAAGTGGGTTTTTTGTGCGCAACATGGATGATGATCAGTCACAGGGAGTGATCCCTCTTTTAGAAGAGATTATTAAAGAAGTTCCAGCTCCTAACGTACAGCCTGATGAACCATTTAGGATGCTTATTAGTAATATTGATTGGGATAATTATGTTGGGCGTGTAGCTATCGGCAGGATTGAATCAGGCTCAATTAGTAAGAGTCAAAATATTTTTTTATTAAGAAAAGATGGCACCAAAGTTAGAGCTCAGGTAACTAAAATGTTTGAGTACACAGGTTTAGGCGCGCTAGAGGCAGACAAATTAGAAGCTGGCAACATTGTAGGTATTGCAGGTATCGAAGAGGTTGATATTGGAGAAACTTTAGCTGAAAATGAAAACGCCGAAGCCTTGCCATTCGTATCTATTGATCCTCCTACTGTTCAAATGGGTTTTAGTATTAACGACGGGCCATTTGGAGGATTGGATGGTAAACATGTGACCTCACGTGCGATACGCGATCGCTTATTTAAGGAAACCAAAACTAATATTTCTATTTCAGTAGAGGATACAGAGACTTCAGGTTGCTTCAATGTTTCTGCGCGTGGCATTATGCAGATTTCAGTATTAGTTGAAACTATGCGCCGAGAAGGTTTTGAGGTTCTTATTTCAAGACCGTCAGTCATTACGATCGAAAATGAAAACGGTAAGAAGCAAGAGCCTTATTCAACACTATTTATCGAAGTTCCAGAAGAGGCTCAAGGAGCGACAATGAAGCTGCTCTCAGCAAGAAAAGGTATTATTCAAGCAATGGAGCCTTCATCACTAGGTGTTAATATGGAAGCGGTCATTCCTACACGTGGTCTCATTGGTTTTGAAATAGAGCTCATGAATATTACTAGTGGTCACGGTGTGATGAGTAATTTATTCCTCAAATATGATGATTGGGCGGGTGAGATTGTTACACGTCACACAGGAGCTCTTATTTCTATGGCGAGAGGTAAGGCGATGACTTACTCCATGCTTCCATTAGAGGCCAGAGGTCGCTTATTTATCGAGCCAGGTATGGAAATTTATGAAGGTCAAATCGTAGGCGAAAGCTCTAAATTAGAGGACTTACTTGTTAACCCTGTTAAAGAGAAAAACCTTACAAACCACCGCGCTTCAGGTAAAGATAATACAACACAACTTGCCCCAGCAGTTAAATTCTCACTTGAAAGAGCGATTGAGTATATTGCTGATGATGAATTGGTTGAGATTACACCTAACCATATCCGTTTGCGTAAACGCTATTTAGACCCTAATGAGCGTAAGCGCTTGCTTAAGAAATCAAAATAAGAAATAGTTAATAACTATGTCTAATATATTTACAGAGCCTGTTGATTTTAATCAGCAGGCTCTGTTGCTTTTTGCTAAGCAGTATCTAGATAATAAACTCTATCGCAATTATTGTGATACTAAAGGGGTTAATCCTAAAAGCGTCCATCAATGGCAGCAAATACCAGCCATGCCTACCGAAGGCTTTAAATTAGATGAGCCACTCATTGCTTTTGCTAAATCTAAGATAACAGGGTATTTTCAGTCATCAGGCACGACCAGATCTGTTAAAGGTAAGCATTACCATCGCTCGTTAGATGTTTACAGAAAATCTATATGGCAAGGTTGGTGTCATACTGGTTTAGATCAAGAGATGAGCACTATAAAGGCAGCTGTTTTTTTAACTGTAAATGCTAAGCAAGATCCTCACTCCTCGCTCATTGGAATGTTTACTACTTTAGCTGAGAAACAGGGTTTTTCTCAGGTATGTTTTTTAGATGATTTAGAAATAGCTTCCTATCGTAAAGTAATTGAATTTATTAAGCAGCAGAATACTCCCATAGCGATATTTGGTCCTGCTCTCGCCTATCATCAATTACAGCAGGCCCTCGGTGACGATGATCTAGCTTTAAATCAAGGTAGCTGGGCTTTAGAGACGGGAGGTTACAAAGGCCAATCTAATGATTACCAAAGAGAAGATTTATTGCGCTTTATCCAAGAAAGCTTAGCTATTCCTCAATCCCACATTATTAATGAATATGGCATGTGTGAACTAAGCTCACCTGCTTACGATATAGGGCTTACAGGTCAGCATCAGTTGCCACCATGGTGTAAAGTACAAGTTTGGAATTGGGCTGAGAAACGTGCTTGTAAAATTGGTGAGCAGGGATACCTAAAGCTCTATGATTTAGCCAATCAAGATTCTGTGCTAGCAATAGCAACCCAAGATTGGGCGATTTGTGGAAATGGAAATCAAAGTTTTGAGCTCATAGGTAGAGAAGCTAAAGCTGTAGCCAAGGGTTGCTCATTAAGGGTTTAAATATAGTGTGAAATATAGTTAAAAATTTAACTGTATTTTTTATTTTTATTATTATTAATTAGAAGTCATGTTTAGTTCTTATTTTTTACGTTTGTTAGCAATTATTTTTGCGCTTTGTGTATTTAACTTTTTGGTTGGTTGTAAATCGAAGCCTTTGTCAGCTGATTCAGAAAATAAGGATATAATTAAGGAAACCTCAAAACTAAGTTTTCCAGATTATTACCCTGAGTTTTCTTGGGATAAAGTTCCTTTGTATTACCATTTTGCAAAACGTGATGGATTACTTAGTGATGAGCAAATTGAAAAAATAGCTAAGCGTTCTAATTTCTTCTGTATGGAAAAAGGACACGCTGATAGGGTTTATCCAAAACAGACGACTATGGCGACATCATTAGATGCCTTGCGTATTAAAAAGTATAATCCAAATGCTAAAGTTCTCTTTTATTGGAACACGTTTTTAAAGTATAACCTTTATGAAGAAAATAAAGAGTTTGATAAACATCCAAATTGGATATTTAGAAGCTTGATAAATAAGGAGCCTTTACTAAAAGGTGGTTATTTAGTGCAATATAACTTATTAAATCCAGATTTTCAGCAATGGTGGTCAGATGTTGCAGCTAGCGCAGCTAATGAGCCTGGTGTTGACGGTATTTTTATTGACGCGATTGAGCAAGCTATGGCTCCTAGATGGCTTAAGCTAGGTTGGGGTGAAGATAAAAAACCTGAGCTAAAAGAAGCTGTAAAGAATATGCTTACACTTGCTCGCCAAAAGATGGGAGATGGCAAAATCATAGTATTTAATGGGCTTTTTAACTCAGATAAACGTGGTGTAGTAGGACCAGAATACTTGCCTTACACCGATGGAGCTATGGTGGAACATTTTACCATTTTTTCTAGTTCTTCTAAAGAAATGATAGCTGCTGATATTGAATCTATAAAGATGGCTGTAGAACAGGGAAAAATAACGGCAGTTAAAGGTTGGCCTGATGACACGTTACTATGGATTAGAGAAGAAGCCATGAAAAAGCCTATGGAAGAGAAACTAGCTTACGCTAGAGAGAAGCTGCCTTTTTCTTTGGCTTGTTATTTAGTAGCAGCTCAAGAACAGAGTTATTTTTCTTATTCATGGGGCTATACAGATAAGCATGGTAATATTGATGACTATGCAGAATTTGATAAGCGTTTGGGGCCACCATTGGGGCCTGCAACTCAAAATGGTTGGGTATACAAACGATCCTTTAAATATTTAGATGTTGAGGTAAATATTGAGACCAAGGAGACAGTATTTAACTGGAAATAAAAGTGTTGCAGATATTTATGTGATCAAAGATGAATCACTGTAGAAAATTACTTGCTGAATGCTTGGGCACCTTTATTTTGGTGTTTGCTGGTTGTGGCGCCATCATGCTGCATAGCTTGAAGCCTGATGTAATGCCAGCACATATGATAGCAGTAGTTTTTGGGCTAGTGGTTATGGCTCTTATTTATGCATTAGGGCATATTAGTGGAGCGCATTTTAATCCCGCAGTTACTCTAGCTTTTGCTGTAGATAAAAGGTTTCTATGGTCTGAAGTATTAGGTTACATACTCAGTCAATGTTTAGGTGCTATAGCGGCTGTAGCGGTACTGGCTGTGACGCTGCCTGAGACCTCAACATTTGGTGAAACCTTGCCTAATGCGGATTTAGAAATAGGAGTGTGGCAAGCATTCGTATGGGAATTTATTCTCACTTTTATGCTGATGTTTGTTATTATATCTGTTGCTACAGATAGTAGGGCTGTGGGTATCATGGCAGGAATGGCTATTGGAGCCACCGTGATGCTTGATGCTGCTATTGGAGGCGCATTTACAGGAGCCTCGATGAATCCAGCTCGCTCACTAGGGCCTGCTCTATTTGCAGGTAATCTAGAACATTTATGGCTCTATTGGGCTGCACCTATAGCTGGTGCTATTGTAGCAGTAGTTGTTTACCACTTTATTCGTTGCGAGCCAGAACTGGAAAAGACAGAGGTTAAAGGTTGCTGTTAACTCCTTAAATCAGTTTTAATCAGCTAACCTAAAATCAAGAAAGCGCTTGGGGATATTAACGTGAGCAATGGAGATGCGCACTGTATCCCCTGCTTGAAATTTAGCTGGATAATCATGCAGTTTCTTAGAGTTACCTCTCAAGTAGGCTTTGAATGAACTGTCATAATGCCAGGCTTTTTCGTCTTGATTATAAGGTAAATCAGCGCGCCTAATCATGCCTTTTAGATGGAAATCACTAAGCTCAATAAATAGACCTCCAGGGCTACAATCACTAATCCTTGCTTCAAAGCTTTTTCTGGATTCATAAGGTAGAGCGGCTTGCTTGGCAAAGTAGTTGAGTAGCTTGAGTTTTTTGATTTGCTCTTCAGCGTCGCTACTATTGCGCTCAGTCACGGAGATATGTTCTGCAATTTTAGCTATAGCTACGGCGTTATAGGGTGTTGGTTCAAGTTGCTTGGTGCGTTGAGTTTCAATAACCGCGCTGAGTTGGCGATGAACCACTAAATCAGCATAACGACGGATGGGGCTAGTGAAATGTGTGTAGTGCTGCTTGGCTAAGCCGTAGTGAGGCATGCTTTTTTCTATATAGCAGGCACGTTTGAGACTCTTGAGTAGAGCGAGTTTTAGCTCAGCTTCGTAAGGAGACTTTTTGATGACTTTAAGAAAACGTTGCAACTCTCCTCGCAGAGTTAAATCTCCAGGGCTGTAACCATATTGTTTTGCCATTTGGCTAAAATTTTCTAATTTTTCAGGATCGGGCTCATCATGAATACGGTAAATACAGGGTTTTTGCTGTTGTACCATATAGGTGGCTATGGTCTCATTAGCTAGCAACATGCACTCCTCAATAAGTTCGTGAGTTTCAATATGTATAGACGGTTCAAACCCCACAACTTCGCGTTGATCATTGAGAATCAGCTCAAGGCTAGGCCTCTCTAATTCCAAACTACCATTTTTAATGCGGTTAGCTCGCAGGAGTCTAGTTAGAGTGGATGATAATTGAACCACTTCAATAATGGTAGCTGGGCGTTCTGATTCACTAGGGTTGTCTAAGATGCCTTGAGCCTCCTCATAACTGAGTTTGGCGGCAACGTTGATGATGCCTTTGCCAAATTTATAATCGGTGACTTGGGCGTCTTCGTCTAGGCTAAGCTCAACATAACAGGTGAGGCGCTCAACATCAGGCTTAAGACTGCATAAGTCCTGACTTAAGGCAAAAGGAAGCATAGGTAAGACTTTGTCGGGGAGGTAGGTTGAGTTGCCTCGATGTAAAGCTTCTTTGTCTAAGGCGCTACCAGGGGTGACTAAGTTGGAAACATCCGCAATGTGTACCCAGAGTTTCCAGCCTTTATTGTCAGGGAGCTTTTCAATACCGATAGCATCGTCATGATCTTCCGCTGTCTTTGGGTCAATGGTGATGATGGGGGTTCTGGTGAAATCGTCACGCTTAGCACGTTCTTGGTCTGTGATGAGGGGTTGTTTGGTGATAAGGGCTAACTCTGCTTGAATCGCAGAGTTAAATTCTGGCTCTATACCCAAACGAGCGAGAACCTTGAGTTCCTCAAGCTCAATAGGATTTTCGTACTTGATAATATTTTTGAGAGACAATATAGGCTTGTCATAAAATTTCTCCCATTTTTCGATTCTAACACTAATCCAATCATCGATTTGAGGTTTGAGCCCTCCTAGATGTGTGATTTCCATCTCTGGAAGGTATTGTGCTTCAGGTGCAATATAGTGTTTGTTATTGTGATAAATATAAGTACCTAAAATACGATTAACTGTGCGTTCGAGAACCTTAGTGACTTTGGCTTTGAGGTTGCGGGGGTCTTCTAACCAATTGTTAGTATTTAAAGTTGCTACAGAGTTATTCTTGCCTCTGTAATTACCACGATGTTGATCTCTGCCACTAGGTGTAATAATAGCGATAACCTCATCGCCGTGGATGGCGGTAAGGCTATCCTTACCTGCAACTTGGACTCGGCGGTTGAGAAACTTTTCTTCTTCTACAGATAGAGTAGGATTATCAGAACTAGGATAAAAATAAAGATTTTGTTGAGCATCTAATTTAAATGAACCTTTGAGAGTTAGGCTTAAGCTGGGCTTGCTTCTCTCTCTTGATGAGCCGTCTGATTTTTTAGTGAGAGCCTTGTTGGGTCCTTTGCTTTTGCCAGCAAATTTACCTTTACCTTTAAACTTGGGTAGTGGTTGTGTGTTTTTTGGCTTGCTCCATTTACCGTTTGTAGGCTTTTCTTCAGATTTAGAGCTGGCAGATTTGCGTCTTGAAGGCTTCTTGGAGCCTGAGTTAGCAGAGCTTGAGCCTAAACGTTTAGATGTTGTGGGTTTTTGCGGTTTTTTTGAAGGACGTTTAGGCATAGAAGAAGGTCGATATTAACTAATATATCATAGTATAGACTAGATAACTTAGCTAGTCGATGCTCAGCCACGCTAAATGCTATTAATGTCGATTTTGATGAGCCGTAAAACAAAAAAAGGACAGCTATCAAATAGCTGTCCTTAGGTAAAAGATTGTTTTGCTAGTTTAGCTTTCGTAGCGGATGTCTTCTGATGAGTGGATAAAGATAATAGATTCTGCCATATTTTTACTCAAGTCACCAATACGTTCGATGTGTCTTAGAAGCAGGATGGCTTCTAGATAATGTTCATCTGGGTCGTAGTCATCAGAGGTGATGTTAGAGTAGAACTCTTTGGCTATTTTTTTGTAGCTTGAATCTAGCTTATCATCTAGAGGCTTAATGCTGTAAGCTATTTTCATGTTAGCCTCTTGATAACTTTGGATGCTTAAATTATATTCTTCAAAAGCTTTGTTAAATAGCTCAATAACGGTATCAAGCTTTTCAAAATTACCTTTTTTGAAGAGCTTTTTGCTATGCTTTCCAATATTGATGGTGTGGTCTCCAATACGCTCTAAGCAACGTGCAATTTGCATGCTACCCACTACAGTTCTCAAGTCTGTTGCCATAGGGGTGAAGCGCAAAAGAATTTCAAAAGCGCATTCATCGATTTCTTTTTGAATCTGATTGATGTCTTCGTCATTTTCTACAAAGTCACTGTAATTTTTGGTTTTGGCGTTTTCGAACCATTTTTTAGTGATAAGCAATTGCTCGCGCACGAGTAATTCCATTGAGTTGAGTTTGCTCTTGAGCTCATTGAGTTGTGAATCAAAGGCTGAGATGATGTGGTGTTCGGACATAATAAAAGGGGGTTAAGCGTTAAATAGAAATTAGGTGTTGGTTAACCAAATTTACCACTAATATAGTTTTCTGTGGTTTGTTGGCTGGGGTTAGTAAATATTTTTTGTGTTTCATCACATTCGATAAGTTTTCCAAGATAAAAGAAAGCAGTGTAATCTGAAATACGAGTAGCTTGCTGCATATTGTGAGTAACGACAATGAGGGTGTAATCTTGTTTAAGTGTGGTGATAAGTTCTTCTATTTTTGCGGAAGCAATAGGGTCGAGAGCAGAAGTTGGCTCATCCATGAGGATAATTTCAGGGTTCACAGCGATAGTTCTAGCAATGCAGAGGCGCTGTTGTTGTCCTCCTGATAAGCCTTGAGCGCTTTGATTGAGTCGATCTTTGGCTTCGTCCCATAGTCCACATTGAATAAGGCTATTCTCTACTTTTGCATCTAGAGTGTCTTTGTCGTTTATGCCATTGATGCGTAGACCATAGGCGACATTGTTATAAATGGTATCTGGGAAAGGGTTTGATTTTTGGAAAACCATGCCTACTTTTTTTCGTAATTCGGTGACATCCACATTGTTTTGATAAATGTCTTCACCAAGCACATGGATATTTCCTGTTGAAACATGAGAGCCAATAGCAAAATCATTCATGCGATTAAAGCAACGTAATAGAGTAGATTTACCGCAACCTGATGGCCCAATAAAACCCATGACAGTATTTTTTTTCACGGTTAAGTCTATATTTTGTAGTGCTGGCTCGAGATTAGCTTTGTACTTAAAAGACATATTTTTGACTTCAACTGTATTATTTGTACTCGAATGAGTATTTGATTTTAGCTCTTGTGCTAAAGTTGTAGAAATTGTGCTTGTGGAGTTCATAGTGAGTTACTCAATAACTGTTCATTTAATCAGCTATACCTTAGAATTAAAAAAGGGCATTGCCAAGTCGTAATTTTAAAACATTTTGTTACATTTATAGAAAATTAATACTGGGCTTACCGATAGATGTAAAAAAGAAATGACATTTGCTTTCAAATAATCTAATTTACTAAGAAATATTATGTATACAATACAACCCCATTATCACGCAATTGCTAGGACGGCTCAAGATTATGAACGTATGGCGATGTCTGGTGTAGTCGCAGTTTGTGAGCCTGCCTTTTGGGCAGGTTTTGATCGTGATTACCCTGAAACTTTTTTGGATTACTTTAAGCAAATTACTGAATTTGAGCCTACAAGAGCTGCAGATTATGGGATTAAGCATTATTCTTGGTTAGCTGTGAACCCTAAAGAAGCTGAAGATGTAGGGTTGACTCGAGCAGTTTGTGAGAAAATGGCAGACTATTTTGACTCTCCCAATGTATTAGGAGTCGGGGAAATTGGACTGCATAAATCGACGAAAAATGAGATGGAGAGCTTTGAGATGCAGGTAGATTTAGCTCTTAAGCATAATCAGCTGATTCTTATTCATACTCCACATTTAGCAGATAAATTAAAAGGAACGCAGAATATTATAGATTTACTAAAAAACTTTGACTTAGATCCAGGTCGCGTATGGATAGACCATGTAGAAGAGCATACTGTAGAACTCGTTTTAGATGCAGGCTATTGGGCAGGCATGACACTTTACCCACTGACTAAGATGACTGCACCTAGAGCTGTGGATATTTTAGAAAAATATGGCTGGGAGCGCATGCTAGTCAACTCTTCAGCTGACTGGGGTCCTAGTGATCCGTTTACTTTGCAAGAGTGTATTCTTGAATGCCGTTTGAGAGGGTTTTCTGAACAAGAGTTGATTGATATTTTTCATAATACTTCTTGTCGTTTCTTGTCTCAAAATCCTAAGTGGGATATAGACCCTATTCAAATTTCAGTTCAAAAATAGTTGTACTTAGAGATTGATGCAAAACTCAGCAATGTTATATAAGCATATAATGAAAGCTGAGGTAGCAGAACAATTAACCAAAGATCGCAAAGAGGCCTGGGTAGGAGATGCGGTATTAGCACTCTATGTCCGTCGATGGATTCTTGAAAACGATGATAAACTAGATGGTGAAAAATTTGTGAGATTCACGTCGAATGATTTTTTAAGGGCTTTTGGTCAGCCAACTAAGGTTGAAGCTCAAATAGGACAAGTTTTTGAAGCCAAAGGTTTGGAGTCTGCTTTTGATTGGATCGAGACTAATTTGCAACCAATATTTTTACAACAAGAGCGCAATTATCAACACAAAATTAAGCACCAAAAAAAGCGCAAAGGTTAAGTTTGCAGGATTGAAATAGTTTGTTGCCTTGGTGATTTTCACATTTTTAACTTTATGATTGATAAACGTAATATAGCTCTGCTCATTTGTTTTGTGGCCTTAACATATGTAACTATTAATTTAGTTATAAAAACTCAATTCTCAGATAGCGAGCTCAACCAAAATAGCAGCAATATTAATCAAGATGGCTGGAAGCATTTGTTTAATGGGCATAATCTTAGTGGTTGGCAGCAAGTAACAGGGAATGCTATTTATACTGTAGAGCAAGGAACTATTGTTGGAAAATCTGTAGAAGATAGCCCCAACTCTTTTTTAGCGACCACCCAAAGCTATGCAGATTTTGAATTGCAGTTAGAAGTTAAGCTCGACGAGAAGCTTAATTCAGGTATTCAAATTCGTAGTTACGTCAACAATCCCACATCTCCGGGTATGCGTGCTGGAATGCCAGTCAGTGGCCCTCAAATTGAAATTTATACCGCAGGGGCTCAAGAGAGTTACTCAGGTTTTATTTATGGAGAAGGCCTTAATATAGGAGGTTGGCTCACACCCAAAGAAAAGCATATTAAACATAAATACTACAAAAATGGAGAATGGAATCATTATAAAATCATCGCCAAAGGAGCTACCATTCAAACGTGGCTTAACGGTCAGAAGGTTTCTGATTTAACGCATGTGCAAGCTTATGAGATGAGCCCTAATGGGTTTATAGCGCTTCAAGTGCATAGTATTCCTAAGAAGCTCAAGGGGCAAGGACCCTTCAAGGTGCAGTGGAAAAATATTAAAATAAAAGAAATTTGATATTTTTAACACTTTTTGGAAAGATTTTTGTAATAGCTACGTATATATAAGTATATAAGTTTTAAATAAGTTAATTTCAATTTATAAAAAGTTTATATAATAGTTAATTTTTAATAGTGATTAATTTGAGGCTTGGGTGGTAGTTCGCCCAAGCCTTTTGCTTTTTTTCTAATTATTTTGATTGGATTGATGAATAAATTTACTATAAATCACTTGATGTCATTAGTCCTCAATGCTAGATTTCATGCATATTTTATAGAATCTACTAATTATGCATCATTTTCATTACAAAAACGAATCCCTACATTGTGAGAATGTAGATTTGAGTAGTATTACAGATACTTATGGAACACCAACGTACATCTATTCAGCTCAGACATTTAGAGATAGTTATCAACGTTTAGATAAGGCTCTTGCAGAAATAGACCATGAAATATCTTACGCCGTCAAAGCAAATTCTAATATTGCCATTTTACATTTATTAAAAGAGTTGGGCAGTGGTTTTGATATAGTGTCAGCTGGAGAGCTTTATCGAGTCATAGCTGCAGGTGGAGACGCTGCGCATTGTACCTTTGCAGGTGTTGGTAAGACAGATGAAGAAATTAATTATGCTTTAGATCAAGGCATTTATTGCTTTAATGTAGAATCTATCCATGAGCTAGAGGTGATTAACAGTCTCGCAAAGGCTAAGGGGATTAAGGCCCCCGTAGCGCTAAGAGTAAACCCTAATGTCGATGCTAAAACCCACAAGTATATATCAACTGGCAAAGCTGAGAATAAATTTGGTATAGATTTTGAAGCCATCGAAGGAGCATACGCTCATGTAGCTGCTAATTTAGACTCTCTTGAGATTAAAGGGTTGCAAATGCATATTGGATCGCAGCTCACTCAGGTTAAGCCTTTTGAGGAGGCAGTTAATAAAGTGCTGTCATTAGTGCGAATGCTCAAAGACACCTATGCCATTGAATTCTTCTCGATAGGTGGAGGCATTGGAATTGTCTATGAGGATGCGCTTGCTTCTGGTCAACAAAGTTGGTGGGATAAGCAAACTGATGAACAAAGACCGTTAACCCCTGAACTGTATGCAGAGCGTATTGTGCCACTACTTAAGCCGTTAGGTTTAAAAATATTACTAGAGCCAGGTCGCTTCATTGCTGGTAATGCAGGCGTGCTTGTTACGGAGTGCCTCTATGAAAAATCAGGCAAATCAAAATCATTTAGAATGGTGGACGCAGCCATGAATGATTTGATTCGTCCAGCTCTCTACGAAGGTTACCACCAAATTGTGCCATTTAAGCAATCGCAAATAAGTGACAAAACTTTGATAGGTGATATTGTTGGTCCCATTTGTGAGACAGGCGACTTCTTTTGTCAGAGCGTAGAGCTTCCTAATATTGAGCGAGGTGATTATATCGCGTTGATGAGCGCGGGAGCTTATGGATTTACGATGGCTTCTAACTACAATTCACGCCCACTACCAACTGAAATTTTAGTTGATGGAGATGAGTTTAAAGTGATTAGAAAGCGTCAAACCTTTACAGACTTAATTGCAGGGGAATCAGTTTAGGTCATTTAAAATGACTTTGACTTCTTGCAATCATTGATAGTCATACTAGATTAACATAGATGAAAGCTATACTTACCAAAACATACCGCTTTGAGGCAGCGCATACTCTTCCGAGTTTGCCTGAGGAACATAAATGTCGTCAAATGCATGGGCATAGTTTCAAGGTATATATTAGTATCTATGGAGAAGTAGATCCTAAGATAGGCTGGATTTACGATCACAAGTGCATTACAGATGCGATGGCTCCATTACTAGAACAATTAGATCATAGCTATCTTAATGATATAGAAGGACTAGAAAGCCCAACTATAGAGATTATGGCGGCTTGGTTTTGGACTAAAATTCAAGATCAACTTCCTGGTTTATATGAAATTAAGATTGATGAAACACCCACAGCTAGCTGTACGTTTCGCGGTGAATTTTAATAGAGTATTAAAAAATATAAATTACATCAAACAATTTTTAGCGCCAAATATCAATACGTATTAATCATCAAAACGCCTTGTAATATTTACTTTGTGTTTTGATTCTTATAGTTTAACTTTAAATTTTACTTGTATTTCATCTTATAGCAACCTAACTTGCTGCTTCAAACTTTCAGATTATTAAATTATGGCAAAATATGCAATTAACGGTTTCGGTAGAATTGGACGTAACGTACTTAGAGCGCTTTTCAACAAAGGTGAACTTACAAAAGTAGTTGCAATCAATGATTTAACAGATGCAAAAACAATCGCTCACTTACTCAAGTACGATTCAACTCAGGGCATCTTTGCCGCCGAAGTAGAAGCCGCAGAAGGCGCTATCATCGTTGACGGTCATGAAATTGTACTCCTTGCAGAAAGAGATCCAGCAGCGCTTCCTTGGAGTCAGCTCGGTGTTGACACTGTACTTGAATCTACAGGTTTCTTTGCTTCACGTGAGGGCAGTAGCAAACACATCTCAGCTGGAGCTAAAAAAGTGCTCATCTCAGCGCCTGCTTCAGATCCCGATTTAACCATGTGTCTTGGTATCAACCACCAAGATTATGATTTTGATAATCATCACATCGTGTCTAACGCTTCTTGTACGACTAACTGTCTTGCACCAATGGTAAAAATCCTCAACGATAAATGGGGCGTTGAGAAAGGTATCATGGCAACTATCCACAGTTATACCAATGACCAAAAAATCTTAGACTTACCACACTCAGATTTACGTCGTGCGCGTTCAGCTGCGATCAACATCATCCCTAGTAGCACAGGCGCAGCCAAAGCTATTGGTGAGGTAATCCCTGAGCTCAAAGGCAAGCTTATCGGCAACTCATACCGTGTGCCAACTCCAACTGGTTCACTCACTGACTTTGTAGCGCAACTCAAAGACGGCGTAGAAGTCACCGTAGAAGAAGTCAACGCAGCATTTGCCGAGGCAGCAGCTACTGAAAACTTCAAAGGAATCTTTAACTACACTGAATTACCACTTGTACTTCAAGACATCGTAGGCGACCCACACTCATCAATTCTTGATGCTGGTTGTACTATGGTACTCGAAGGTGGTATGATTAAAATCGGTGCTTGGTACGATAACGAGTGGGGTTACTCAAACCGTGCAGCCGAAGCACTTGCTCTTATCTCAGAAGGTCTCTAAGACTTACGAGAAAATCGAATAGCTAAGTAAATTAGCAACAAGGCGAGGTTGAAAAACCTCGCCTTTTTTTGTAGCCTTATATTTATCATGCAATCCCTACAATTCAAAAGCTTTGGTCAGCCTGAAGAGGTCATGGAGTTGGTAGAGCTACCATTGCCTGCTTTAGAGTCAGGGCAGGTGCAGGTGCGTGTGCTAGCGTCTGCGATTAATCCTGCTGATATTAATTATGTGCAAGGTTATTATGGGGTCAAACCAGAGTTACCAAGTACCTGTGGTATTGAGGGAGTTGCTGAGGTACTAGACTCGCAATCAGAGCTATTTCAAGCAGGAGATAGAGTGATATTTATCAAGCGTGTCGGGACATGGCAGCAAGAGTTGATTTGCTCAGCAGATAGCCTAGTTAAAGTTCCTCAGGCATTAGCTATTGAGCAAGCAGCGATGCTTAAGGTTAATCCACTCACAGCCTTGCAATTACTGACCAGTTTTGTGGATTTAAAAGCAGGTGACTGGATTATACAAAATGCCGCCAATTCAGGTGTAGGGCAATCTGTGATTCAGCTCGCGCAAATACTAGGCATCAAGACCATTAATATTGTACGTCGTGAGGAAGCTCTAGCTGAAATTGCTCATTTAGGAGGAGATATTAATCTCGTGGATGCAGAAGACCTCAAATCCCAAGTGCTAGCACTCACCAACGCTGTAGAGCCACAATTAGCCATGAATGCGGTGGGGGGCGATAGTGCACTACACCTCATGGATTGCTTAGCTCCTAAAGGGCAGCATGTGACTTATGGCGCGATGAGCTTACGTAGCCTCAAAGTGCCAAACAAGTTTCTAATTTTCAAAGGGATTAGCCTACATGGACTCTGGGTCACAGAGTGGCTGAGTCAGACACCGTATAAGCAAATACAGCAGACGTATCAACAGCTCGCTGACTATGTCATAGCAGGTAAGCTTTCACAACCAGTCGCGGCCACTTACCCATTAGCTGAACACCAACAAGCCCTCACTCATGCTCAGCAACCGAAAAGGGGAGGAAAAATATTGTTTAATTGTCAATAAGTTTAAACCAAAAAGCCAGAGAGACATACATCTCACTGGCTTGATTTTCTTTAAACTAATAACTTAAAGAATGGTTGGCGAAATTATTTAAGCAAGTTGCTGATAATTTCTTTTTCTTCGGTGAGTTCGTCGATGCTGTTTTGGATGCCAGCTTTGAGGAAGTCGTCGAGTTCCCAACCTTCGACAATCTTGTAGTCGCCATTACCTGTTGAGGTACATGGGAAACTAAAGATAAGTCCCTCTGGGATACCAAGTGATTCAGCATAAGGGTTGTTATCTGAGCTCACACAAGCTGAGAATACTTCGCCCTCTGGAGTTGGAGTCGTGAGACTTTTTACATGATCGATGAGCGCATTAGCAGCAGAAGCAGCTGATGATTTTCCACGAGCAGCAATAATAGCCGCACCACGTTTGGCTACTGTTGGAGTGAACTCGTTTTGTAGGTAGTCTAAATCAGTGATAACCTCAGTCGCTGGTTTGCCTGCGATAGTTGCGTTAAGGTAGTCAGGTACTTGGTTAGCTGAGTGGTTACCCCAAACAACCATGTTTTTGATGTCTGTGACTGTCGTGCCTGATTTTTGAGCGAGTTGAGTCATGGCACGGTTCTGGTCGAGTCTGGTCATCGCAGTAAATCTGTCATTAGGCACGTCAGGAGCATTGCTCATGGCGATGAGGCAGTTCGTATTACATGGGTTGCCTACCACAGCTACACGTACATCAGCTGCAGCGTGATCATTGATAGCTTTGCCTGTTGAGGTAAAGATAGCACCGTTGTCTTTGATAAGGTCAGCACGCTCCATACCTGGACCACGTGGCTTAGAACCTACGAGGAGTGCCCAGTTGACATCGGTCATGGCCACATTCACATCGTCAGTCATCACGATGTCAGTAAGTAGGGGAAAAGCGCAGTCATCAAGCTCCATAGCGACACCTTTGAGGGCTTCTAAAGCTGGAGTGATTTCAAGGAGGTTAAGAGCGACAGGTTGGTTAGGGCCAAACATCTCGCCACTAGCAATTCTAAAGAGCAAACTGTAGTCGATTTGACCAGCAGCACCAGTAACACAAACACGTATAGGATTAGACATAATAGATAATAATAATTATTTTAAAAGGTACCGAAAAAGCACGCTTAATTGCTAAGAGTACTAAGGTGTTTTGGCGGGTTAATCAAGATTATTCATTTTCAAACTTTGTGGGCTTGTCAAAGGCTTTGAATTACCCTTAGATAAGCTCGCTTGGGATTATAAATCTCTTTACTTTTTTAACGATAATTATTTTAAATATGAGCCAAATTACCAATATTCTAGCCCAACGTTACGCCACTAAAGAAATGTCTGCTATTTGGTCAGCGGAAGGTCGTATTATTTTAGAAAGAGAGCTCTGGGTGGCTGTATTAAAAGCGCAAAAAGATTTAGGTCTAGATGTCAATACTGATGCTATCAAGGCTTACGAATCAGTCATTAATCAGGTCAATTTAAAATCTATCCAAGATCGTGAGATCATTACCCGTCATGATGTTAAGGCTCGTATTGAAGAATTCACTGACCTTGCTGGTTATGAGGAAATCCACAAGGGCATGACCTCTCGTGATCTCACTGAGAATGTAGAGCAGCTGCAAGTCTACCGCTCGTTGGAGTTACTCAAGGTTAAGGTGCTCGCTACTTTGAATCAATTATCGCAACGTGCAGAGTCTTGGAAGAATATCGTGGTAACTGCAAGAACTCACAATGTAGCTGCTCAACCTAGTACCATGGGTAAGCGTATTGCGATGTTTGGTGAAGAGTTATTAGTTGCCTATCAAGCGCTCGATCAGCTTATTAAAAATTACCCTGTTCGGGGTCTCAAGGGTGCTGTGGGGACACAGATGGATCAGTTATCCCTGTTTGATGGAAATAGTGAGGCAGTGCTTGAGTTAGAGCAGAAAATAGTCAGTCATTTAGGTATTAATAAGGTACTTACCAACGTAGGTCAGGTATACCCTCGCTCATTAGATTATCAGGTAGTTGCTAATCTTGTGCAGCTCGCATCAGCTCCGACATCGCTCGCCAAGACATTACGCCTGATGGCAGGCCATGAGACTGCTTCGGAAGGTTTTGCTCCAGGTCAGACTGGCTCTAGTGCTATGCCACACAAAATGAACGCTCGCTCTTGTGAGCGTGTGTGTGGTTTCCATGTGATTCTTAAGGGTTATCTTACTATGGCAACAGGTCTTGCAGGTGACCAATGGAATGAGGGTGATGTCTCTTGTTCAGTGGTACGCCGTGTGATGTTGCCAGATGCCTTTTTTGCTATTGATGGTTTACTTGAGACTTTCCTCACTGTGCTTAAACAGATGGAAGTTTACCCAGAAGTCATCACTAAGGAAAATGAGTATTATCTACCATTTTTAATGACAACCACGATTCTCATGCAAGCTGTTAAAGCGGGTGTGGGTCGTGAGACAGCTCACGAAGTGGTCAAAGAGCTCGCCGTAGCAACTATCAATGATTTGCGTGCTGGTAAAATCAGTCATAATGATTTGATCCAACGTATGGCGCAGGATGACAGATTGCCGTTTGATGAAGCTCAGTTACAAGTATGGGTTGACGAAGGTCGCCAAAAAACAGGAGCAGCCGTTAGTCAAGTAGAGTACTTTGTATCTCAAATTGCAGCTGAATTAGCCAATTGTCCGCAAGCGGCTGAGTATAGTCCTGCAGATATTCTCTAAATTATTATCTAGTGAATCTTTTAAAACAATAACTCACTAGTTAATTAATCATTTATAATTAAATAAAGTATTATGGGTAAATCAACGAGTATAGGTTTATGGGTAGGGAGTGTTCTCTTTCTTGTGTTTATGCTCGTGCAGTTCAATGATTTTACTCAATATAACAATGCCGATTGGTGGAGTTGGGTTTTGATGTATTTGGCTTGTGCTATTTTAGGCTTTTTAGCATGGAAGCAGAAGTTAAGCTTCTATGGAGCAGGTATAGCACTAGGTTTTTCTATTGGGGCTCTATGTTTTAAGTTACAAGATGATGTGGGAAACTGGCATTGGAGTCGTCTGAATATTGCAAACTTTTGGACTGAAGATGGTACAGAGATGGTGCAACAGACTAATGAAACTGGAGGACTAATCCTCATTATTATTTGGTTAGTTATACTCAATTTCATAGTACGAAAAAGTTATTAATAACATGCCAGAAGCTGCAAATAGCAACATACAGAGTAGAGTGGTAGATCAGAGGAATCGAGGGCTACACGATTTGCGTATTTCTGTGACGGACCGTTGTCAGTTACGTTGTCGTTATTGTATGCCTGAAGAAGTGTTTGATAAGGATTATGTGTTTTTACCAAAATCGCAAATTTTGTCATTCGAGCAAATCACCCTAGTAGCTAAAGCCAGTGTGAACTTAGGAGTGAAAAAAATAAGACTCACAGGCGGTGAGCCGCTCATGCGTCGAGATATTGACCAGCTCATTGCTCAATTAGGCAAAATTGAAGGCCTTGATGAAATAGCGCTGACCACCAATGGGTTGCTGCTACCTAAATATGCTAAAAAACTTAAAGCCGCAGGGTTAGATAGAGTTACTGTAAGTTTAGACGCGATGGATGATGCTATTTTTAGTGAAATGAATGGAGGCAAAGCTAAGGTGTCGCATGTTTTAAAAGGTATTATAGCAGCCCAAGAAGCTGGTCTATATGTAAAAATTAATACAGTACTTAAGCAAGGTGTGAATGATGGTCAGGTCTTGGCTCTTGCTCATCAAGCTAGAGAACTGGGTGTGCCACTAAGGTTTATTGAGTATATGGATGTAGGCAACTGCAATGGTTGGGAAGCTAGTGATGTCGTTGATACTCAGCAAGTATTAGAACAGTTACAAACGATAGCTCCCTTAGAGCCAGTCAACCCAGCTCATGTAGGCGAGGTCGCTAAACGTTATAAATTTACTGATACAAAGACAGAAATAGGATTCATCACTTCGATTAGTGAACCTTTCTGTGGTGATTGCAATCGTGCTCGATTATCAGCAGATGGACAGATTTACACTTGTTTGTTTAGTACTGTAGGTTATGACCTCAAGCCTATTATCCAGCAACAAGGCAAGACAGATGATGAACTCGTGAGTTTTCTCACAGCTCAATTTAGCTCTATCTGGCAGCAACGTGATGACCGCTATTCAGAAATTAGATTTGACAAAACCATACCCAAAGACCCTAAGATAGAAATGAGCTATATCGGAGGGTAATAAAGATAGAACACTCTAAGCGTGAGCGTAAGAGTTTAGACAAAAGACGTAATGAAGTGGAGTTCTTTTACCCGAAGGGGGAGAACGTTACGAGTAATGAAGGGCTCATCAAATGAGCTATATTGGAGGATAATAAAAAGACTAAATTATGAAAATTAATATCAATGCTATTTATATATCAGAAGGGCACAATTACCGTGGGCGCCATGAAATAGGCTCACTAGATTTCCCAATTATAGAAAAAGAAAATATAAAGTGCATAGAAAGTAAAGGTATAGTAGGGGATAGGTTTTATGACCTCAAAGAAGATTTCAAAGGTCAAATTACTTTTTTTGACTGCGCAGTTTACGATGCTTTGAGCCAAGAAGTTAAAGGAGAGTACCCTATATCTGCGGTGAGACGTAATGTCATGACGCAAGGGGTGGATTTAAACAGCCTCATCGGTAAAGAGTTCAGTATTAATGGAGTTAAATTCAGAGGAAGCGAGGAGTGTGCTCCTTGCTACTGGATGGATGAAGCCTGCGGAGAGGGAGCCGAAGATTTTCTCAAGGGTCGCGGTGGATTAAGAGCGAGAATACTGACTAGTGGAGAACTTAAGGTAGGAGAAAATCAACTCGAACTATTAGATTAGAATTATTTTTTAAAATAGTCTTGATTTAAATAAATAAAACGGTAAAAAGATTGCTCCTGATGATTGGGTAGATGGCCGAGTGGTTAAAGGCGGCAGACTGTAAATCTGCTCACGTAAGTGTACGAAGGTTCGAATCCTTCTCTGCCCACCATCAGAATATAAAAAAGCACCTCTTTATGAGGTGCTTTTTTTATGCTCTCGATAGAGAGCACAGAAGATTTCGACCACCGCTGTAAAACAGCGGGAGGGTCGACTGCAGCAACTCAGATTGTGTCAACAAGCTGAGGATAATTTCCTTCGAGCGCACGCGAGAGAAGCTTGCAGAGCGTCGTTGCAAAGCAACGAGGATAATCCTTAGATATTTGAAATAAGAGCTTAGCTTTGTTAGCATATTTTGTGTGAGGTTTTTTTATGCCCTGACAGCAAGCAGAGAACGTTAAAAATTCAAAGCAACGAGGATAATCCTTCTCTGCCTAATATTGCTGTTTTAACAGCTCAAAATTGTTGTGAAACAACAATCAGAACCTTTTGATAATTTAAATAATCAATTAGCTTTGTGATTAAGGCTTTGGACAGTATTTTTCCGATTTCTAGGCTTTATTCTCCAAAGAATGCATTATATAGTTTTTTTTATGAAACGAGAAACATTATGCTTACATGGTGGTCAGCAGCCTGACCCGACTACTAATTCTAGAGCTTTGCCTATTTACAGGACTGCTTCGTATGTATTTGATTCTGCTGAACATGCAGCGAACTTATTTGCTCTTAAAGAATTAGGCAATATTTACACGAGGTTGCAAAACCCTACAACTGATGTATTGGAAAAACGAGTGGCTCTACTTGAAGGCGCGCATGAGCTCGGTGGTCTTGCAGTTGCCTCAGGGACATCTGCTATTTTTTATAGTATTATTAATTTAGCTCAAGCAGGTGATAATATTGTTTCTTCTGCTAACTTGTATGGAGGTACCTATACTCAATTTAATGATATTTTACCAACATTGGGTATTACAGTTAAATTTGTTAATGTTAATAATCCTGCTGAGATAGAGGCTGCTATTGATGATAATACACGAGCTGTATTTACAGAGACTATTTCCAATCCTGCATCTGAAGTGATGGATTTAGAGGGCATTGCAGATGTGGCTCATGCACATGGATTGCCATTGATTGTGGATGCGACTTTCTCAACGCCTTATTTGTGTCGACCTATAGAGCATGGAGCGGATATTGTGGTGCACTCGCTCACAAAATGGTTAGGGGGGCACGGAACTGCGATTGGAGGGATTGTGATTGATTCTGGTAAATTTAATTGGGCGGCTGGCAAGCATCCTCTCTATGATACACCTGATAACTCTTACCATGGTTTACGTTGGGGGCATGATTTACCAGAGCCGTTATCACCATTAGCTTTTATTTTGCGCATGAGAACTGTGCCGCTTAGAAATTTAGGGGCCTGTATATCTCCAGATAATTCTTGGCATGTGTTACAGGGTATTGAGACGTTGCATTTGCGTATGCAAAGGCATTGTGAAAACGCACTCAATGTGGCTGAATATTTGCAATCACATTCAGAGGTGGAATGGGTGAAGTTCCCAGGTTTAAAAGATGATTCTGAGTACGCTAAGAATCAAAAATACCAGTCTGGAAAAGGTGGCTCTGTGGTGACGTTTGAAATTAAAGGTGGGCAGGATGCAGGTAAGGCATTTATCGAAAAACTCAGTCTATTTTCACATTTAGCCAATGTAGGTGATGCTAAGTCATTAGCTATTCATCCAGCCTCGACAACTCATTCTCAGTTAAACCCTGATCAGCAAGCTTCAGGAGGGATTACACCTGGTTTGATACGCTTATCTATTGGTATTGAGCATATTGATGATATTATTGAGGATATAGAGTCAGCACTTAAGTAAAATAAAGCTTAACTCTTAAGGTTATTTAGATGTTTTATCACACTACACGATAAAAAAAATAATGATACCATAAGGTATTTTGCTCTTAGGCAAGGCGTGAGAGCCAACTGGTATATGCATACCAGTTAAGGGAACAACGCAGCATAAGGGCAAAAGAGCTATGGCTTCTTTTATTTTATTAAAGTAACGCAGTTACTCTAATCTTACTAAAACTTTCATTTTCTTATTTATCATCATTCTTTTAATTAACTTCAATTCACCTATGATACTTGAAATCTTCTTCCTATCGTTGATTTTTTGTCGTTTAGCGTGATGTTTTATATACATTTATGGCAAGTGATGTCGTTTAATTGATATAATGAAGGAAAAACATGTAGAAAATTTAACTAAGGGCAAAAAATCAGGCATAAAAATTGGTTCACGCAATGTGCCTCATCGACTTAAACAACATGAGCAAGAGAAATTTTCATTAGCTATTAAACGTAAATTTTTAGTGGTTGATTTTGATAGTCGCGAGAATTTAGTAAATATTTGGAAGAAGTATTGTATGGCTAAATCATGGAAATATGTAGCTGTAGAAAAAACACAAACTAGCCTTACATATGTCAGCCAACTTGACGGTAAAATCAAATTTGAAAACCGCAAAGAGGCGATGCTTTTTGCTCGAAGTTTGATTTGAAAGTTGTATTAATTAAGTTTGATTACTAGTAGAATTCATGATGTCTAAATTAATTAGACCTTGGTATTGGCCTCTTAAAGGACAACCAGAGAGAACAGAGCCATTTACATGGATAGTAGATGATGTTATTGCCGCATGTTGGTGGCCAGATCCTTATGTTTTTGATTTAATCAAGAAAAATAAAGTTAAGGCAGTAGTGAATGTTTGCGAGTTTGATAATCGTAAAGATGTGCCTAAGGATTTAGATTATTATTTTATCCATGTTCCTGACTATGGAGTGCCTAGTGATGAGCAAATTGAGGAGTTTATTGCCATTATGGATAAGCATCATGCGGCAGGTGAAGCTGTGGTGATTCATTGTGTGGCAGGCTGCGGCAGAACAGGGCAGTTCATCATAGCTTGGTGCGCTAAAGCTGGATTTATTCCTAAAAATATAGACTGTGTAGACTGGATTCGTAGTCGTAGAAAATGCTGTTTAGAGACTAAAGAGCAAATTAAGAGTGCTCGTAGGTATACGGATAAATATAGGTAGCTTTAGCGAGGTGGCTTTATTTTTGGTGCTTTTTTAGGAGTCGCCCAATGATCAATACTACTGTCGACTAAGAAGTCTCCAGCCAAAGCTTCACGTCCAAGTAGCATACGGTGAATCATTTTTTTACGACACGTGAGACTTATAAGAATTTTTTTCTCTATATTACCGAGTTTTAATGTAGTTTCTACAAATAAGCGATCATGCCCATGTCCTGTACTACTACGCACATGTTTGCGCATAGCAACAGGTGCTTCTAGAGTGATATATTTATTGTTTTTTCTTGATACACATATAGTGAAGCGTACTTGGTTTCCTTCGATTTCCTCAATACTAGAGCAGTCAATAGCACTACTGCGAGCACCGGTGTCAGCTTTGGCTTTAAGTTCTAACCCCCAATCGGGAAGGCTTGCCCATTCTCTCCATCCAATAATCACCATATTTTTTATTCAGTATAATTTTCAGGATAGTCTTCAATTTGCTCTTCTACAGAGTGCTCTACAACTGTAATACTGGTGGCAAGATGATTCCGTACCTGGTTTTCAAGGGCGTCGTCTTCTATTTTTTCTACACTTTTTTCGAGTGAGAGAAATTGTTTTTTTGTATTTGGTAAAGCTATATGAACAATAGGGTCTCCAGGTGAAACAGCAGGCATAGTTGTTATACCGAGTACTATTCCATGATGAGGACTAATAATAGTTTCATGTTCTTTGCCCAGCAAACTCGTGTTGGTTGCTAGTGGTTGGCCTTTTTCGACGGTTTCTCCTGGAGCCACATGAAAAGTGAGGAAGCCTCCACTGCCAGCACGTACCCAGCTAGAGTTTTGTACGACCATTTGATGAGGTGAAGTATCTGGGCGAAGTTTATCTGTAACATCAATCATATTTAATTCAGTCATGATGTGGGTGAGCCCTCGTTGAGTCATATCTTGTACTGTGGATTCAACTTTTAAAACTTCGCCTGCTTCTAGAATAATAGTTGGGCATCCTGCTTTGCACGCTTCTCTTCGAAATGAGCCATCAGGTCCAGTATTATTTACAATGACTTCAGCCCCAAAAGCTTTAGCTAACCTTGCGCAATCTTCATTACTCATGTCTGCACGTACATTGGGAAAATTTGTTCGGCGAACAGCGGCTGTATGCAAATCCACGATATAGTCGCAACGTCCGACTATTTCCTTCATGATGAGTCGAGCAAGCCTCCCTGTCAAACTGCCTTTTTCACTACCAGGAAAAGTACGATTTAAATCTCTGCGATCAGGTGTGTAACGACTATGTCTTTCAAAGCCCATAATGTTAATAACAGGAACAAGGATTAATGAACCTCGTTTTAATTCAAAAGGAGGGTCTTGAATTAGCTTTAAAATGGCACCGGTACCATTGACTTCGTCTCCGTGAACTGCTGCAGTGATTCCTAGTACAGGGCCGTCTTCTAGGCCTCTCCAAACCATGAGAGGTAGGTTGACTTCTGTTCCAGTAAAGCTTTCCCCTGCTTTTAGGAGGACACGCTTTCTTTCACCTGGTTTAATTTTTTTTCTAGACCAAACTCCAATGGGTTGCTTTTTACGCAGAGGTTTACTCATAAAGTTTTATTTTCTTCATTAATGGCGCCTTCAGTAACAGGGGTTGAAGGCAAAGGCTGCAATTTACGTTGACGCTTAGGTTTTTCAGAGAGCATAGATTTCATGTTTTCTACTTTTCCGTAACAAAGTAGAGTGTCATTGGCTTCAAGCTCTCGAGAAGATTTTGGATTAGAAATTACAGAGTCGCCACGCTTAAGGGTTAATACTACAACGTCTTTTTCTCGAAGGCCTGTTTGTGCGACTGTTTGACCGATAAAAATACTACCTTGAGGAATAGTAATGTCAGTCACGCCGTAGCCTTTACTTACGGTGAGTCGCTGTCTTAAGTCAATCTCTGGCATATTGGCTTGGCTGCAAATAAAATCAATAACTTCTCCTGCTATATCAAGACCAGTAGCTCCTTCGATTCCTTCGAGGCCAGGTGATGAGTTGATTTCCATGATTTGCGGACCATTTACACCCTCTAGCATATCTACACCACATACTTTTAAGCCCATAATTTGAGCGGCTCGAACAGCGGCTTTTTCATAAGCGGGTTCTAATTTAATAGCTGTAGCAATACCTCCACGGTGTACATTACTGCGGAATTCTTGCCCTTGAGCTGTCCTGCGAATAGCTCCAACCACTCGATCATTAATGACAAAAGCACGAACATCCTTGCCTTTGCTTTCTGCTACAAATTTTTGAATTAAAACGTTTTGATTAGCGCTGTGCAATGTTTCGATAATAGCTTTGGCAATCTCTGGCTTATCAGCAAGAATCACTCCTACTCCTTGTGTTCCTTCAATGAGCTTAATAATGACAGGTGTTCCACCTACTCGGTCAATAGCATCAGCTACATCTGTCTTGTGGCTAACGTAAGCAGTACGGGGTATACCAATATTATGACGTGATAATATTTGAAGACTTCTCAATTTGTCACGTGAGTTTCCAATACCGCTTGCTGTATTTGGTGTGTAAACATCCATTTGCTCGAATTGACGAACAACAGTGGTTCCATAGCGTGTGATAGATGTACCAATACGAGGTAAAATAGCATCTGGGACTTGAATGGGCTTGCCTTTATAATACAGGTCTGGTTCGCCTTCTTCCATCTCTATAGCAAAACGCAAGGGGTCTTGGATGAGAACTTCGTGCCCTCTGTTTTTGGCTGCTTCGACTAGACGACGGGTAGAGTAGCATTGAGGAGCTCTTGAAAGAATGGTTAATTTCATGTAATGATATTTAAAAAAAGACGAGTATAAGTATAAAATTTAATCTGATACAAAATACTAATTATAAAACTAAGCTACAAGCATTTTATATTACTTAAATGTATTTATTTTGCTGTTACTTAATATTTTTTCTTTAAGGCTAAAATAAATGATTAAACAGATGCCGGAGTTTCCTAGGAGCATCGCCATGATCATAATTTGATAACGTACAGCAATAAGTGGGTCCACTCCTGATAGAATTTGGCCTGTCATCATGCCAGGTAGAGATACTAGTCCCACTACCATGAGGCTGTTGATTTGAGGAATAAGAGCTGCTTTGAATCCTTGTTTTCGAGAGTCTATAAAATCACAGGTATCTTCATAAGCTTTACTAAAACGTTCGATACCTATAGCTAGAGCGTTCATACCTGTTGAAAATACCATACCAGAAAGAGGTATGAGACGGTGTAAACTGTACCAGGGGTCATCTTTGATGATTAGCTGAAGCATAAGAAATAGGTGTAAACAGGCACTAATGAGCAAAGAAATTAATACTAAGGTGTAGGATTGTTTAGTTTTTAGCTTGTTATCAAGAGGGCGCAATGCGGTAAAGGTGGAAAAGCCTGCCATCACAGTAATCACGGCTAGAGCTACCCATGAGCTTTCTTGAGAGAATAAGGTATTTAGAACATAGCCACAAATGATTAACTGCACAACCATTCGGCTACTTGCCCAAACTATTTCTTTTTTATTTTCTATCCATTTAGCATAGAAAAATCCAACGATGATTAATGGAATAACCATCCAAATTAGATTAATCAGTTCAATATTATACACAGCTAAATATTAGTAATTAACTATGTATTTAGCTAGAATTAACTTTAATTAAAACGAAGAAGTAGTTTAGCTGGCGATTTGAGCTGTCACAAATCCTGTTTCTGGATCTATTTTTAGATCTAATTCTAGTAGTCGCTCTTTTGCATTGGCGTTCATATTATCCCATTCTTCTTGATTTTTTGGGTAAGCCCCCTTGTATAAAATATTTCTATCTTTATCATAAATAATAATGGTTTGTGTATTATCATGATTTTTAATTTTTATCACACCTTCATGATCCATAAATTGAAAACTACTGCTGTGATGGCTTTGGAATCTTCCTTGCTGTTTTTTATTAGCTTTGAACTTTTCAAAATCTTGTTGCATTTGTTTTTTTAATTCAGCAAAACTTGCGTGAGAATCATCACTAAATAGCTGACTGATTTGATTTTGAAACGCTTGCATTTGTTGCTGTATTTGTTGACGTATTTGTTGCTGTGATTCACCTAAATTTATGGTATTAGATTGAGATTGATTTTTTCTTAGGTGAGGCTCATGAGGGCTAACTGATTCATTAGATTGCTCATTAGCGTTAGATTTTTCTGCAAGGGTGAAAGCGCTGTGATCTAGAGTCACCTCAATGGACAAGGGATTGCCTTGGCGAATAATACTAAGATTAACTTTATCTAAAGTTTGTTTATCGCAAATAAGGTCCCTTAAATTTTCAGGGGTGCCAACTACTTGGTTATCAACTTTAGTGATAATATCATGGTTATATAATCCAGCCTTATCTGCAGGGCTATTATTTAAAACATGCTTAACTAATAGTCCTTCTCCATAACGCAGATTAAGTTGTTCAGCTGCCCATGCAGGGAGAGGCTTGGTTTTTATGCCTAAGCATACTTTTCTTTGCTCTGCATATCCGTAAAGCTGAAGTATTGCTATACTTATGAATAGGCAAAAATATTTCATAATTGAATTTACAAATTATTAGTAAGTTTCGCTGACAGGTATAAATATGTATTCTGTTTTAGACTCCATTCTAGGTTCTACAGTGCCATTACGACTAGGTAACTCAAGGTAGTTAAACTCTACAGCGTGATAAAGGTTACCATTAGCAGCTTCGTAGATGCCTGCGGACTGTGTTCGAACAGAATCTTTGATCCAATTTTTTGCTAGAGCAATGTCTTTATTAGAAATTAAAGCTGACTTATCGGTCAACTGTGCAGAGTTAACTGTTTGAGTAGAAGCATCAGAAAAAGAAGCGACAGATTTGGCTACGATATTATCTGTACTTTTCGCGTTAAATTTTGGTGTAAGCACGGCGAGACTAACTCCAATGATAACAGCTGCAGCTATTTGGCTAATCATACTAAAGTTTAGTTTGACTGCTTTAGGTGTGTTTTCTAGAGGTTCGGGTGTTAGCATATTGAGCCATTTTTGAATATCTTTTTCATCACTAGGCTTTAGTGATAATTCTTTCAATGAGGCTTCTAAAAAATCATCACTGATGATACTTTCAATGTTTGATTGTGATTGTCTTTGCTGAGAAATAAGTTGAATAAGAGATTTCATGTTGATAAGGGTGTTAATGTTAGGATAATTCAAGCTTGCCTTGCTGATTCAAGTGGTCTAGGCGCTTTTTCATACTTTGCATGCCATAGCGATAACGGGAGGCTACGGTATTTTGCGATAATTTGAGCTCTTTAGCAATTTCTAAGAATGTAAGCTCACCCCAAATTTTCATGTGAATAACTTGGGAAAATTTTTCAGGTAAATCTGCTAACATAGAGTGTAAAAGCTCTAAGGTTTCGTCTGGAATTTTATTGTTTTGATTCCAACCATGCGTATTTTGCTGGTGATCAATATCAAGCTCCACTTGAGAGAAGTTTTCTCGTTTTTGGCGTCGTCCATTTTTACGACCTAAATCGATAGCTTCGCGTCTAATTTGTGTATACATATAAGACAATGTAGCTTTTTCATCGCCTTTAAATGTTTTTTCACTAACTTTTTTATGCAGTTTGATAAGTGCATTTTGGAAAATATCTTGAGCATCTTCTTGGCTTCGAGTTTGACCACGAGCAAAAAGAATTAATTTAGGAGAATACTCACGTATCCATGATTCCCAATCAATCTTTAATTCAACTTGAGGCTGAGCAAAAAGAGAGGGTCTTTTTGTGCTATTTTCCATTAAATGAATAGATTTATAAGAATTAGATGATGCATTTGTTTGATTCATAATAGTCGCATTTATTTAAATATGCAACGGCTGATATCAGTTTATTTGTCTATATTGTGCTGTTTTTTTGATAATTTTTATTTGAGGCTAGCGAATTTATTTAAATTTAATAAGTCTATTTTAGATGATTTATCTGCAAGCTTTTGTTTGCGATGAATCCAGATGCTTTGCACGATTCCAATGATAGCAAAACAAGTAATAGTAAATGTACCAGAATAACTCATGAAAGGTAGCGGGACTCCTGTAATAGGCATAAGTAATAAGCACATACTAATATTTTGAAAAATATGAGAAAAAAACCAAAATGCAGCCAAGTTCGTAAAACAAGAAGCAAAGATATCTTGACTCTGGATAGAAATAAATAGAAGAGCGATTAATAGCGAAGCGTACAGAATAAGCAATAAGAGAGAACCTAAGAATCCGCGCTCTTCTGCAAAAACAGCAAATATAAAGTCATTGTGAGCCGTTTTCCAGGGAATGTACTTTTGTGCATGAATAGACCCGTCTTCCACAGTGCTGTTTAAGCCAGTGCCTCTTAATCCAGCTTTGCCAATGGCTAATGAGATATAGTGTTGAGCATAGGCATCATTGTTTATATCAACTTTTTCTTGGTTAATAGTTGCTATGTAAGTTTTAATACGTTCTTGAGGTCTTTCAGGCGCTAAAGGCAGGACAAAATAGTATAAAATAGGAAGCAAGGCAATGAGCGTAATAAGAATTAAGCTCAAGTAACGCCAAGGAAAATTGGTAATTAATAGCATAATAAACAAAGAGGGTAGCCAAACTAGAGCTGTGCCAGTGTCTCCAATTAGTAAAATAAGAATGAGTGGTAAAGTTGCAAAAATCCCGATAATCAATAACTTAGCAATCATGCTCCATCGACCATCGTATTCCCACACTTGCTCAAAGCTATAAGAGCAAAACAAGAGAGTAGTTAATATAGCAAATTGCACGGGCTGAAAAGCAATGATGCCTAAGTCGATTTGATGTGTGGCATTTCCCCAAAATATACAAGCTATTAGAGAAAGTATCCCGAGTATGTAAGAATAAGGTATAAGGCGCTTAAGTTTATGGTAATCGACAACACTAATAGCTAAGCAAAGTAAAACACCTAAAACAACCCAGAGTAGTTGGCGTTGAGCAAACCAAGACCCACCTTGATCAAAATGTCGAGCAGCGCTTTCAATAGTCTGTAAACTAAAAAAACTAATAATGCTCAAAATAAATAATAAGCCCCAATGGAACTTTAAGTATTTTGCAAAAGTAGATTTAATAAGGGTTTTCATCATATTTAGGTGATAGCTAAGCTTTGTTTAGTAGGGTGCTTAAAAAACCTAATGCTAGATAGCAAGAGCTGATAATGATACTAGAAGCTATCAGAGGTATGACAAGCGTGAATGAAGCGCTCTCATTGGTTAAATGAATAAGGTCTAGTGAGTAAGCCGCTAAATCAGGGAAAATCAGTCCTAGATTTTTAGCAGCTAGGTACAGTAAAGAGTCTGCTCCGTAATACTGTTTAGCTAACAGTAATAAGTCATATTTGAAGCTTGCTCCAAGCAACCAACAAGAACCTAAAATTAAAGAATTAATAAATGAATGTGTGATAATAGTAAAAACTATAAATACACTTAATAACATGGCAAGTTTAGCAAATTCAATGAGCACGCTGTATTCAAAATTACTAATAATTGAGGGCAATGCATGGTAAGCAACCTCCGCCAAATCAGCTGATAACTGATAATGAATCTTAATAGGGAAAACAATCAAAGTAATAATGTTAAGCGCTAAGGTGTTTAACATTATTAGACTTAAGCCGCCTAAATAGCGTCCAAATAAATAATGCCCCCAATGCAGAGGGTATTTTAGTATGAGAAAAATCTGTTTGGATGAGATATCTTGATAAATAATCAAACAAAGAGCAAAAACACTAGTAAACAAACCTAGAAAAAAAATAGCGCTCAAAGCTCCACTTTGCAGGAAGCGCATTTGATTCATCCAATTTTGATAAGGGTTGTTAGTGTAAGTAACTCCAACATTATTGAGCACAAAGATTAGCGCAGCAATTACAATAGAAATGATAAACAGTCTTTGTTTGATTCCCTGTTTAAATGTATGTGTCGCGATAGCTAAAATTGGATTCATGGCTTAATAAAATGATGATAAGTTTCGATTAAATCTCCATATTGAGTTTTACCATCAATTACACCTCCATGAAATATAAGTTTTCCTTTGTGTAAGATTAATGTGGTGTCACAAATTTGATTTAAATCAGCTAAATCATGAGAGCAAATAACTAATGTCATGCCTTGTGATTTTAATTTAGCTAATTGTCCATACATAAGCTTAACCCCAGAAGGATCCATGCCAGAAGTAGGTTCATCTAATATCATTAATTTAGGTTGATGGAGAGTCGCTATAATGATGGCAAGTCGTTGAACCATGCCCTTGGAATAAGTGCGAAGTTTTTGGTGGTAAACATCACTTAAATTAAAGGCGTCTAATTGAGGTTGAATGATAGCTTTTTGCTTTGATTTTGGAATTTTAGCGAGCAGGCAAAAAAACTGAATAATATCTGAAGCTTTCAAATTTAAATCAAATGTTTGCTCCTCTTGTATGTAAGCAGTGAGTTTTTTGGCTTCAATACTCTCAGCGGGGTTACCAAAAATTAAAGCTTGTCCAGAATTAGGAGTCACCAAGCCTAAGATTATTTTTAGTAACGTCGATTTTCCTGAGCCGTTAGGACCTATAATGCCCAGAGTCTCCCCTACAGGAATAGATAAAGACAAATTATCCAAAGCTGGAGTGTTAGAGCGACTAGATAAATGAGTTAAAAACTCTTTTTTATAATATTTAGAAATATGAGTTAAATCTACTGCTAACATGGGAATATGTAAAAGCTTAGCTTATCAAGAGTCAATAAACATTTATAAGCCAATAATAACTTTTGTAATTAAAGAAAATCCCTCTAAAAAGAGTGTTGAAAGTATGTGGTAAATAGTTTGACAATTATTTTGCCCATTGATAGTTTCTTTATAAGCAAATTTTAAATAATTTTTAGTAGAAAATTAATTAATTATTTAGCTCTTAACGTGGGATATTTATAAAGTTATGTTTGAATCAAAAGAAGAAAGCCAAGGATTACTTATAGATGAAGAAAATTCTCATGAGGAAGAGGTTAGTGTCGATGTGATTCAGGCTCAAATTGAGCAAATTAAGCAAAAGGAAGCAGAGTTAGCCCAAAAGCGTCAAGAAATTCAAGAAATCACTCAAAAAAAAGAAGCTTTTTTAGCTTACAAAGAGCAGGTTGAGCATGGCTTCATTGAATCGCTACCTCTCATGGAGGACTTACTATTAAGCTTAAATAAAGATTTAGAAAAACTTAGAAGTACAGAAGAGGAGTTCAGGCATTGGCGCTCAAAAATGAAAGATTTACGTGTCGAAGAATGGAGTAATGATAGAATCAAAACTAGCTTAGATGATGCAAAGAGCTTTGTGAGTCAAGCAAGCCAAGCATTTGAAGATGCTGAAAAAGAATTTAGACACAGTCAGCATGTCACCGTATTTCGTCAAAAAATTAAACGTCAAAACACAGCTTCTAATGACAAGGTAGTTTTTTTTGTAAAACAAGGTTTTTGGTTTCATTTGCCGTTATTTGGCTTTGCTATTTTAATTATTATTATTTTAGGTTTAGTGTAATATGAGCATCAAAAAAAAATTAACCGATATAGAGGAGGTTGATGCCGCCTATCAAAAGCTGCAAGATGAGCTCAAACAGTTAGAAAAAAAAGCAAAAGCTCAGCCTATCAAAGAGCTGGAGGCAAAGATGACAATCCCGCCTTCGCAAAGTTATATTGAGTCTGAAGAACAATATATTCATGAAGTATCATTAAGTAAGCGTGAGCTCTCTCAAGAAATAACGAGCCAAAAAATTAGCTTATTTATGATTATATTTAGTTTAATTATGATAGGCGGTGTGGCATGGTGGCTCTATGAGTTATTTATTAAATAATGATTTTTAGGTGTCATGCTATTTTTTATTATTCGTAGAGTTTTAGGAACATTGTTGATTGTCTTTATTTTGACCTCAGCTACCTTTTTTTTGGTAAGAGGGCTGCCAGGCGATCCTTTTGCAAGTGATAAGGCTATGCCGGATCACATTAAAAGCCAGCTTCAAGAAAATTACGGCCTAAACAAGCATAAATTTTTTCAGTACACAGATTATTGGAAAAGAGTGTTTCAGGGTGATTTAGGGCCCTCTTATAGTTTACAAAACTACTCAGTTTCAGAAATAATTAAAACCTCTTTTCCTATTTCTCTTATGCTAGGGGTGAGTGCATTCATATTTGGTGTGGGTTTAGGTATTCCTATTGGGTTTGTTTCTGCACTTAATAAGCATCATTGGATTGATCACATATCTATGTTTATTGCAGTTATTGGGATTTGCGTGCCAGCCTTTGTTTTAGGACCTTTGTTTCAGGTGTTTTTAGCTAAAAATGTTAGTTGGATGAGTGTAGCAGGTTGGTCAAGTCCTAGCGATTGGATTCTTCCAACTATTACCTTAGGCTTAGGTCTTGCAGCTTATGTATCACGCTTGACACGTAGCTCAGTTATTGAGGTATTAGCTCAAGATTATATACGTACAGCAAAGGCCAAGGGTGCGTCGACTATGAGCGTATTGTTTAAACATGCTTTGCGCCCATCTTTACGCCCTACAATTACTTATTTAGGTCCTGCATTTGCATCAATTATCACAGGTTCATTTGTGATTGAAAGCATTTTTCAGGTGCCGGGGATGGGACAGCATTTTGTTAACAGTGTAACTTCTCAAGATTATATGCTTTTGCAAGGTCTAGTCATGTTTTATGGGATAATTATTGCTGGCTCTAACCTTATTTCAGATTTACTCATTATATTGATGAATCCTCAACTTAGGAAAGGATTGTTATAAGTTAATTACTATGCCCAAACTATCAAGCAATAGAACCTGGTTATCTTTTCAAAAAAATCGTGTCGCAATGACGTGCTTTTGGACGATAATAGCAATTTTATTTCTATGTTTTATAGGACGCCCAATACTTAATAGTCCTTTATTTTTTGATGGGGGAATGGATCCTAATGCTCAAGATTTAAAGCAAATTTTTGCACCGCCTTCTGCACAAAACTGGCTAGGTATGGATCATCTTGGTAGAGATTTATTGGCTCGTATTTTGTCAGGAGGGGAAATTTCATTACTCGTGGCGCTAATAGCAACCATCATAACTGTTATTATAGGCTTAATATATGGCTCATTAGCTGGTTATTTTGGAAATAAAGTCGATACAATACTAATGAGAATCGTCGACGGGCTATTAGCGATGCCGTTTTTGGTTATTGTTATTTTATTTAAAGAAGCTATTGAAACTGATCTAATTAAAGTACTTGATTTTCTTATTAATGAGTGGGGCTGGAGCCAAGACGCCGTCATGCGTTATGGAAATATAGTACCACTTGTCGTAGCTATAACAGCTCTTGGTTGGCTCAATACAGCACGTATAGTTAGGACTCAAGCGGCTCATTTAGCGCAGCAAGAATTTGTATTAGCAGCCAAATGCCTAGGTCTTTCACATATACGCATTATATGTAAGTATATTATTCCTAATTTATTAGGCCCGATTATTGTCTATAGTACATTAATGATACCAGGTTTTATCCTTACAGAATCAGCGCTTTCCTTTATTGGATTAGGTATTGAGCCGCCCAATAGCTCATGGGGAACTCTTATCAAAGAAGGCGCCAATTATTTAGAGGTGCAACCTCAAATCCTTATTTATCCAGCTATTTTCTTTTCCATCACATTACTTAGTTTTAATTTTCTAGGGGATGGGTTACGTGATGCTGTCGACCATAAAAGCAGAGATAATTAAAATATTAGATTAAAAGAGTGCATTTGAAAAAAGAATATGTACCATATTATACTAATATAAATTTATTATGGTTAAAGAAAAATCACATTGGAAAGAGAGTTTAAATTTAGTAGTTAGTTTGCTACTTATTTGGTTCATTGCGAGCTTAGGATGCAGTATATTGTGGCGCGATTGGCTAGATGAGCATGCCTTTAAAGTAGGGAACGCACCTTTTGGGTTTTGGATGGCTCAGCAAGGATCAATCATCGTCTTTATTTTATTACTATTTATTTACGCAATAGGCATGAATAAACTAGATAAAAAATATCATAATTAATTTTTTTAAGGCTTAAGATTATGGACCAAAAACTTATTAATTTTATTTTTATTGGCTTATCATTTGCTGTTTATATAGTTATTGCTATTAGGTCTAGAGCTGGATCGACTAAAGAGTATTATACTGCTGGAGGGGGCGTGTCACCCTTAGCTAACGGTATGGCTACAGCTGCTGACTGGATGTCAGCTGCAACTTTTATATCCATGGCGGGAGCTGTTGCTATAAGTGGTTATGATGCTTCTAGGTTTTTAATGGGATGGACAGGCGGATTTGTATTGTTGACTATTCTCATGGTTCCTTATCTCAGAAAGTTTGGTAAGGCAACTGTGCCTGACTTTGTAGGAGATAGGTATTATTCTAGGATGGCACGTGGGGTAGCTGTCGTCTGTGCTATTTTTATTTGCATGACTTATATTATGGGGCAAATGCGTGGTGTAGGTGTCGTTTTCTCTCAATTATTTGGTATTGGCATACCTGCAGGTGTTGTTATTGGAGCTAGTATTGTTTTTTTCTATGCAGGAATAGGTGGGATGAAAGGGATCACATACACTCAAGTAGCTCAATATTGCGTGATGGCATTTGCTTACACAATACCAGCTATTTTTATATCTATCGCCCTTACTAATAATATGATTCCTCAGTTAGGTCTTATTGGAGATTTTACTGCTGGAGATCCAGATGCGGTGCCGATTTCTTTTTTAGATAAAATTAACGAAATAAATACTCAAATAGGCTTTCAAGAATACACCTCTGGCAAGTTGTCTAAAATTAATATGTTTTGTATTACAGCAGCTTTGATGTGCGGTACTGCGGGGTTGCCACATGTAATCGTGAGGTTTTTTACGGTAAAGGATGTTGCTGCAGTACGTAAATCGGCTTGTTGGACATTATTGTTTATAGCGGTCATCTATTTAACAGCACCTGCAATTGGCGCTTTTTCAAGAGTTAATCTCATTCAGGAATTGCATCAAACGCATTATAAAGAAGTGCCTACTTGGTTTAAAGACTTTGAAAAAACTCAGCAAATGGCATGGGTTGATAAAAACGGTGATGGCAAAATTCAATATTTTGGCCCTGCTAAATCTCAAGAAAATACGTACACCGTATTTAAGGGAAAACAGCCCACCTATAAATCTGCTAGCAAAGATGGCTCTCTAGAGCTTGGCAGTTTAGGGCAAAGACTCTTAACCAACGAAATAGATAACTCAAATCCTAATGAGCTATGGTTTGGTAATGATGTGATGGTGATGGCCAACCCTCAGATGGCAGGCTTACCTAAATGGGTGATAGGATTACTTATGTCAGGCTGTATTGCTGCAGCACTTTCAACTGCAGCAGGATTATTATTAGTGTTATCTACATCTATTTCACATGATTTGATGAAAAAGATTATCAAGCCTAGTCTAAGTGATAAAGAAGAGATAAATTACGCAAGGGTAGCTTCATTTGTTGCGCTTGTTGTGGCTGCTTACTTTGGTATTAATCCGCCCTCTGCATTTATTGCTAAGACGGTGGCGTTTGCCTTTGGTTTGGCGGCTTCCTCATTTTTCCCTACCTTGCTCATTGGCATATTTTCTAAACGTATGAATAAAGAGGGCGCCATAGCGGGAATGTTAACTGGCATATTATTTACACTAGGTTATATTATTTATTTTCAATTTTTAGGAGGTAAGCCAAGTCAGTATTTATGGGGTATCACACCTGAAGGTATTGGTTTTTTAGGAATGATATTAAACTTTATAGTGTCATTTACCGTAGCTAGATTCACTCCGGCGCCAAGCCAAGAAATTCAGGATTTAGTAGAAAATATTAGATCTCCAAAAGGAGTTGGAGCCGCAGTTGAACATTAAAATTGTAACGTAAAAATAATTAACTTTTTTTAAGCTTATATATTGACAACTTTTTCTGATTTAGGTATACCAAATCCACTTCTTAGGAAGGCCAGATTAGCTCAGTGGTAGAGCAACGGTTTTGTAATCCGTGGGTCATCAGTTCAAATCTGATATCTGGCTCCATTTTCCTAAAAAATATTAAATAAAAAAACTCTGCTTACCTTTGAGGTAGCAGAGTTTTTTGTGTCTTGAAAAGATTTATTCCTAAGGCTTGATGAGAGTCTGAATATTGTCTTGCGCGTTATGCAAGAAGCCTGAGAGTTCAAATGTTACCCAGCGATAAGCATTATCCTTGTCAATTGAACTATTTTGATAAGCTTCTGATGTGAGTATGCGCTTAGCATCACGTCTAGGTATCCCTAGTTGCATAGTCCCACTTAGTGCTCCATTAGCGTGTTTAGTGTAATCTAAGTGCCAATCACCCACAATACGGTAATCATAATTAGACTGATAATTAGTAATAGCGCCTTTGAGCTCAGTAGGTGATTTATAGATATAGCCAGAACATTTAGCTAAGTTTTTTTTGAAACTTTGATTAACTAATTTACTCTCAATAAGCTTTAAACCTCTTGATTGCAGGATTATATTTTGATTGTCTTGCCAATGTAAATCAGTGCTAGACTTAATAGAGTCGCCAGAATATTTAACGTTTGTCTTAGCTTGTGCTAAACTTAGGCTTCCTTGTAGCCAAGCAGTGTCACTCTTTGATTTGGTGATAAAGGCTATAGATGTTGTTTTTATTTCAGATTGAATGAGAGCTTCTTGATTCGAAAGATTGAGATTTATGTTGGCGTTAATACTTGAATCAGTATCATTATTAAAACTAAAAGCATCAATGTTAGCGTCTAAGGTATGCTGAGTTAATAAGCCTGAAATAGAGTTAATTTTAGCAGCTAAGTGTCGGTTTTTATGTAAATGAAAATTAGTGTTGTTGAGCTTTACTTGGACTTTTCCTTGCGATAAACGCTTGAGGTTAAAATCTTCGCCCAATAAACGTAATTCATTGGGTATGTTTATTGAATGTTCTTGGCTTACTAATTCGCTAGCCTGGAAATACTTGTTAAAAAGGTTAAAGAGTATGGATTCTTGAGCAGTGTAGTTATTAGATGTAGCTAAGTTGTATGAAAATTGAGGTTTAAATGTAATCGTTACTTTTTCTGCTTCAATAGCAGATTTGGCAATCAGTTTAGATTGAGCGAGCAAATAATCCCAAGGAGAAGTTAAAAAAGAAACATGAGTTAAATAAAGTTCATCTAGCCAAGATTGCTCTCCCCATTTTATAAATGACTTTTCTGCTGTAAAGGCTCCTAACCCATAGATTTGTCGGTTAAAATAGATTTCTCCACCTTGAGGTGTTTGAATTTTTGGAGTGATTGCCTGACGAAAAAATCTCCCATTATAATAAAAAGCTAAACTCAATAAATAAGAACTTAAACAGACTAGGACGACTGTGGTTAAGATAATCCATTTTAATCTGCTATGAATTTGAGTAGATTGCCGAGCTAGGCTTTTGGATGTCCGAGTTTTTGATGAACGTCTAGGCATGATTATTTACTCACACTTATAATATTCACTGGGCAAGCGTCAGCAATAATTTTGAGCCTATTGTAATCATGATCCCAGCCTTCGGTATAATAATGGCGCTTATAGTGCTTTTTAATTTGGCAAAGCGTAGCCAAGCCATCTGGAGTCATTTTCCAGTAGTCTGGGGCTTGTTCAGCACATAGGCAACAGCCAATGCATTCAAAACGCTTATGTCTAATTTCAACCATTGTTAAACTTTAGCTAGCTCTTTAATGATGTAAACTTGGTCTTCGGGTCTAACTCTTTTAGAAACTTTTAAGGAAATTAAGTCACCTTTAGTGGCTTCTGGCGCAGGCTTGCCATCAAGATGAAATTCAGGATTTTTAATTTCTGCAATCCCCGTGCTTTTCCCAAGAATCATAATAGTGTCAGTTGAACTGATGCTTCCAGCTTGTACTTCAATCTCTGCTACTTCTATTTTGTTGTAGAAATGCTTCACTTTTCCTGCAAATACTTTTTGGTGAGTGGCTTTTGAGCCGTGAGCAGCTGACCAAGTTTGGTCTTTGCCTAAATAGTAGCCTGATGAAAGTCCTCTATTATAAACTGAAGAAATTTCTTCATAAGCATCACTGACAAACTTAGTTCCATAATTGCCATCATACACAGCATCCACGGCTTCCCTATAAGCACGTGTAACCTTAGCCACATATTCAGGTGAGCGACCTCGCCCTTCAATTTTAAGTACTTGTACACCACTATCAAGAAACTCGTCCATAAAATCAATGGTTGAAATATCTTCTGGTGACATCACAAAGTTATTATCAATTTTAAGGCTTTTGCCTGTTTCAACATCAGTGACTTTATACTCTTTACGACAGTTTTGTTCGCAAGCACCACGGTTAGCAGATGCGTTGGAATTAAATAGTGACATACCACATCTGCCAGATACAGCAATACAGAGAGCTCCATGAGCAAAAGCTTCGATTTCAATAAGTTCACCTTTGATGCCTTTAATTTGCTTTTCGACGATGCTTTCTCTGATTTTTTTAATCATAGGTAGCGTCAGTTCACGCGCAAGCACCACACGATCACAAAACTGAGCATAAAATTCAACTGACTTAGAATTAGAAAGTGAGAGTTGAGTTGAGAGATGAACCTCAATACCTAGTTCATTAGCTTTTTGAATAGAGGCAATATCTGAAACTATCACGCCATCAACATTATACTTTTTAGCAGCTTCGAGCATCTTGTCTACCATGAGTAAATCATGATCATACAAAAGAGTGTTCATAGTGAGATAGCCTTTGACACCACCTTGGTGGCAAGTCTCCATAATTTCCTGCAAATCTTTGAGCTCAAATGAGCGTCTAGCTCTAGCTCGCATATTGAGTTGAGCCAAGCCAAAATAAATAGCATCAGCACCTGCATCAATAGCAGCTTGCAATGAAATAAAACAACCAGCAGGAGACAAAATCTCTACTTCTTCTCTTGAAACTCTCATCATAGTTTGGGGTATAGGTAGTCGTAAATTAAACTTCAATCACAAGTTGATGTTTATACAGAGAATTTAGGGTGAATAGTCGCAAGAAAATCACTGCGACGGGCTTGGATATCTTGGAAGGTAATACTCTTTAGGCGTTCAACGGAGAAATCTTCGCAGACAAATGACGCGAGGACTGTTGCGTTAACCATGCTTTCAAATAAATCATCAAGTTTAGGGTTAAGCTGTGATTGTGAGGCAAGAGTTCCAGCTAGCGCACCAAGGAAACAATCGCCTGCACCAGTAGGGTCAACCACTTTACTTAGTGGGTAGGCTGGAATACGTAAAATTTGATAATCACGCTGTTGATTGTGATTCTTATGAAATAATGTAGCACCGTATTCACCATGTTTAATAATGATAGATTTAAGTCCTTTATTTAGTAACCATTCACCTGCTTCAATTGTGTTGTTAGTATTAGCAAACATTTTAGCTTCAGAATCATTGAGGATAAAGAGATCAATTTTTTGCATGACTTCGAGTAAGTTTTCTTGGTCAATTTGAATCCATAAGTCCATGGTATCTGCGATAATATAGCTTTTTTCTGCTGTGGACTGGGCAAGCATCTCTAACTGATTGATAGGAGACATATTAGCCAAAACGAGTACAGGTGTTGGCTTTAAATCTTCAGGTACATTCACTGACCAATTTTCTAGAATATCTAGAGTTACAGAATGTGTGGTGCGATCATTCATGTTCTCATGATACTCACCAGACCAGGCAAAAGAAGCTTGGTCCTCTTTTTGAATACCTGTTAAATTAATCGATTTAGAAGTAAATAAGTCTAGGTGTTCTTGTGGAAAATTATTACCAATAACACCAAGTAGGGATGTCTTGTCACTCCAGAAGCTAGCTGCTAGAGCCGCATAAGATGCAGAACCGCCGAGAAGGTTTGAGGCCTCTTTTTCAGGTGTTTTAACGTGGTCAATGGCAATAGTTCCACCAAAAATAACAGCTGTATCGGAGGTAGTAGGTGAGATAGAAGACATAATAAATAAGGAGGTTAAGAGGGGTGGAAAATGCTTATACGCTAGGTTTGATGCTTATTTCAATCGCTTTACTAGTAGGAGTCAAGCTGATATCTGCAATACTATCAATAGGCACGAGAGGATTAGCTTCAGGAAAATAAGCTGCAGCAGCGCCACGTGGCATATCGTAAGCAATAGCTTGAAACTTAACAATAGTACGAGTTTCATCGCCCCAATGGCTAGTAATATCTACAAACTGCATAGGCTTGATGCCTAGTTCTTTTAAATCGTCAGGATTGATAAAGATGATGCGGCGAGCATGTGCAATACCTCGGTACCTATCATGCATACCATAAACAGTAGTATTATACTGATCATGACTACGTAGGGTTTGTAAGATAAGATGCCCAGGAGCTACTTCAAAAGAGCTTAATTCATAATTAGAAAAATTAGCTTTCTTAGTATGTGTCTCCCACACTCTATTTCTGGCCGAATTAGGGAGATAGAACCCTTCGTTTTGACGGACACGAGCGTTAAAATTCTCAAAACCAGGAATAGTTTGCTCAATAGACTTGCGAATTTGGTCATAATCATTACGCCAAACTTCCCATGGCAAACTTTTATTTGAGCGTAGAGTTGCTTGAGCAATATGCGTGATAATCGCCACTTCACTCTTAAGATTATCTGACACAGGTTCTAAAGTGCCTTTAGACATATGCACAATACTCATAGAATTTTCACAAGAAATAAATTGTGGGCCAGTTGCTTGATGGTCGACATCGCTACGACCTAAACAAGGCAAGATGAGACCAATCTCTCCAGTGACGAGGTGGCCACGATTTAATTTAGTGCCGATATGAGCTGTAAGACGACAGTTTTTTAGAGCTTGGGCTGTATAACGTGTATCAGGAGATGCCTGGAGGAAGTTCCCGCCTAAACCAATAAAAATTTTCCCAGCTTCGGCGTGCATCGCTTTAATTGCTGAAACAACATCATAGCCGTGAGCACGTGGGGATTTAAATTTAAAGACCTTGTCTAAACGGTCATGAAACTCTTTTGGCATCTTTTCGAAAACTCCCATGGTGCGATCACCTTGAACATTACTGTGACCACGAACAGGGCACAAACCTGCGCCTTCTTTACCGATAGCTCCGAGCATGAGGTGCAGGTTAGTAATTTCTTGAATAGTAGCAACTGCATTTTTTTGTTGCGTGATACCCATAGCCCAACAAGTGATAATACGCTTCTTAGTTTTAGCGATAGTTTGAGCTAAACCTTTGATCACTTCTTTGCTGATGCCTGATTTGGCAACGATGTCCTCCCAGCTCGTGCCTTTCACAGCTGTTTCAAAAGCTTTAAACCCTTGGGTTTCATTCTCTACAAAGTCCCAATCGACAAGGCCCTGCTTAGTATTGATGAGCTCAAAAATAGCTTTGTTAACCCCACGAATCAGCGCAAAATCACCATTAGGCTTAACCTGTAAATATTCACTCGCAAGTGAAGTACTTTTATTAAGCATTCCTGAAATTTTTTGAGGATGAGCAAAGCCTAATAAACCAGCTTCTACCAGTGGATTTACTGCGATAATTTTACCTCCATTCTCAACTGTGCTTTCAAGAGCACTTAACATACGAGGGTGATTAGTACCTGGATTTTGCCCAATACAAAATACAATATCAGCCGCCTTGAAATCATCTAGCGTTACGGTGCCTTTGCCTATGCCTACAGATTCAGTCATCGCAGCACCACTCGATTCGTGACACATATTTGAGCAATCAGGTAAATTATTTGTACCAAATTTACGCACAAAAAGCTGATATAAAAATGCAGCCTCATTACTTGCGCGTCCAGATGTATAGAAAATAGCATCATCTTTGCTAGGTAGAGATTTGAGCTCACTACCCAAAATTTGAAAAGCTTCATCCCACTCAAGAGTTTCAAAATGAGTCGCGCCCTCTCTACGAATAACAGGTTGAGTGAGTCGACCTTGTTGTTCATACCAATAATCACTCTTACTTAGTAAATCATCGACGCTATACTTCTTAAAAAAGTCAGCAGTAATAGTGCGACTAGTAGCTTCAGAAGCAATAGCTTTGGCACCATTTTCACAAAATTCAGTTATAGCACGCTCTTCATCAGGGTCAGGCCAAGCGCAACTAGGGCAATCAAAACCACCAAACTGATTTAAGCCAAGTAAAGCCTTAGTCCCACGTAGAGGGTCTGCCTGTGAAAATACATGTTTAAGAGACGAAGTTACGGCGTGATTACCTGCTGCCCATGTCTTAGATTTTTTCTGCTCTAACAAATGAGCTTCTTCAAAAGGAGTGTCTCCAAGTTGAAGATTTAAATCTTGAGTAGATTTTTTTGCTGTAGATTGAGCTAAATTCATGCATTTCATGTACCATAACCTAACTAATAAATCAATTGAATCTAACTAGAATATTTAGAATTTCACCTATTTTAAAAAGTCTCAACTTGTCATTTTAAAAGGCTCAGCTTATACCCTATACATGAGCTTGAATAACGAACAAATTTTAGAAATACTCAAAACTATCAAATACCCTGGATTCTCTCGAGATATTGTCGCGTTTGGACTTATTCAAAGTATCGATATTAAAGATGATGAAGTAACTGTTAAACTTACCATCCAAACCCGTGATGCAGACATTCCTAGGCAACTCTACGGTCAAATCAGAGAAGCTCTTGAAAACATGGAAGATATTAGAGTCGCCCAAGTCGACATCGAAATCAAAGAGCCCCCTCAAGCCATGGGGAAAAAGCCTTTAAAAGGTGTTAAAAAAGTTATAGCCATTGCATCAGGCAAGGGCGGGGTAGGTAAATCAACCACCGCAACTAACCTGGCTGTAGCCTTAGCAGCCCAAGGGCTCAAAGTTGGACTCTGTGACTGTGATTTATATGGACCATCTGTAGCGCACATGATGGGTAACGAAGAAACACCCTATGTCGATAACAACGACCGTATGATACCACAAAAAGCACATGGAGTAGCGTTCATGTCTATGGGGTTACTGCTCCAAGACGACGCTCCCGTGATTGTGCGTGGGCCTCTAGCCACACGTTACACCCAACAATTTTTAGAGGATGTCGCTTGGGACTTTGAAGGAGAGCTCGACATACTCATCTTAGATTTACCTCCAGGGACAGGTGATATCCAACTCACGATTGTGCAAACGGTCGATTTAACAGGAGCTATTATTGTAACTACGCCGCAAGAAGTAGCTCTTATTGATGCTCGAAAAGCCGTCAGCATGTTTGAAAAAGTCAACGTGCCTTTACTAGGTCTCATCGAAAACATGGCATGGTTCGAATGCGAACACGGCAAGAAATACTACCTCTTTGGCAAAGACGGAGGGCACAGGGAAGCTAAGCAACTAGGAATACCACTATTGGCTCAAGTCCCACTCGAAGAGCAGACAAGAGAGCAAGCGGATCAAGGGTTGCCGGCGGCGGCGCTTAAACCTAAACATAGTCCAACAAGCAAGATATTCACCGAGTTGGCTAAAACCTTTATTTAATGCTGTCTAGGTTGTTCCTTAAGACTCGCAGTAGGTTTCTACAGCTTCGCCTTAAGCGCCTACTATCCAGCATCAACTAAAGGTTTTTATGGTTTTTATAAGAGGTTTGAAAAGCCTTATTTTACTCAATCTACATCGTTCTTTAAGGGCGTGGCAGTAGGTCTCTACAGCCAACCCTTAAACGCCTCGTATCTCAAGCAAACTAAGACTTTTTTTATTCAATAAGTGATATAGGAAACATCGAAGAGATTGTTCAAAAGCTTCGCCTTAAGCGCCTACTATCCAGCATCAACTAAAGGTTTTTTCTAGGTATTTTTTATTTAATAAGTAATATAAGAAACATGAAACGTACTCATAAAAAAAATTATGTATTTTTCCTTATCAATTTTAGGGATTTTTTTCCTTGGTTGCATTTTACTTTTAGGTGGATTTTATCATCAAACTTTTATTCATGCATCGTCAATGCGTAATGAGATCTTGGTATCTGAAGATGGGTTTAAACCTAAAATACATCTTTATTTAGGTAGAGATAGGCAAAAGTCTGTGCGCAATAAAACTATTATTCCTTTTCTTTTTTCTTATACTCTTCCAGTTCTAGATGGAACATATTCAATTTATTTTAGAAAAACTTCAAATGTTGGAGTAGCTGTATATAATTACGATAAGGTAGAGTATGTTAAATTTACTAAATTAGTTGTTAAAATAGGAAATGAAGAAAAATCTATCCTTAATAATCATAATTCTCAAAAAATAAAGTTAAACTATGTTAATAGCAAAGGAACCAATAGTGTGGTTGATTTGGAATTAAATGGCAAAACTAAGGGTGAAGAACCTATAACCCTAATATCTTCTGGAATTGCAACTAGGTATGATGGCTCAACATTTCCTTTTAGTTACATAAAAACTTGGAAAAAAGTTGAAAGCACGAGATCAGGGCTTGCTATAAGCTTCGCTGAATAAACGATACTCAAACTAGTGCTGCTCTAATTAAAATCTTTGTTGCGTCGGACTTTTTATTTTTTTTTATTTGTAATGGTTAGCTTACGCAAGTAATCGAGTCTTTCGGCGATGCGTTTTTCGAGGCCGTTGTGGGTGGGGGTGTAGTAGCTTTTTCCTTGTGGGAGGTAAGCTTGGGGGATGTAGTTGTCCTCTCCTTCATGGGAGTAGAGGTACTCTTGTTCGGCGTCTGTGACGCCTGCACTTTTGGCAAGTTTTTTGCGGCTTTTGGTTTTGAGGTGTTCGGGGACAGCGAGGCTCTCTCCTGATTTGATATCAGAGATGGCTTGGTTAATACCCATGTAAGCGCTGTTTGATTTGGGCGCTGTGGCTAGATAGACTGTGGCGTGAGCTAGAGGGATTCTACCCTCTGGCATGCCAACTAATTCAAAGGCAGCAAAAGCGTCATTAGCCACTCTTAGAGCGTTTGAGTCGGCAAGCCCAATATCTTCGCTAGCTGAGATGACGAGCCTGCGAGCAATAAACCTTGGGTCTTCCCCACTTTCGAGCATTTTAGCAAGCCAGTAGAGCGCTGCGTCTGGGTCTGATCCTCTAATGGATTTAATAAATGCGGAGATAATGTCGTAGTGGTCATCATCGCTGTACTTGAGAGCTTTTTGTTGAATAGAGGATTCTATGTCAGCTAGACTGATACTTAGGGTCTCATTATCAGTTTGACTGTCTAATTGTTGGTTATCTAATTCTTGATTGGCGGTGCTGAGTACTGCAAGCTCTAGGGCATTAAGTGCTTTTCTTGTATCACCTTCGGCGTAAGTGGCGAGATGGTGTAATGCCTTATCTGGAATAGAAATAGGTGTAGGTATGACTGCAGGAAAACCTCGCTCTTTGTCACTGAGGGCTTGTCTAAGTTTGGTTATAATTGCCTCATGGCTTAGAGGGTTGAGTTGAAAGATTTGCGAGCGAGAAATGAGCGCTCCATTAAGGTAAAAATAGGGATTATGTGTAGTGGCTCCTATAAATCTAATGTCGCCTTCCTCTAAATAGGGTAGTAGGACATCTTGCTGTGATTTTGTAAAACGATGAAGCTCATCAATAAAAATAATGGTTTCTTGATTTTTTAGTTGTGCGTATTGCTGCGCTGTTTCTATTTTTTTGCGTAAATCAGAGACATTAGATTCGACACCGTGTAGGCTTTCAAATCTAGCACCTGTTTGTCTAGCGATACATCTAGCTAGAGAGGTCTTACCTGTGCCAGGAGGGCCGTAAAAAATGAGTGAACTAAAACAATCAGAATCGAGCGCTCGCCTTAGTAGTTGACCTTGCTTGAGCAGATGTTCTTGCCCAATGATTTCATCTAGGTTTTGCGGTCTGAGTCTGCTTGCTAAATTTTGTTTGCTTGATTTTTTTTGATGCCTGTCACTCTGATTAGATGTAGGGTCGCTAGAATCAAAGAAGAGGTCAGGCATAAAAATTAGGCAAGCGCAGGTTCAGGTTAAACCGCTGAAACCACTAAGTTAATTATAGTCATCATCATTATCATAACCATAGTTGAGATTGTCTGAATCTTCTTCGAAGTCCGCAAAATCGGCAAATTCACTAAATTTATCACTAGATTCAAAGTCTTCTTCGTTGAGTTCTTTGGTTTCTAATTCTAGATCGAGGAAAGACTCAATGAGTACGCTGGGGTCGTTCTCACGCATGAGTGATTCACCAACGAGGACAGCGTTGGCGCCTGCTTCGAGTACACGTTTGGCATCAGCTGTAGTTTTTATACCTGATTCAGATACGAGGAGAACATCATCTGGCACTTCCTCAGCTAGCTCTTCGGTGGTGGCAAGGTCAGTGGTGAATGTCTTAAGATTACGGTTATTGATGCCGATAAGATCGGCTCCTAAATCAAGAGCAATATCCATCTCTCTTAAGTCATGAGTTTCAACGAGGACGTCGAGTTGTAAATCGATAGCTTCTTGATAGAGGTCGTAGAGCTTGGCTTCTTCGAGTCCAGCTACAATGAGCAACACAGCGTCTGCTCCTGCTATGACAGCTTCGTAGAGTTGTGCTCGATGCACAATGAAGTCTTTGCGTAAGATAGGTGTAGTGACTTCCTTGGCTGCTTGAGCTACGTAGTTGAGATGGCCTTGAAAATATTTTTCGTCAGTGAGTATAGAGAGGCAGTTAGCTCCTGCTTGCTCGTAAATATTAGCTTGTTTAAGGGCATCAAAATTAGGGTCAATCACACCGGCTGATGGTGAAGCTTTTTTGATTTCAGCGATAACGCCTAAGAAGCGACTACCTCGATTGAGTGCAGACCTAAAGCCTTTGAAATCATCACGCAAAAAGGCAGCTGCTTTGAGCTTTTCCTCTTGAAGTAGGAGTGGTTCTATTTCTTGGTGCTTATAAGCAATAATTTCGTCGAGTTTATTCATGGAAGGGTATAAAAAAATCAGGGTTAATCAAACTTGTTGAATCGTGAAATATTCTTAAATTTGAAATGCTTGAATAGCAAGCTTAACTTGCTCATCAAGGTTAGTGTTTTGCATATTTATAGGTTTAAGCCATTTTTCTTTGCGAAACCAAGTGCGTTGACGCTTGGCGTATTGTCGAGTACGAATGTTGAGCGTTTCTTGGCATTCTTCTTGTGTGATATTTCCATCTAAAAGCTGCTCAATGAGTTCGTAACCTATAGCCTTACGGCAAGTCTGAGAAGCTTGAGCTCTACTCTGCCTTACCTCCTCAATGGCACCTTGCTCGAGCATAAATTGGCTACGTTGGTTTATTTTATTATTGAGCACAGGGGTTTCCCAATTTAAATAGATACCATTTAGTTTTTTATTGATAGATTCTTCTTTTTGTTGCCATGTATTTTTTACTTGTGACATGGGTTGCCCTGTCATTAAACAAATTTCTAAAGCGCGGATAAGGTAGCGTTTGTTATGACGATTAAAATTAGAGTTATTATAACTCTGAGGATCGATTTTTTCTAATTGAGCTTGAAGTTCTTCAATACTACGGGTTTCAAGTTCTGCCCGTAACTGCTGATCTCCTGCAGGGATAGGTGAGGGGCCATGGGTAAGGAACTTAAGATAGAGTCCAGAACCACCTACAAAAATAATAGGTTTGTCGCTAGACTGCAGTCCCTTAACTTTAGCTAAAGCTAGTTGTCGATATTTAGCTGCATTAAACTCTTCTGAAATAGATAGGAATTCATAGAGATGATGAGGTGCTTGGGCATATTCAGCTAAACTCGGGCATGAAGTGAGTATAGGTAGTCCTTGATAGACTTGGTAGGCGTCAGCATTAATGATATGCCCATTTATTTTATTCGCTAGAGCAATTGCAAGGCTTGATTTTCCTGAGGCGGTTGGGCCACAAATATAAAAATTCATGAGTCAGTATTTTCATAAAAAATGCCCACTAATTACTTAGTAGGCATCTTATTAAAATAATTAAAGTATCAATTATTCAGCGCCTGCATTGGGGTTGAGCCCACCTTTTTTGAAGGCGTAGATGTAAGCGCAAGTAAGCAAACCAAGAAATCCTAACATAGACCATAAGGCGATACTGTGCTCACCAATCATTTCCTTGTACATCACTGACCAAGGATAGAGAAAAACGACCTCTAAGTCAAAAATGACAAATAGCATGGCAATAAGGTAATAATGCACATTAAATTTAGGTGCACCAGAACCAATAGGTAGAGCTCCACATTCGTAAGCGCTATCTTTCATCGCGCTACGATGAGCTCGTTTGCCAAGCACCATACTTAGGATGATAGCAGTTCCTGCAAACCCTAATACAATAATAACTTGTAATAAAAGAGGGAGGTACTGGCCAAGCATAACGAATTAAGTTAAAAAATTAATCAACAGGTAAGATTTCTCTTTCTTGAGCGAATTCTTTGAGTTTTTCTACTTGCTTGTAAGATTTTTCAAATTTTTCGATAAACCCACGATTTACGAGAGTTTGTAATTTTTCATAAGCGCGTAGACGGAGCATCTCTTCGCCACCACTAACAGCATTTCTTGCTTTTAGGCGCTCATAAATTTTTTCAAAAAGATCATTGAATGCAAGAAATTCTGTTTCTTGTAGTAAGACTCTTACTAACTCATCAGTTACGTGATCAGGTAATTTGCGTGTAAATTTAGTTGTTTTAGAGGGCATAACTAACAATAAGATACACTAGATGTATCCTTTTGGGAACTAAAAAATCGATAAAATAGACTTACTGCCTTGACTTTAGAATTGGAATTGAACATTATCCCCAACATTTTAGTTGGGTTTTATCAGATATTTAGTCGTTAATAGCCCATTTTAGTTAGTTGAATTTTAAATAGATAAAAATATGGGTAAGAGTTTATATCAAAAAGTTTGGGAAGCTCACAGTGTAAAAACTTTGAGTGATGGACGTACGCAATTATTAATTGGAACACACTTGATTCACGAGGTGACAAGTCCTCAAGCATTTGGAATGATGCGTGAATTAAATTTAAAAGTTCGTTTTCCAGAAAGAACATTTGCTACAGTTGATCATATTGTTCCAACAGAAAATCAACAACAGCCATTAGCAGATCCATTAGCAGATCAAATGCTTAATGAGTTACGTAAAAACGCAGATGAATTTGGAATTACTTATTTTGACCTAGCAAGTGGTAAGCAAGGTGTAGTACATGTCGTAGGCCCAGAACAAGGCATCACTCAGCCAGGCACGACGATTGCCTGTGGTGATTCTCACACAGCTACTCATGGTGCATTTGGTGCGATTGCTTTTGGTATAGGTACAACTCAAGTACGTGATGTTTTAGCTACGCAAACTATTGCGATGGGCGGACTCAAGGTACGCCGTATAAATGTGACTGGCAAATTGAGCCCAGGTGTTTACTCTAAAGATGTAGCATTGCATATTGTTAAAGTTTTAGGAGCTAAAGGCGGTATTGGTTTTGCTTATGAATATGGAGGTAATATTTTTGATGAATTTACCATGGAAGAGCGCATGACCGTTTGTAACATGTCCATCGAAGGTGGTGCACGTTGTGGTTATGTGAATCCTGATCAAAAAACTTTTGACTATCTCAAAGGGCGTAACTATTCACCAAAAGGTGCTGATTGGGATGTAGCTCTTGAACGTTGGAAAAGTTTCGCTTCAGATGCCGATACAGTTTATGATGATGTAGTAAATATAGATGCTGCAGATATCGAACCTACTGTGACTTGGGGGATTTCTCCAGATCAAGGCATTGCAGTTTCAGACTCTATTCCTGACCCAGAGCAAGCTTCTAACCCAGAGGACAAAGCAAGCATCATAGAGGCTTTAGAATACATGAAACTTCCAGCTGGACAACCAATCAAGGGCACAAAAATTGATGTTGCCTTTATCGGTTCATGTACCAATGGTCGTATTTCTGATTTTAGAGAAGTAGCCAAGTATATCCAAGGCAAAAAAGTAGCCGCTAATGTTAAAGCTATAGCAGTACCTGGTTCACAGGTTGTTGATATAATGGCTAAGCAAGAAGGTCTAGATAAAATATTTACTGAAGCAGGTTTTGAATGGCGTGCAGCAGGTTGCTCTATGTGTCTAGCTATGAACCCAGATAAATTAGTAGGCGACCAAATTTGTGCTTCTTCTTCTAACCGTAACTTTAAAGGCAGACAGGGTAGTCCAATTGGCAGAACTGTCCTTATGAGTCCTGTTATGGTAGCTGCTGCAGCTATCGAAGGCGGCATTGCTGATGCTAGAGAAACATTTAACTTTTAATAAACCAAAATCATGATTGAACCTATTAAACAAATCGTTGGTACAGGTGTGCCTATTCCAGGTGCAGATATTGACACTGACCGTATTATTCCTGCACGTTTTATGAAGTGCGTAACTTTTGATGGTCTTGGTGAATATGCTTTTTACGATGTACGTTATGATAATGATGGTAATATTACTAAGCATATTCTTAATGATGCAGCTTACGCAAATGCAGATATCTTAGTAGCTGGAATTAACTTTGGTTGCGGTTCATCTCGTGAGCACGCACCACAAGCCTTGGTTAAATACGGCTTCAAAGCTATTATTGCTGAATCATTTGCTGAGATTTTCTTTGGCAACTCAACTACACTTGGCTTACCTTGTGTGATTGGAACTAAAGACGATGTAGACGCCTTAAAAGCAGCGTTACAAGCTGACGCTACAATTGAAGTTAAAATTGACATAGAGACCCTCACAGTTAGCTATGCTGATGTGAGTTTTGCTGTTACTATGCCAGCTTCCGCTGTGGAAGCTCTTACATCAGGTAATTACGATCCGATTAATGAGCTATTAGCCGCAGAGCAAGAGGTAGCTGCCACATTAAAAGCTCAGGCTTATTTAGCTTAATTAACAAGTTTAGTATTTAACGAAAAGCCCAAGTGTGTTTTGCATACTTGGGCTTTTTTGTACTTTAAAGCTATTATAAAAAATGATGATATAACCAACTGAGTGCTTGTAAAAGTGTCGGTGATTATCTAATTTTTCTGCATATATTAATAAAAAATCATGTGATAGCTTGAAACAACATCTAGTTTATGAGTTTCACCCAGACGAAGATGAATTAGATGCTATCAGTTTAGAAAACAGTTTCACTTTTTCTTTAGCCACCAATCGTAACCTTAAACTCAAGCTCGGCTTGGATTATGAGTATTACCCTAATCTCGGAGCAGGAGCTGAAGACTATGAATTTTCTTACTACAGTAATATCGTATGGAACTTTTAGTAGATGAAGTTAATTTTTAAATCTAGAAATAAAAACTTGGTTTCTCAAAAATAAAAGCTAAAGTTGACATTGATTTATGAATCGATGTCGGCCTTTTCTTTTTTGCTTATGTGTAGTTAGCTTTTTGCCTATACTAACAGCTAAAACTTTGGTGCAAGTAAGTCTAAAGCAAGGTGGTTCAATACAGGCTTACCTAAAAGGTTATGATGCCAATGGGGCAATTAGGCTTATTTCAGAAAATGACCAAGATATTTACATCAAAAACGGTTCATGGACTAATCTCAGGGTCATAGCTACACCTAAAGAAGCCAAAATTACTAATGTATTTGAAAGAAACCAATTACAGATGGCTAAGGTAGAAAACCCCAAAAAACCAAAGAAGCCTGAAGTCAAACTAATACCTCAGTGGAGAAAAGATTTAGACTTAAAATTAGGCGGGCGTTTTAATGGACGCAAAGGCAGATCAGACTCAGAGGATATTTCTTTTATTGCTGATATTGATTATAAGAATAAGTTTGGCACTCATATCGAATTTGAGTTGAGAGCAGATTTTAGGCAAAGGAATAGGGAAACCACAAGAAGATCATACGACTTTGATATAGACTATGAAAAAAGTTACTTAACCACTCCATTTGGTTGGTATACTAATATAGATTATGAAACCTATGATTTTCAAAATTTAAGAAACCATGAGCTTTATGAATTGGGATTACTATTCAACTTCTTGAGAGGTAAGGATATTAGAAATAAAAGTTTTTCTATTAGAGCAGGGGGGTTAAGCAAAAAAGTAGAATACGAAAATACAGGTACAGAGAATGACAAAGGCTACTCTGCAGGTTACAGATATTACTATAATGTTCGTAAAAAAATAAAAATTGAAAGCGAGGCAGCGCTAGAGATGTTCAGCAACCAAACAAGTTTAAACCGAATCACTTCAGAGCATGCTGTAGAGTTTCCGTTGGGTTTTATTGATAGGATGAGTCTCAGAATAGGTGTTGAGTACAATTATATTTTAAATCCTGAGGTAGGGGATAAAAATGCAGACTTGAGATATTTCAATAATATTTTATGGAGGTTTTAGTAAAGAAACTTGCTTATCATATATTTGAATAATAAGGTAAGTTTTCAAAGCTCAAAAACCTTTAAATAGATGTCAAAAATTCAAGTTCTCAGCGATATACTCGCCTCACAAGTCGCTGCTGGCGAAGTAGTAGAGAGGCCTGCAAGTGTGGTGCGTGAGCTTATTGATAACGCACTAGATGCAGGAGCTACAAAAATAGAAATTGTTTTACATCAAGGAGGCCAATCTTTAATCCGAGTCTCTGACAATGGCTGTGGGATGAGCCTTGAGGATATGCACATGAGCATACAGCGCCATGCCACGAGCAAAATTATGGAAGTTGAGGACTTGCATAACATCCAAACCCGAGGCTTTAGAGGAGAAGCTCTCCCAAGCATGCTCAGTGTCTCACGATTCAAAATAGCCTCTAAAGAGCAGCAAGAAAAACATCAAAATAAACAGCTAGAAGAACAGCTAGGTCATGAGCTCATTATCGAGGGAGGAGACCTAGTTAAGCAGGGTTCAATCCTTATACCCAACGGAACCATTATAGAAGTCAAAGACTTGTTTTACAATGTGCCAGCTCGACGTAAATTCCTCAAAAGCCAAGGAGCCGAGAGCGGTCAAGTAGACAAAACAACACGCCAACTAGCCCTATCAGCTCCTCATGTACATTTTATATTCAAACGTGATGGTAAGCTTATTTTTGACTGGCCTGCTGTAACAACTTACCAAGAGCGTATAGGGCAATCTATAGGAAGTTCATTAGCAGAGTCACTTATTAGCCTCGAACAAACAGATAGTGAGTCAGGGATTAACTTACAAGCCGCATTTCTACCACCATCATTTGCGGCAAAGACACGTAAACAACAGCAGTTTTTTGTCAACCAACGCCCCGTGGAAAACGCTATGCTCAGCTACGTTCTACGTGATGCACTAGACTCATTAGAATGGAGACAGCAATTTCCTCTAGCATGGATATATCTAAGCATCAACCCTCAGCAGGTAGACATCAATGTACACCCAGCAAAAAAAGAAATCAGATTTTCCAATGAACCTCAAGTACGCAGCTTTGTCCTCAGAGCTCTAAGTCAAGCTTGGCAGCAATGGCAAATACAACAGCATGCACAACAGATTTCCAGTACAAAACTCAATCATAACAACTATGCAGTGACAGATGAATCAACTAGCGCTCACAGCAATCCATCTAAATTAGCTGAGAACACAGAGCAGGCCTACACCACTCCAGATACAGCAATAGAAACAACATCGACCACCACCCCCTCAATAAACCTTCAAGCATTACAAGAGCTACAGCACAGTAATTCGCAACAAGACTTTAAAGAATTATTAAAAACTACCCAAGAAGAAAACAACTCAGAAAGCCATTTTAAACCCTTAACACTACTGGATAATCACTATCTACTATTACAAAACCAACAATCATTATCAGTGATACAAACCAAATTTGCACAAGAGAGAATTATCTACGAACAGCTCATAAATCAAGAAACCTCCCAGACAGCCCTGCCAGCACAGCAATTACTCCTGCCAGAGCTTATAGAATTAACCATCTTAGATAAAGCCCTCTGGCAAGATAATCAAGCCAGCTTTGAGCAAGCAGGTTTTGAGGTAGAATCGTTTGGTGTGCAGACAGTTCAATTATCTGCAGTACCTATGTATTTTAGCCTCAGTCATGCCAACGAATTGTTTTTACAGATGCTCAACAACCTATCTCAATGGCAGACCAAACAGCATACACAGCAAATGCCATGGCAAGAGTTCTGCCTCAAACTAACCAAAGTAGCCACCCACGGCTGGAAATTAGAATACAGCCAAAGCCAGCCATTCATACAGCGCCTACTACAAACATCACAGCCGTATCAAAGTCCATCAGGCAAACTCATCTGGAAAACATTTAGGCCACAAGATTTAGCACGATTTTTCCAAAATTAATATAGAGATCAAGCCAATTACACAAAGCTCAGGTACATGACAGAATCACTACTAGAAATCATCCATCAAGATTCAGAATTTGTAGTAATTAACAAGCCCAGCGGACTACTCTCTGTGCCAGGTAGGGGAGAGGATAAAATCGACAGCGTCACCCACCGAGTCCAACAGCTATTCCCCGAATGTATAAAAATACCAGTAGTACACCGCCTAGATATGGACACGTCAGGGCTCATGGTAGTCGCATTAACCTCAGTGGCGCAACGTCATCTATCTATCCAATTTCAAGAGAGACAGACCAAAAAATACTACGAAGCATTACTAGACGGAATACTAGACACCGTCACAGACAAGCAAAGCGGCACTATAGAGCTACCATTTAGACTAGATGTTGATAACCGCCCTATTCAAATTTATGATGAAAATCAAGGTAAAATAGGCATCACTCATTGGAAAAAGTTAGCCATAGAAAAAGACGCCTATACACGAGTTTTCTTCGAGCCAATAACAGGTCGAACCCATCAACTCAGATTGCACTCATATCATCACAAAGGTCTAGGGATACCCATCGTTGGAGACCCCTTTTACGGCAACGGCACACGAGCAGGACAAATGAAACTGCACGCCTGCGAGCTCAGCTTTTACCACCCAATAACCCAAGAATGGCTCACCTTTAAATCTAGACCTAATTTTTAATCTAGCAACGAAGTCTACAGAAGCACATTTTTTCTTAAAAAGGTCTTGATTCAAAAAATAAAAAAGGTTAATCATGAGCCCTCCAAAGTCCAGTAGACTTTAGAAACTAAAAAGCCCTATGGTGTAATTGGTAACACAACGGATTTTGATTCCGTCATTTCAGGTTCGAGTCCTGATAGGGCTACCACAGTTTATAAATATAAATAACTGTAAAGCAAACAACCAACTATAACGTTAGCTTGTTTCAAATAGACATAACCTTTAACTAAGTAAAAAAACTTTTAAAAAACAACAATGGCAAAGCCATTTTGGACAGGAGGTATTTATATCGACGTACCTAGCGCAGCTAGGTGGCGTATAGCCATCAATTAAAAAACCGACCCCAAAGATTAGCGACTAGGGAAGATTGTTCAAGCTTAAAGGTTTTAGGAATTAAAACCTACTCATAATGAGTCCAAAGACTAATAACCTTAACAAGTTTATCTTTCTCTATAATTTGATAAACAAGCCTGTGTTG
>DGKB01000011.1 GCA_002386905.1 Akkermansiaceae bacterium UBA4581 | reverse complement strand
ATTTAATGAAGCTTATCAGGCTCTGTTAGCTATTACACCTACAGTTGATAGTGTTAATGATTTAGAAACCGAGGAAGATGAAGCCGAATTCATCAAGGCTTTCCGTAATTTGATTAGAATTAAAAATATGATGGAGTGCTTTACTGATTTTAGTTTTAAGCGATTACCTCTATCTGAGCAGGAATTTGCTGATTACCGCAGTAAGTACCTAGATTTATATGATAAGGTTAAGAGTGATAATCAAAAAGAGGTAGTCTCTATCTTAGATGACTTAGACTTTGAGCTGGAGCTAATGACTCGAGACAAGATTAATGTTAGTTATATTATAGGTCTATTAAGAAACCTTAAGAGTCAAAACCCTCAGGAGCAAGAGAAGCAAATTAAACTTATTAATGACTTGCTAGACTCTGAAACTCAGCTGAGAAGTAAGCGTGAACTTATTGAGGAGTTTATCGCAGGTCAGCTCCAAGAGTTAAGCTCCGATGACGATATAGCTGTAGTATTTGCTGAGTATTGGGCAGTCAAGAAACAGCAAACCTTAAATGAATTAAGTCAATCAGAACATCTCGATATACTCGGTTTAGAAAAGGTTTTAGGTGATTATTTATTTACCCAGAAACTACCATTAGGTGATGATGTAATTAAGATAATAAAACCTGAACATAAACCTAAACTTAAAGAACGCAGAGAGGTCTCATCTCGCATTATTAATAAACTCAAAAATTTTGTAGAAACCTTTGAAGATAAGGTTGATTAAGCTCTAATATTCATTACCTAAGTTATCTGGTGTTGACTTAGGTTTAGGGTTGTTTACTCTGATTTATACAAACTTTTAGTTTAAAAGTATAACTAATAACTTTCTAAATACGTAAATGAATTCAAATTTAATTATATACCAGTCAGAAGATGGTCAAATTAATATTCAAACTCATTTGGAGAATGAAACAGTTTGGTTGACCATTGAACAAATGGCTGAATTATTTCAAAAAGCAAAGTCAACCATTAACGAGCACATCTTAAACATTTACAAAGAGGGAGAACTAGAAAAAGAGACTTCAATGAGAAAAATCGGAAATTCCGATTTTTCTACCAAGCCTACCAATTTCTACAATTTGGATGTCATTATATCTGTTGGTTACAGAGTTAACTCATCAAGTGCTATTAAGTTTCGTCAATGGGCAACGCAGACTTTGAAAGAGCATATTACTCAAGGTTTTACTATTAATAAGGATAGGTTAGCGCAAGATAAGACTAAGTTTTTGGAGGCTGTTGATACGGCGATGGGGTCGGTGCTTTTTGAAAAGCTTCTTTAATCCTTTTTGTCCAGTTTATTGTGAAAAAAACTGGACATTTTTGTTTTTATAATTAAAGGTTATTTATATGAAAACCTCTGATTATATAATGTACATGGTTGACAGGCTGCCTAAAGGTTATGTTTTCACCTATGCTGATTTTGTTAATGAGGTGAATAAGAGGGAGGCCATTATTAAAGCTCTCAATAGGTTAGTTGCTTCTGGTAAGATAAGTAAGCTAAGTAAAGGCAAGTTTTATAAGCCTGAGTCTACTGTTTTTGGTGCTTTAACGCCTAATGAATATCAGGTTGTTAAGGATTTATTGGAGGAGAATGGTAAGATTACTGGTTATCTAACGGGCTATAGTATCTACAATAAGTTAGGATTAACTACTCAGGTGAGTAATACAATTGAGATAGGAAAAAATAATATTCGCTCTAAATTTAGTAGAGAGCCTTATACTATTCGTTTTGTTAAGCAAAAGAATACTATCACTAAGGAGAATGTTCCTTTGTTGCAATTGCTGGATACCATTAGGTATATCAAGAAAATACCTGATACGACTGTAATTGATGCTTGTTATAGATTACTGAGTATTATTACTAAGCTCTGTGAAAAGGATTGCTCGACCCTTGTTCGTTTAGCTCAAAAATACCCACCTGCAACTCGTGCTTTAACAGGTGCTTTACTGGATGGAGCTGGAAAGCGGGAGTTAACAGAGCCTTTATTGCGCTCGTTAAATCCAATAACAAAATATAACTTATCGGGAGTAGAACAAGTGCTGCCGACAGTTCAAAAATGGAATATCGTATGAGGCTACACAAAAATCCAACATTATTTAGGCAGTCTGTTAAGTTTACGGCTCAACAATTAGCTATTCCTGCTATCTATATCGAAAAGGATTACTGGGTAATGTATGTTCTGCATTTGATTTTTACAGGTAAAGCAGGTGCAAAAGCAGTTTTTAAGGGAGGCACAGCTCTTTCAAAGTGTTTTGGAATTATAGAGCGATTTTCAGAAGATATTGATTTAGTTGTCTTAAAGCAAGAAGGAGATTCTGGAAATCAGCTTAAAAAGACTTTAAAAGAAATTACTCAAATAAATTCAGAAGAGTTAGTCGAAGTTACGGTAGATGGAGTTACCAATAAATTAGGCATGATTAGAAAAGTGGCTTATCAATATAATCATGAGTTTAAAGGGATTTTTGGTCAGGTAAGAGATGTTATTATCGTTGAAGCCTCTTGGTTAGGACGCCATGAGCCGTATGGTAAGCAAGCAGTTAGCTCTTATATCTACGAGATGATGCTAGAATCTAACCAATTAAACTTAGCCAAAGAGTATGGTATGTTACCGTTTGAGGTTCAAGTGTTACACGTTAATAGAACCATTTGTGAAAAGATAATGAGTCTTGTGCGTTTTTCTTATAGCTCACAACCTATAGCTGATTTAAGGAATAAAATACGTCATATTTACGATATTCATCAGTTATTACAAGTTACAGAAGTCATGGAGTTTCTCAACTCTCTTTATTTTGATGAAATGCTGGTTTTGGTGGCTCAAGACGATATTAATACACTTAAAAGCAATAAGGATTGGTTAGTACATCACCCTAAAGAAGCTCTATTATTTAAAGATACGGATAAAGTTTGGGCTGAATTAAAGAATACTTATTTAAATGACTTTAGTAATTTAGTATATGGTAGTTTGCCTGCAGAAGATTCTGTATTAGGCTCTATCAAATTAGTTGCCTCACGACTCAAGGCTGTCAAATGGGATTTAGAACGCTCAATAAGCGATAAAGTATAGAGGACAACCATTCTGTAGCTAGTGATTATTAACTTGCCTTAGTTATCTGGTGTTGACTTAGGTTTAGGGTTGTTTACTCTGATTTTATATTTTTTTGATGATGAAGTTTTATTTTATTGGAGTTGGGGGTACGGCGATTTTTTTGAGTTAGTAATTTGTGTATTATGAATAAACAGCAGAATGAAATAGTTATTTATAAAACTAAACAAGGCTCAGTGAGCTTAATTAGTGATAATAATAAAGAGACTTTACTAGCTAATATTAATCAAATAGCCGATTTATTCGGTGTTCAAAAACCAGCTATTTCAAAGCACCTCAAAAATATTTTTAAAGATGGTGAACTTACTAAAAAAGCAACTGTTTCTATTTTGGAAACTGTTCAAAAAGAAGGTAGTAGAAGCGTTAAAAGAAATATAGAGTATTACAATTTAGACGCTATTATATCTGTCGGTTATAGAATTAATTCAAAAAGCGCTACTGATTTTAGAATTTGGGCAACGCAGACTTTGAAAGAGCATATTACTCAAGGTTTTACTATTAATAAGGATAGGTTAGCACAAGATAAGACTAAGTTTTTGGAGGCTGTTGATACGGTTAAGTTATTAACCAAAGATAGGGTTGATATGCCTATGGATGATGTGTTAGAGCTGATAGTTTCTTTTTCTCATACTTGGTTTTCATTAGAAAATTATGATAAATCTAATTTTCCTGTCTTTCATAAACAAGATGATATTAAGCTAGACTCTAATGAGTTATATGATGGGATTGCTAAACTTAAGCAAACGCTCATAGATAAAGGAGAAGCTACTGCGTTATTTGCTCAAGAAAAAAATAAAGGCTCTTTGGATAGTGTTTTTTGTAGTGTATTTCAGAGTGTGTTTGGTAATGATGCTTATCCAAGTATAGAAGAGAAAGCAGCTCATTTGCTCTATTTTATTATTAAAAACCATCCTTTTAGTGACGGTAATAAGCGTAGTGGAGCATTTAGTTTTATTTGGTTTTTGCATAAGGCTGGATTTGATTATAGTAATCAGATAAATCCAGCTACATTAACGAGTCTTAGTTTGTTAATTGCAGAGTCTCACCCAGATGAAAAGGATAAGGTGATTGGGCTAGTGTTATTATTGTTAAATAAAAAATAGTAAGTTTTTTGATGATGAAGTTTTATTTTATTGGAGTTGGGGGTACGGCGATGGGGTCGGTGGCGATTGCGCTTAAGAATCAAGGGCATGAGGTGTCTGGCTCGGATGAGGCTCTGTATGAGCCGATGCTCTCACAGTTGCAGAATTCAGGGATTGAGTTATTCGAGGGGTTTGGTGCTGCTCAGGTGCCTTCAGATGTGGATGTGGTGGTGATTGGTAATGCGATGAGCCGTGGGCATTGTGAGGTGGAAGCGGTGATGAGTCGCAAGCAGTTCTATCTATCCCTACCTGAGACGATGCGTCATTACTTGCTCCAAGGTAAGTCTAATTTGGTGATTACAGGCACGCATGGTAAGACGACGACGACGTCGCTTACGACTTGGTTGTTTGAATATGCGAGTCAAGTTAGTGATTATCCTCAACCCAATTACATGATTGGTGGTGTGGCTAAGAATATGCAGTACACAGCGCGTTTTAATCCGCAGGCTCAATACACGATTTTGGAGGGTGATGAGTATGATACGGCGTTTTTTGATAAGAGGTCTAAGTTTTTGCATTACTTGCCTGAGGCGGTGGTGTTAGGTAATATCGAGTTTGATCATGCGGATATTTATGATGATTTGGAGCAGATCCTTAAGACATTTAGGTATTTGTTGCGTGCGGTGCCGCAAGATGGCTTGGTGCTCGCTAATGGCGATGATGCGAATGTGCTCAATGTGTTAGCTGATAGCTACAGCCCTGTGAAGAAAGTTGGTTTAGGAGCGTCTAATGATGCGGTTATTTCAGGCATTGAGCCCTGTGAGCTTACTAATGAGGCAGGAGTAACGATTCGAGGAACTCAGTTTAGTTTTGAGGGTGATGTGTATCAGATGAGCTTGCAAGGTGAGTTTAATGTGCGCAATGCCGCTATGGCGATTAGTCTAGCTAAGCATGCAGGGATTGATACAGCTACGATTCAAGCTGGTTTAGCTCAATTTGCAGGGATTGCGCGTAGGCAGGAGCTCAAGGGTGAGGTCAATGGGGTCAAGGTGATTGATGATTTTGCTCATCATCCAACGGCGCTTAAGCAGGCGATTGTGTCGCTCAAGTCAGGGATTGCAGGAGAGGGTAGGCTCGTTGCTATTTTTGAGCCACGTTCGAATACGACTAGGAGAAATATTTTCCAACAGGATTTAGTCGATGCTCTCAAGGATGCCGATGTGCTCTATATGTTAGATATTAAGGATAGTCGTATCACTCAAGAGGAACAGCTCGATACGCAGCAGCTCATTGATGATGTGGCTAAAGCTGGTTGTGAGGCTTATTTAGGAGCCACCGTAGATAGTATGGTTGTGGATATTTGTGCGCAGGCCCAGTCTGGGGATGTACTAGCGGTATTTTCTAATGGGGGTTTTGATGGAATTCATAACAAACTACTAGAAAAACTGGTGTAAAACTGCGCTTTTAGCGATTAAGAGTCCTATCTCACACTGCCGCAATGCTCGATAATCTCTTATTAACTGCGCTTTGCGGTTATTCGATAAACCTCTTACTCATCTAAAATCATCAGTTTTTCAATATTAGTTAGCGCTTTTAGCGATTAAGAGTCCTATCTCACACTGCCGCAATGCTCGATAATCTCTTATTAACTGCGCTTTGCGGTTATTCGATAAACCTCTTACTCATCTAAAATCATCAGTTTTTCAATATTAGTCGGCGCTTTTAGCGATTAAGAGTCCTATTTAGTTGATAAGTTTTTGTAGATTAAAGCGCAATTTGGGGGTGGCTGAGCGTTAGTTTGGTTATGAGAGTCAATACTTTTACTTTGAAATAACTTTGGATTTAATGGTATTTAAGTTATTGTGTGGAAAATAGATTGTAAAAAATGAATTGGTTTTTAGATAATTGGCGTGCTCCGCTTGAAATTGCGATTTTGTGGTGGCTGTTGTATGGATTTTACAAGGGCTTTAAATCGACGCGCACGATTCAGGTCCTCATGGGGGTTGGAGTGATTGTGTTGATTTGTGTGGTGATTACCTATTGGTTGAAATTTGAGGTGATTGGCTGGCTGTTTACTAAGGGGATTAGTTTCTTGGCGTTTGCTTTGATTGTAATTTTCCAGAATGATATTCGTGGGGCTTTTGCTAGATTGGGGGCTAATCCGTGGTTGCAGTTATTTAATAGGAGTAAACAAGTGGAGTTCCTTGAATTACTCGAAGAGACCGTCAGTGTGCTATCCAAAAAACGTGTTGGAGCACTCATTGCCATAGAGCGTGAAAACCATCTCAAGGATCAAATCGAGACAGGGGTGTTAATTGATGGGGTGTTTTCTAAGGAGTTAATGCTCAATATATTTGCCCCCAAGACAGCTCTGCATGATGGTGGAGTTGTTTTATCTGCGGACAGAGTGGTGGCTGCTGGTTGTATATTCCCGCTTACACATAGAAATATCACAGATAGGATGTTGGGATTGCGTCATAGAGCGGGTCTAGGCATGAGTGAGAATAGTGATGCTTTGGTGATTGTTATTAGTGAGGAAACTGGCAATATCAGTATTTGTATTGAGGGGGAATTAGAGTCATTTGATTCAGCTAAAGATTTTGCAGAGAGAGTGGAGTCATTGTTACTTGGGCACGAAGATGAGCAAAAAGATGCTGATGAGGTTACTCAACAGGATTCAAGCGATGGTGATACTGACGATGATGCAGATGACGATACTGACGATGCCACGGATGATGACAATGAGTCTTTAGAAGATGAAGATTCAGAAGGTAGTTCAGAACAAGTAGTGACTCAAAAACAAGAAAAGGCATGAAAAAACTTAATATTAAGGAAGATCAAATTATCAAGCTGCTTATATTGGTGATAGCTATTATTATTTGGTTTACGATTAAGGTGACTATTCAGTCGCCTTTATTTGAGGATACTAAGCCTGCTGTGAATAGCGGTGTGGAATCTAGATTTTAAATTTGTCTTAGGTTTTTTGTCGTTAATTGCAAATCATATATGAAAGCTAGAACTTATTTTATTGCGGGTACGGATACAGATGTTGGTAAGACTTATATTACGGCGTTATTAACCCAAGCGCTTCGTCAGCAAGGTGTCAATGCGATTGCTTACAAGCCTGTTGCTTGTGGTTCGACAGAGGATGCTCAGCAATTATTTGCGGCTTATACGCAGAACCCTATTGAGGGTGTTGCTATGCTGGATTTAGAAATTGCGGATATTTGTCCTGTTTATTTTCAATTACCAGCCTCTCCCTATACAGCGATGAAGGTCAGTGGTCATGAGGAGCAAGCTCCTAAATTGGTGCAAGAGATGAATGATAGTTTGGCTTATTTGCAGGAGAATTTTGATGTGGTGCTAGTTGAGGGTGTTGGTGGTTGGGAGGTTCCTCTCAAAGCTGATATGAGTATGGCTGATTGGGTGTTTGAGTTGTCACAGCGTTGCACGCATCCTTTAGAGATTCTACTAGTAGCAGATAATAAGCTCGGCATGCTTAATCATACCAAGCTTACGACTATGGCAATTAGAGCTAGGGGGTTGGTTTGTAAGTATCTTATCCTCAATTATACTAAGGAAGAGTGGAGCTCTGTATGTATTAGTAATCGTGCTGAAATAGGTGCTTGGGCTGGGGTTGAATTGCTCACTGAGGTTATTCATGGACAGGACTATTTGGAGTTGCCTGAGTTATTCTTACAACAGGTTGCCCAAGTTTAATTCTCCACAGATAATGAATAATCAACTTAGGCGTTGTTCTTTGCTTGATTTTTAAACTAACTCAGCTATTTAATACCTAACATTAATAAAATATGATGGCTCTTAAAATTTGGTTAGACGGTAAGTTAGTAGATGAAGCAGATGCAAAAATATCTGTTTTTGACCATGGGTTGCTCTATGGTGATGGCGTTTTTGAAGGTATTCGCTTCTACTCTAACCGTGTGTTTAGGTTAGATGAGCACATTCAACGTCTCTATGATTCAGCTCAAGCTATCTTGCTTAATATCGAGCTTGATGAAAAGGAGCTCAAGCAAGCTATCTTTGATACGATCAAGGCTAATGGCCTTAGTGATGGCTATATCCGCCTCGTAGCTACAAGAGGTACAGGTGATTTAGGTCTTAATCCTTATCTCTGTAAAAAGCCGAGTATTTTCATCATCACTTCTAAAATCAGTCTCTATCCAGAAGAGTATTACACCAAAGGTTTAGAGGTGGTTACGTGTTCGACTCGTAGACCAACACCTACGTCAATTAGCCCTCAGATTAAGTCGCTTAATTACTTGAGTAATGTGTTAGCCCGTGTGGAATCTATGCAAGCAGGAGGTCAAGAGGGACTGATGCTTAATGAGCAAGGTTATGTGGCTGAATGTACTGGAGATAATATTTTTATTATAAAATCAGGCGTGCTTTATACGCCACTTATTTCTAATGGCGCTCTTGATGGGATTACTCGTCAGGTTATTTTTGAGTTAGCCGCTGATTTAGGCTACGAGGTCAAAGAGCAGAGCTTGACTAGGTATGATATTTACACTGCAGATGAATGTTTCCTCACAGGTAGTGCTGCAGAGGTTATTCCTGCAACTAAACTTGATCAACGTAAGATTGGTACAGGCGAAGCGGGTGAAATAACTAAGCAACTTATTGAGGCATTTCATAAGTTGACACAGAGCACAGGCTCACCTGTAGTTTAAGTTTACTTGGGTTATGAGGCAGCTTATAAGAGATTATTTGAGCTCTTGTCGCTTGCCTAATTTAGCTTCTGTTTGGAGTCAGGTTATCTTGGCTTCTTGTCTTATTTTTTTCTTTAATGATAAGAATTATGAGTTTGCCAAGGTTTATACATTAGATATCAATACGCTCATTGTTACGGGCTTGATGATTAGCTTGCTCTATTTTTATGGTTGTTTGAGCGGAGATTGGTACGATGTTAAGTGGGATAAGAAGTATCAGCCTACAAGGCCTATTCCTAGTGGGCGTATCCCACGTGTTAATATAGGTTTTTTGGCGTTGGCTTGCTTGTTTGGGGCTGGTTATTTAGCCACTTATTTGCCTGTGCGTACATGGCCGTGGGTGTTACTGCATGCTGTTGTGATATCTTTGTATACGTTGTTTCATAAGCGTAATTTTACAGCTCGTGTGGTACTCATGGCTGCTTGTAGGGCTTTTATTATACCTGTTGCGGTATTGGTCCATGTTGAGTTGGATGTGTTCTGGGCTTTTGTGATTGGGTTTGCTGGTGTGAGTTTGTTTTTTTATATTTTGAGCTTTATGTGCTCATCAAAAATTAAGCTTTCTAGAGCGTTTCTTGCTTTGGCGGTTATTTTGCAATTAGTGCTTACTAATATTTATTTAGTTGAGCATGCTTTGGTTAGTGTGGCTATATGGTTTGTGGTGCTAGCCCTTACGGGGTTAGCTATTTGGATACATAAAGTAGCAGGGCAGCCTAATGCTAAGTTTATTAAACGTAGTTTAGCATGGATGCCTGTGTTTGATTTGGGTTTGGCTGTGAGTGTGGCTTTGGTGAGTGGCTATTATTGGCTTATAGCTGTACCATTTATAGCGGTTGCTTTATGGTATATGTTATCAAGATTAGCAGATGCTGATTAAAAATAGTATGTTAAGTGATAAATATGGACGTTTACTCTGGGTTCCTTTGCTATTGGCAGTGGCGTTTCTGCTAGCTGTTGGCCTCATTGCTCTTGCTAGTACTACTTACTGGTCTGAAGCAGGTAGTTACAAGGATTTGATTAAGCAAAGTTGTGGCATTGTGATAGGTGTGTTTATTGCTTGGGTTTTTTCGCGATTGCCGCAGAGCTTATTCTTTTTTAAAAGAGGTGTTTTGCTATGGTTTGCTTATGTGGGGGTGGTAGCGTTACTGGTGTGGTGTTTTACTTTTGATCCTATTAATGGCGAGCGTAGATGGGTGCAGATACCTGGATTAGGCAGTTTCCAGCCTTCTGAAATTGCTAAATCTGTCTTGATGTTGGTGTTGGCTAATTATGCTTATTTGTACCAAGATAAGCTCAAAGAGTTTAAAGCAGGCTATATTGGTACACATATTATTATGGGTATTATTGTTTTACTCATATTTTTTGAAACTGATATGGGAACAGCTATGTCATTGGGTATTGCGAGCTTAATTATGCTTAGTGTAGCTGGAGTGAAGCTGTGGCATATTATGATTTCAGTGGTTTTTGGTGTGACTGGTTTGGCTGTTGGGATTAAGGCAGATCCTGGTCGTTTTAATAGGATTATGGCTTTTTTAGATTTAGAGGCACATAAGCAGGGGGCTGGTTATCAACAGTACAAAGCTTTGGAGGCTTTTCAAAGTGGTCGTATTTTTGGTACTGGATTGGGACAAGGAACAGAAAAGCATCAGGTTCCTTTTGCTCATACGGATTTTATTTATTCAGCTATTGCCGAAGAGATGGGTATGGTGATGAGCTTGAGTATTCTGCTTGCTTATGCTGTTATTGCAGTAGTTGGTGTGTTTATAGCGTTGGGGGCTAAGGATGTATTTAATCAATCTTTGGCGGTTGGACTTACCGCGGTGATTGTGGTGCCTGCCTTTATTAATATAGGTGTGGTGACAGCTACTTTGCCTAATACAGGATTGCCTCTGCCACTCATTAGTTATGGTGGTACTAACTTAGTGCTTACATTGACAGCTATTGGTTTGCTTATGAATGTATTTAGACATACGAGTTATTTCTCGCGTAGATCAGTGCGCAAAAGAGCTTAATCGTAGAGTTGCTCTAGGAATTTATTAGCATTACTTAGGTGGAGGTTTTGCTTGCTCTCGTCCATTTTGTCAAAGGTGTGAACAAGCATTCCAAGGCGAGGGTTAGAGAGGAAAAAGTCACGGTGTGTATGCATAAAGCGCCAAAATAGTCCGTCCCAAGTAGTTTGCCAGTCTCCTTTGCTGTAGTTACTCATTTTCATGAGATAATTAGAACCAGAGATGTAGGGCTTAGTCGCAAAAAGACCACCGTCAGCAAATTGACTCATACCGTATACATTAGGAACCATGACCCAATCATAAGCATCAATAAATAGCTCCATAAACCAACGATAAACTTCGTCGGGATCAAACTCGCAGAGTAGCATAAAATTGCCGAGTACCATTAAGCGTTCAATATGATGGGCGTAACCGTCACGTAGTACTTTATGAATGGTCTGATCAATAGGATCTATGCCGGTAGTGCCATTATAAAAAGAAGGGGGTATAGGTCTGCTGAATCCCCAATAATTTTTTAGACGAGCTTGTGTGCCTTTGCATTCGTACATGCCTCGTATAAATTCACGCCAGCCTATAATTTGTCTTACAAAGCCTTCGGTTGAATTAATCGGTGTATCATTGGCCTCTGCATGTGCTAGAGCGGCATCTATGACCTCCATTGGGCTGAGGATACCTACATTGAGCATAGGAGTAAGGACACTGTGATTTAGGATAGATTCCTCAGAGACAATAGCGTCTTCGTAATCCCCAAAGTCATGAAAACGGTAATCTAAAAACTGCTCTAACCAAGCCAGAGCTTGTTTGCGGTTGTAGGCGTAGGGTGGTTGTGCGCTAATTTGACCTAGATTAGAGCTGAAGTTCTGCTCTACGTAATCCACGGCTTCTTGCCAATAGTCGTCGGCTTGCGGAAGATTGACTGCTGGAGGTTGGGTGTTTTTTGGGTATTTTTTGCGGTTGGCTATATCATAAGTCCATTTCCCCCCTGCAGGTTCGCCATTTAGCTCCATGAGTAAGTCGAGTTTGACTCGCTGTTGTTTGTAAAAAGTTGTTTGAAAAAATGATTTTTTATCAGGTTTGAAAAAGCTTTCTAAATCATTGCGATTATTGATAAATAATGGGTTTTCAAATTCATTGAATGCTAGATTATGAAGTTTTAGCCCTTGTTGTATATGTTTTTCTAACCAGTTATCTGTTGGGTTGATATAACTAATATGAGTCACACCTTGTTTAGCTAATTCCTCAATAAGTTTTTTAATACAACTGCTGTCTTGCTGGCTCTCGATATAATGAATGATGAGTCCTCTGGCTTTAAGTTTGTGCGCATGTTGACGCATGGAGGCTCTATGGTAGGCGAGTTTAGTTTTATGGAAATTAAATTGCTTAAAAAATAAGTGTTCTTCTATGAGATAAATAGGCTGATTAAGCTCATATAGCTCATGTTTATCAAAGAGCTGATGAGGAAAGAGGAGGCTAATACTAGACATGAGATAAATGATGGTTGGTAAATTTAAATAGAGTTATTTCTGAGCAGGTTTTTGCCTAGATTTATTCGCACGACTATGACTAGAGCTACGGGATTTGCTAGCAGGCTTATTATTAGGGCGAGCATGGGTGTATACGATTCTTTTGGATTCTTGCTGCACGAGAGGGTGCTTGCGGTGTGACCATATTTTATCACGAGCTAGGCGCCCACTGGCTTCGATATCAATGATGGGGGTTGGGTAGTCTGAACCTAATTTAATATTAAAGAATACCTCATCAAAAGGGCTTATTTTCCAAGGTTCATGAATAAATTCGCTAGGTATGTTGGCTAGTTCAGGTACCCATTTTTTGATAAAAACACCGTCTGGATCATGTTCCTGTGATTGCTTGATCGGGTTGTACATTCGTATGGTATTAATTCCTGTGGTTCCTGCCTGCATTTGAAACTGCGGGTAATGGATGCCAGGCTCATAATCTAAAAATAAATTAGCTAGATGATAGACTCCAGAGCGCCAATCTTGATCAAAATGATGGCACAAAAGTGAGACTATCATAGCTCGCATTCTAAAGTTAATCCAACCTGTAGCAGCTAAACAGCGCATGCAAGCGTCTAATAATGGTATGCCTGTTGTACCTGATTTCCAAGCTTCAATGAGTTCTGGGCGTAATGGTCTATCTAATAGTTCATAACCTCGGTTAATACATTCTGTTTCGTAGCGGCATTCGACTTCGAATTTTTGGATGAAATGACAGTGCCATTTAAGACGTGTAATAATACCTGAAAAAGCTCGTTTGTTGGATGGAGCATTAGGATGGTTGCTAATATGGTGGATGGCTTGCTTGATACTGATATTACCCCAAGCGAGATAAGGGGATAATCTACCGCAAGATGTTCTGCTCTGTGTCGGTTTGGAAATATGTCTATGATAGTTTTTTCCTCTATCTTTGGTGAATGAGGTTAAATACTGCCAAGCTCTCGATTCGCCAGCTGGTTGAAAGAGCTCAGGGTAATCATTGAGCTCTTTAATCAGCTCTGTAGGTAAGGCAAATGGATGCTCAAATGTTAAACTAGCTAATTGTGTGTCGTAGGTATTGTTGATAATAGGCTCATCCATGGTGCGGTACCATTGTTTATCCCAGCCTTCTCGATGCTCAATACCTCGCATAATACCATCACGTTTAAATTCTTGCCAATGAACTTGGTGCGTTTGGAGTAATTGAGCGACTGCTTTGTCCCTATTCCAAGTTAGCTGAATTCCACTCTCCTGGTAAGAAAATACTTGGTTTACATGGTAATGAGTGAGGCAGTATTCAAATACTTGGGTGGCTTCGGCATAGCATATCTCTACTTTGCGCTTACAATTGGCCAAGTTTTTATTCATGTCTAGCACGCTGTGATAGCAAAATTGCAGATGTCTAAGCGATGTGTCAGGGTAATCGATGAGACTAGGCTCAAATAAGAATAAGATTAAGTAGGGGATGCCTGCTTGCTCAGCTGCGGCAAGAGCGGCGTGGTCTTGCACTCTTAAATCACGCTTGAGCCACACAATATTAATGGCTTGCTGAGGTTTTGTAGGCGATGACATAAGTAAGCAGGGTGATTTATGAGCTGAGCTCTTTTTTTACTTTTTTCCAAAAGGCAAAGAATGAGGGGTAGTACCCAGTGATACTGGATATCCAATCTCGAGGCTCTTGTTGCCCTTGATAGTGTTGATTAAGTGGATGTTCTTTAAATTTGATGAGATTCACATCAAGATTAAACTCAGAGATTAAATTAGCAAAACTGCCAACATAAACCTGTATGTTAGGAATGTTTTTGGCTAGTTCTAGCATGAAATCCATGCATTTTTCACTAATAGGATATGATTTGAAGTGTTCGGGCTCAATGAGTAAGACTCGATTGGCTAAGAGCTCAGCCTGCCAGATAGGGTCAAGGTTGTAATAATTATAAATCAAGGTGGGCTTTAGCTGATCGATTTTGATTGGTTGAGCCATAATAGGTAGATTTGTGACTAAATCAGGCAAGGTTTTTGCAGCTAATTGAGAAGGACAGTTAATATGAGCTAATGCTTCGTAACTGATATCTAGATAAGAGCCTTTTTGTGTGGAATGAGTATATTTATTAATATTATCTTGGTTAGCAATGTAGGTTTTATTGCTGTTACTGCCAGCTACCCATTGCCAGCTTAGAGCATTGCTTGCCCAGTCTCCATCGAATAGATGGTAATACATCCAGCGTGCAGGGGTGTGCCAATGACTAACGCTGACATGACAGCTGAGCATGGCTGTATACATACGCATGTGATTATGCATATAACCCGTGCTGTATAATTCTTCTATAGCTGAGTCGATAGCATGAATTCCTGTTTTGGCCGTAATAATTCCTTGGCTAAGCTCTCTATGGTCAGCTCGAGGCTGCGGTCGTTTGAGGTCTTGGTTGATAGCTGTGCCTTTGACTATCCAAATTTGTTGCCAGTAGTCTCGCCAAGCAAGCTCTTGGACAAATTTCTCAATACTTGAGTCAGCATAGCCTAATTGCTTTACCGATTGGTAAACTTGTTTCGTAGAGATGACTCCTCGTGAAATATAAGGGGATAGGTAAGTCACATCACCGTCGATGAAATTACGGTTTTTACCATAAGCGACCGGTTTAATAGCAGATAGCCTCTCTAGTATATCTGTATAATGAGTGGGAAAATTCATAAAATAATGTTGGCATCTACCAAATCTTGAAACATGAGTATATTGTGATCTGACTGAGCCTTGTATTGTGTGACAGTAAAATAAAAGAGCTCATGATCACCACCTGTGTTCACTCTATTGATAAGCTCGAGCTTAAGGTAGGCGCAACTATTAGCTAATACAGCGTAATCTTGCCAGTAATCTAGATATTGATTCTTTTCAAGCCATGCTTGTTTGTCAATTTTAGTTCCAGACTGTTTGCCGAGCTTGCGTACTAAGTTTGCCTGCTCTTGGCTGAGTAATTGAAGAATACAGGTGGATTGATTTCCTAGATTTATTAAGGTCTGCGTGTCGTAGTAAACGGCGATAGCATATTGCTTTGGTTGCATACTAATGGCTGTTACATAAGTACATATATTCATGTTTAGCTTTCCATTAGCGTAGGTGGCTAAGCTATAAACAGGGCTATTAATAATGTTCCAAGGACGACGCATATTGCATGGTTTAGGCTAAGTTTTAGCTAAACTAACCTTTAATTGCAGTCATACCTCCATCAATATGAAGAATTTCACCTGTCATCCAAGCTGATTTTTCAGATAACAAGAACAGAGCTGCATTTGCCATGTCTTCTGCTGTGCCTAAACGTTTGAGAGGGTATTTGGCTCCCATTGCGTCTCGCTTGGCGTCGTTATCAAGGAATTTGGAAGCTAATTTTGTGTCTGTGAGCGCTGGGGCTATCGTGTTAAATCTAATAGTTGGAGCGTATTCAGCAGCTAAAGCTCTGGTCAAGCCTTCGATAGCTCCTTTAGAGGCTGATACTTGCGAATGAAAATTGAAACCAGACTGCATGGCTACGGTAGAAAACATGACCACAGAAGGGTTGGATGATTTTTTAAGCGCAGGTAAAGCGGCTTGGATAATTTTAATAGCTCCAATAACCTGTAAGTTGTAGTCAGCCATGAAATCTTCAGGTTTGATACGGTTAAAAGGGGCTAAGTTAATACTACCAGGGCAATAAACTAAGCCATCTAGGCAGTCTAAATTATCGAGAATGGAATCAGCTGCAAAATCACTAGTAACGTCTAGAGGTATGTAGGTAACATTGCCTTCACTGGCTGATTCTGTTTGATGGTAAGTTGCGATGACTTGATGACCCTCTGCGGCTAACTGCCTCGTGATAGCTTTGCCCATGCCAGCTGAGCCTCCAATAATTAGGTATTTTTTCATGATAAATAGATAGTTAAAGGGTAATCGTTGCTCAGATTAGATTAAGTCTTGATAGTTGGCACCTAATTCATATTTTTTGGATTTAAGAGCTTCACCATGAGAAATGATGAAACCTTGTTTGAGCCATTCTTGACAGTAATTAAGGGCAGTACGACGATGAACGCAGAGTAAATCAGCCATTTCTTTGGTTGTTACAAAGCGGCTTTTGCTAAATAAGCTGAGGACTTTGCGCTGCTTATCATCTAGAGCTTTGAGAACCACTTTCTTATGTTGTCCAGTGGATTTACTAAGTTGCAACACCTCAATAGAGCTTAGAGCGAGAGTTGAACTCATAGCTTGCGTGTAATATTCAATCCAAACAGTTAAGTTAATTTGATTTAAATCTAGCTCGTAAGAGCCGTAGCTGCCTATTTTAAGCGATTTCAGGCTTTCCTGGTAATGGTTGTGCCAATATTCGTTAAAGCAGCAATAAAACGCCGAATTGAAGCCCATTTTTTTAAATAAATAGTAAGGCATAAGACGAGCAACTGATTCTGCGCAACCATAATCATTAAAATAAGGTTGGATATGGACCCATTGGTAATGAGCAATCGCCATTATAATCACAGGGTGTAGCTGCTGATTGATTATCTGCTCATTCATCCATTCAACCCAGTCGATAAGGTAAGAGTTGATTCTGCTATGTTCTGCAGGAAAGTAATCTAACTCTTTAGATAAAGGGTTAACGATTACGCTCGCGCCATTACGGTAACTTACCGTGGCTTGCTGCGCATACTGACTCCAGCTGTGTAGTTTGTTTAATTCCTCAATAGTGACTAATTTATTCAAAGGTTGATAATAAATTTGTTCTAGACACCAGTGGTAGGCTTGTATGCGCTTGTATTGACTATGAGATTCGTCGAGCTCAACACCGCCAACAATTAAATACTCAATGTGATTAAGGGATAGGGGAGTGTTTTGAAGTTGAGCTTCGTAATAGGTGCTTAATAGAGCTTTTTTCTTAAATAATTCATCTGCAGCAGTTTCAGGCAAATGCAGCTCCTTGAGCCAATTTAAACTGGCGTCGATTAAATTTAAATGCGACTTTATAGAGTCGTTTTCTTGGAAATAAGGATTAAATCCACTCATGCCATTAATCTAGCAGAGTAGGGGGGAGATGTCTATATTTATCATAAATTTTCCATTAAATGCTAAATGAGTTATTTATTTTAACATTCTAATAAATAAAAAATGCAAAACACCTTTATATAAAAGAGTTGTATTGCCATTTATTGGAATTAAAAGATTGTAATTCTATATTTTAAATTCTAATAAATAATAATAAGATACGTGTAAATTTCCAATAAGTTGAATTTAATGGAAATGGATTTATTGGGTTTTGTTTTGTCGTTTTTATCTAAATTTATTGGAATGATTTATTTGGAATTTAATTTTCCAAATAAATGGGCGGCATAGATTTTGATAGTTGACTTCTCCATCAATTATTACCTACATTGTAAGGATAGTAATATTTAAGTACTTGACAAAAACGTTAAAACAGCTATTAATATGCCTCGATTTCACTATTATTATGTCTAGCTTACCTCCTACATCTCCTTTTAATCCTGAGATTAAACCTCATATAGAGGCGCTAATTAATCAGCTTACAACAGAGCAGAAATTCTGGTTGAGCGGTTTTTTAGCCAGCATGCCTTCTAATTCAAATGTCTCAGCCTCTGCTGCATCAGCAGGGAAAATACCAATCACTGTGCTTTATGGTACCGAATCAGGCAATTCAGAAAGTCTAGCAGATAGAGTTGCTAAGACTGCCAAACAAAAGGGGTTTAAGCCTAATGTAGTAAACATGTCAGACATTACGCCTAAGGAACTTGAAAAAACTGAAAACCTGTTAGTCGTCGTAAGTACTTGGGGAGATGGCGATCCTCCAGAGGCGGCAGAAGATTTCTGCACTAGTTTATTCAAGGATAATTTTGATTACTCTAAATTAAGTTTTAGTGTTTGTGCTTTGGGTGATACGTCTTATGAGTTGTTTTGTGCGACAGGTTTAGGTGTAGATAAGCGCCTTGAAGAGTTAGGCGGTACACGTCTTAGTGACTGCGCTACTTGTGATGTTGATTTTGAAGAAGAGTACGAAGCCTGGTCTACTCAGGTATGGAGTGTTCTTGCTACTCAAGCTCCAGCTGCAGCCCCTGTAGCTGAGTTTAGTTTGCCTGCTGGTTTTGGTGCAGCAACTGTTTATGATAAGAAGAACCCTTTTCCTGCTGAACTTACAGATAAGGTGCTTTTGAACTCTCCTCAGTCAGACAAGGAGACGTGGCATTATGAAATATCACTCGAAGGTTCAGGACTCACTTACGAAGTGGGGGATGCTCTAGCGGTTATACCTCACAATGACAAGGCAATGGTTGATGCTATTCTTGCTGCGACAGGGCTTAAGTTTGACGCTCCAGTTAAGCATAAGAAAGCGGGTGATTGCACTTTAGAAGTAGCGCTTACCCAGCACCTTGACATCACTGCTCTTTCTAAGAATGTCATCAAGAAGTATCAAGAATTAACTCAGTCAGCTGATTTAGCTACCTTACTTAGTGATGCCAGCAAGGATAAGTATCGTGAATTTGTGGATGGTAGAGAAATCATTGATTTATTAGAGCTCTACCCATCTGACGCTATCACAGCCCAAGGCTTAGTAGATGTGTTCCGTGGTCTTCCTCCTCGCTTGTATTCAATTGCTTCTAGTATCAAAGCTCATCCAGATGAGGTTCACCTCACTGTGGCTTCAGTGCGTTACGAGACACAAGGCAAAGAGCGTAAGGGGGTGGCTTCGACTTATCTTGCTGATGATTTGAATATAGGTGACAAGGTGTCTGTCTATGTTCACACGAATAAAAACTTTAGAATCCCTACAGACAATAACGCGCCTATCATTATGGTTGGACCTGGTACAGGCGTAGCTCCATTTAGAGCCTTTGTTGAAGAACGAGCTGAAATTGGTGCAGAAGGTAAAAATTGGCTGATTTTTGGTGATCAACGTTATTTGCATGATTTTCTTTATCAACTTGAATGGCAAGATGCCCTCAAATCAGGCGCTTTGACCCGACTAGATGTGGCATTTTCACGTGATCAGCCTAATAAGCGCTATGTGCAGCATGTTATGTTAGAGCAAGCAGCTGATATTTATGCTTACTTGCAAGAGGGTGGTTATTTCTACGTCTGTGGTGATGCTTCACGCATGGCCGACGATGTTCATAACGCTTTGCTTCAAATTGTGGAGCAAGAGGGCAATCTAAGTTCTGAGCAAGCGGCTGAATACCTATCACAACTCAAAAAAGATAAACGTTATCAACGTGATGTTTATTAATTCTTTCAAAAACAACCATCTAATTTTTTAAATTTTTTACCTTATTTCTATTATGTCAGAAGAAATTAAACTAGCTGCTAATGAATACATTAAAACCCGTAGTAATTATTTGCGCGGGACTTTAGCAGAAGAACTCTCCGATTTAACTACTGGAGCTATTTGTGAGGATAGTCAGCAACTCATTAAATTCCACGGTTCTTACATGCAAGACGACCGTGATATGCGTCCAACTCGTCGTAAGCATAAGCTTGATAAAGCTTATAGTTTCATGATTCGTATTCGTGTTCCTGGTGGTGTGTCTACCTCAGAGCAGTGGATTGAAATGGATAGACTCGCTGATACTTACGGAAACCAAGACTTTAAGCTTACAACTCGTCAGGCTTATCAACTCCACGGCATCATTAAATCTAACCTTAAACAGACGATTAAGGATATTAATTCAGTAGCTATGGATACTATCGCTGCTTGTGGTGATGTGAACCGTAATGTGATGTGTACGCCTAACCCTTATCTTTCTGAAGTTCATGCAACATCACTTAAAATATCTCAAGAGATTAGTGATCATTTGACTCCACAAACTGGAGCTTATCATGAAATCTGGCTTGATGGTGAAAAGGTAGAAAGTTCAAAAGAAGAAGTAGAGCCTATTTACGGCAAAACTTACCTCCCACGTAAGTTCAAAATCGCCGTGGCTGTGCCTCCGCATAATGACGTAGACATCTACGCCAATGACCTCTCATTTATCGCTATCGAAAAAGACGGCAAGTGTATTGGTTTTAATGTCGCTGTAGGTGGAGGAATGGGTACGACTCATGGTGATGTCAATACTTTCCCACGTGCTGCAGATATTATTGGTTTTTGTACTGTAGAGCAGGCCGTTGATGTGGCTGAAAAAGTAGTGCTTGTACAACGTGACTTTGGTTGCCGTACTGAGCGTAAACGCGCTCGTTTAAAGTACACAGTAGAAGATCATGGAGCAGATTGGTTCAGAGCAAAGACAGAGGAATACCTCGGCTACAAACTCCAGGATGAAAAAGCCTACGAATTCACTAGTAATGGTGATACTTACGGTTGGATGAAAGATGATAGTGGTCATTATCACTTTTGCTTCTTCATCGAAGGTGGTCGCGTAATTGATACGCCTAATTATCAACTCAAAACAGGTCTTCTAGAAATAGCTAAGGCACATTCAGACATTGAGTTTAGACTTACTGCTAACCAAAACGTCCTTATTTCTAATATAGACGAAGCTAAAAAAGCCCAGATTCAAACTCTCATCAATCAATACAAGCTCGAAGATGGTAGCACTCATAGTGCTTTGCGTCGCTCAGCGATTGCCTGTGTAGCTCTGCCAACATGTGCGCTTGCACTTGCTGAGAGTGAGCGCTACTTGCCAGGACTTATTGATAAGTTTGATCCAATTTTAAATCGTCTTGGACTAGAAGACGAGTCCATTACAATTAGAATGACTGGTTGCCCTAATGGTTGTGGTCGCCCATTCTTAGGCGAAATTGCATTTGTAGGTCGTGGACCAGATAAGTATAATGTTTATCTTGGAGCAGGGCATGATGGTCAGCGCTTGAACAAACTCTACCGTGAGGCGGTGCCAGGTGATGATATCATTCCTCTCATCGAGCCTCTTCTCGAAGATTATGCTGCTGAGAAAGAAGAAGGCGAGCATTTTGGTGATTTTGTTATTCGTAAGAACTATATTGCAGCCACACTTAGAGGTGCTGACTTTCATGATAATATAGCTGAAGAAGCTTTTGCTAAATAAAAACTTAGCTTCATTAGGCTAAATTTATTTTTAAGACAACCTTTTAACTTATGGGGGCCCTAACTAAAAACAACCTAGTAGACCTCAACCTCTCTTTGCAAAATATCAATGCGGGTGAGCGTATAGCTCGTCTCTATGATGTCTATGGAGAAGGGCTTGTGGCGTCTACTAGTTTTGGGTTACAGTCAGCCGTCATGCTTAAACTGCTGCATGAGAATGCACCTAAAGTACCAGTTATTTTCATAGACACAGGTTACTTATTTAAAGAAACCTATAGCTATGCTAAGCAGCTCATGGAGCAATACCCTCTAGATTATCGTGCATACTTTCCAGAAATATCTCCTGAGCAACAAGAGCTAAAGCATGGTAAACTTTGGGAGCAAGGCGAAATTGGAAGCCAAAAATACGCGCTTATCAATAAAATTGAGCCCATGAACCGAGCTCTAAGCGAACTCAACGCCCAAGTATGGATGAGCGGATTACGTCGTGAGCAATCTAGCACACGAGCCACTCGTAGTATTATAGAGCAACAGCGTACTACGATTAAAGCCTATCCGATTTTAGACTGGTCAGACGCTCAAGTAGACGCATTCTACGCTATTAATGGTCTTATTGAACACCCACTTAAAGCAGAAGGCTACGTCACCATGGGTGATTGGCATTCAACAGCAAAGCCCAAAAAAGAAGGAGACAAAGAGTCCACCCGATTTGGAGGCAATAAGTATGAGTGTGGGCTTCATCTTGATTCAGGAAACCAGGATTTTCAGATTTAAAGGAGCTCTTTTTGCGAGAATAACTGCTTCTTAAAACTGCCGTGGTGCTCGAGTAGCATTTTTCTACACTGCGCGCCACGTTTTTATTCATCAGCTATTCTCATCAAAAACCGTCATTGAGTTTTTTGCTCAATGACTTAGCTCCCTTTAAATTATGAAAATAGAAACGGGACGAACAATTACGAGTGAATAACGAGTAATTTTAGACCTTAGTTTGCGTAGCAAATGGCGAATAGCCATCAAAAGCCCCCTCGAGGGGTGAGCGACGTTGCGAGTAGCAACGGACGAATTAAGTTTAATTGGCTCTTTTGGCGATTAAGCGCTCTTTTTCAGACTGTTGCAGTACTGAGTTGCTTGAGCTCTTGGTCTAGGCGGTTACGCTCGCCAAAAGCGGCTAGTTCCTCGAAATAGCTTTCATCCTCAAAATTAAAATTCAGAGGGATATTGGGGTGATTGAGAAAAAGATTTGATTTTCAGATAACTAAACAGTATAATGTACATGTTCAATAAACTGTCACTATGACCACGTTATCCTACACACATACACGTAATCACCTAGCAAAGGTTCTCGAACAAGCAGAAGAGAATCATGAAGCTATTATCATTACCCGTGCTGGTAAAAATCCATCTGTCATTATGTCGATGGAAGAGTTCGAGAGCTTACAAGAAACTCTCCATTTACTTTCTTCTCCACAGAATGCTCTACGCATGCAGAAGAGTCTCGCAGACTATGAAGCGGGTAATTTTGTCAATGGTGATTTAACCGAGACAAACTAATGGAAGTGGTATGGCTGCCTCTGGGCTGGGAGGATTACCTCTATTGGCAACAGAACGATAAGAAAATCCTTAAGCGAATAAATCTACTCATCAAGGACGCTATGAGAGATCCATTTGATGGCGTTGGAAAACCTGAACCTTTGAAAGCGAATTTTACAGGTTGGTGGTCTAGACGAATCACAGGCGAACATCGTCTCGTGTATAAAGCAGAGAATAATCGCCTTATCATCATGAAATGCCGCTATCACTACTAACCGCACTCCATAAAGAGCTTGAATGAGTGTATTTTAAACAATTCTTCTTACTGTTTACCCCTCAATCCCTTTGCTCGTGTCTACCGTGGCGTTAAGTGAGCCGAGGAGGTTGTAGAGGCTAAAGAAGGTTTTATTGAGATAGAGGGCGTCTGCGTTGCCTCTAGCGGTGCTGAGTTGCTTGAGCTCTTGGTCTAGGCGATTACGCTCGCCAAAGGCGGCTAGTTCCTCGAAATAGCTTTCATCGCCAAAATTAAAGGTTTTTGAAGCAAAAGGACGGGCGAGGAGTTCGCTGGCTTCGCGCATGAGGCTGACGAGTCTGTTGACTTCTTCTGGATTGTCGCTGGGCAGGAGGATTTGGATATCGTAGAGAGCTTGGGTAAATATAGCATCATCTAGATAGACTTCTGGATCCATGAGTTTGAAGTATTCTTGGTAGAATTGAGGCGTGATGGTTTTTACACAACCAAAATCAAGCACCCATAGTTCGTCATTGAGGACTTTGAAGTTACCAGGGTGTGGATCAGCATGAAATACGAGTAATTCATGGATTTGATGTGCGTAGAAGTCCCATAGGGTTTGCCCTATATGATTGCGTTCTGCCTTAGTGGCGTCAGATTCGATGTATTGATCAAATAGGAGTCCATCTACCCATTGCATGGTTAGAATACGTTTGGTAGAAAGCTCAGGGTAATACTGCGGGAATTTGGTGTTAGGTAGGTCTTTGGATTTTTCTACCAGCTCCATTGAGCTTTTGAGCTCAAATTCGTAGTCGGTTTCCTCGCTGAGTCTGGCTTTAACTTCCTTGAGGTAGGGCTCAATAGTCTTTGAATTGAGCTTAAAAAGGCGCATGGCAATTGGTTTAACGATGGCTAAATCACTATTAAGGCTCTGAGCGACACCTGGGTACTGA
>DGKB01000054.1 GCA_002386905.1 Akkermansiaceae bacterium UBA4581 | reverse complement strand
TCGGTTAGAGTGGCTACAGAGTGTATAACACTTGTCAAAGCTCTTGCCTGTTTGGTCATTAGGGTTGTAGACCGCGATAGCATGTCCACCATTACGGTTCATTACGGTGAAACATGGTACATCTGTGGGTCCATCTCCTATGTAAATCATATTTTCAAATGGCACAGGACGTAGCTCATCAGGCATGTGGTCGTTGACGTCTTCGTCGTAGCCTAGGAGTCCTTTGTTGATTCTAAATAAAAATTGAGTCTTGCTGGTGTGTGATATAACTCGTTTAGGGAAATTAATGACCCCATTGCCGTCCTCTGAGAATTCACAACCAAAAATTGCTTTGAAATGAGAATTGAGACTGCAGCCTTCGATGAGGGCTTTGAGTCCTGATGAGATGATGTAATACTCGACTTTGATGCCTGCGCTCTTGTGGATTTCTGATAGGCATTCCTCAGGTAATTGTTCAAATAGATTTTCGACGCCTTGAAAAAATCTCAATCCTTTGCCTAGTTCACGGAGGCTTTGATTGCTGACTCCGTCAACTTGTAGGTTGTTAAGGAGTTCATGCATGTAAGCAAGCTCACTATCCCAACCCTCGCTGACTAGCTTGTTGCACTTATCCCAAAAAGGAGCTGGATCGATACCATAGTGAGGAAATAACACGTCATCCTGCATGTAATGAGGACTAAGCGTCTGATCATAATCAAATACAATAGCAATGGTTTTTTGAGCTTCAGCCATGGTTAAAAATTAGGTTAGATTGTCTCAAAAGTAAAGCTATGTTTATTGAGCTTTGAGTTGGCTCTGTGAGACGAATAATTTGGTTGTGATTAATTTGATTAGCCAACTTAGGACAAATCCTACAAAGCTGATAACTGCTATAAAACTAGCTGTATTTGCATTGATATAATAAGCAAAGTAAAAGCCTATGACACAGCTCAAGGCTGAATAAAGCGAGGCAAAGATGAGTATCTGCGGTAGGCGTTTGCACCAGAGTATGGCTGTCGCTGCGGGAGTAATGAGAAAAGAAACCATAAGAATAGCTCCAACTACTTGGAAAGCCTGCACCATCATGAGTGCAATCATAGCAAGGAGTCCATAATGCAATAGATTGAGACGTTTCCAGATGCTCTTGGCAAAATTAGCATCAAAACTCGATACAAGTAGAGTTCTGTAATTAGTTATTACAAATAATATCACTAGTATGTATAGGCCTATAAAATAGAGTAATTCACGAGCTACTATCAACCCTCCTATCTCAATGAGGTTAGCTCCCACTAGCTGCTCTAGTTGTCCATAAAGCACGCAATCAGGGTCTAGATCAACTGTGCTAGCCTTGGCAGAGAGGATTAAAATTCCCAAGGCAAAAAAACTGGTGAGTATAGTCCCTATTGCTGTATCGCTTTTAATGGGGCGATAGGTAGCTAACCATTGGGCTATGAACACAGCTAATAGTGAGCTTATAATGGCTCCTAAGTTTAACCATACAGAGCTTAGATTACCGACAAATAAAAAGGCAATAACTAAGCCTGGAATGGCGCTATGGGTGACGAGGTCACTAGTCATTGCCATCTTGCGTACCACAAGGAAGCTTCCTAATAGTGCTGCAGGTAGAGCGATAAACAAAGACATCAGTAACATGAGTAGCCCTATAGCTCCCATGTCTTGCCAAGGTTGTATTATAAAATTTACCATGATGATTGTTAACGAGGAATCAGCTTGCCGTGGGGGTCTAATTTAGGGTAGCCAAGGAGCTTGTCTAATTGTTCTAGTGCTTTGTCATCTAGGTAATGCTCGACTTTATCTGCTGGTAGATGCACGTGGTCTGCTTTGTAATTGGCTTCTTGGCTTAGGTATAACTCCCAGAGACGATGCTTTTTCACCATGTTTTTGGCTGTTTGTTGCCCTTTTTGGCTTAGTTGCCATTGTTTGGATTCTTCGAGCCATAGTAGCTCTTGTGATTTAAATAGGCTTTTAAAGCGCTTGTCTAAATCAGAAAGACTAATCATAGGTAATTGGTGCGCTATTTCAAGCAGACTAAATGTTTGATTTAAGTCTATGTTTAGATGAGGGGTTGCTGATTTTTTTTCGAGGGCTTTGTAAATTAGCTTTAGATTATGCTCATGGTAATGCTGCTGTTTATCTAAATAATTTAAATAGATACCTTTGATTAGGCCTTTCTTAGGAGATACTAAAAAAGCGATAACAAAGCCAATTGCAAACAGTAGTATCATTAATGGCCCTACAGCTAGTCCTTGGTAGATCCAAGATAGCCATACAGCTAATGAGCTTAATACTAAGGAAAATATAATGGACCATAATTGCATGCTAATAAGTCTATCTACACAAAATCTAGCACTGAGTGCTGGTATAATTAACCATGCAGCTACGAGTATCATTCCTACCGCCTGCATAGCTAAAACTAAACCAATGATTAACAAGACTTCAAAGCCCCATTTGACGATGGACTGCCCATTAAAATAAAGGTTAGCGACTTGAGGATTAAAACTCTGCATATGTAATTGGCGCCAAAATACAGTGATATAAATAACTGTAATTAAGGTATGCCCCGCTATAAATAATAAATCTTGCTGGTTAACAGAGCTAAGCTGCCCAAAGAGGAAATACCTTACTCCAACTGGGTTGTAGATAGACTCAAGGACGATACCTATAGCAAAAAAACCTGCTAACAAGACTGCTAGTAAACTGTCTTGCTTGAGCTTTGTATGCTGTTTCCAATAGTGGATGAGTATAGTGCCTAGCATTCCAGCAACTAGAGCTAATCCACAAATTAACCAAGGGTTCTTATCTTCGGAGAGAAAAAATCCTAGAATAACTCCAGGTAAAATACTATGAGACAAGGCATCGCTGAGCAAAGCTCGTTCCTCTACTACTAAATAACTCCCAAGTAAAGCAGAGCTAATAGATAGTAAAATTACAGCTGAAAATATGATAATTAGATAGTCCAAGGAGTAAGTTAAAAGTGAACAGTGGTTAATGATTTATGATGAGTAAAACGAAGGTAACGGAGAGTTGAAAATTAAAAGTTGAGAATGGAGAATTAAAAGTGATTGATTTTAGATGCTATAGCGATGCGTAAAACTGGTGGCGTTGGCTAAGTGAAAAACGAATAGTGAAAAAATAGTGATTTATGGTGGGTAAAACGAAGGTAGCTAAAAACGTGAAGTGAAGTTGATCAAAACATCATCGAGCCTTGCGAAAGTTTTAGCTAACTGAAGTTTTACACTCATAAGGTGCTATTTTTTGCTCATTTCATGGGCCATTTGGGTAAGTAGGGTCAAACTACTCCCATACGCTTGGCTTAGGTATTCAGGTTGCAACATAACACTCGACTCACCTGCGCCTATGAGTCGCTTGTTTAGGAGAATTACATCATCAAAATAGTGCTGGGCGGAATAGAGGTCATGATGCACAACTACGACAGTTTTACCTGCATCACGCATTCCTTTTAGCACTTGCATAATATTTTGCTCTGAAGCCATATCTACACCTGCAAAAGGCTCGTCTAATAAATAAATATGAGCGTTTTGTGCTAATGCTCGAGCCAAAAATACACGCTGTTGCTGACCTCCGCTCAAATCTGAAATTGGTGTATTGGCATAATCTACTAGTTGTACTTTTTCTAATGCTTTTTGAGCGTTGGCCCGCTCTAGTACTCCTACTTTTTGCCACCATTTCATCTTAGGATAGGTTCCCATGAGCACAACATCAAATACAGTTACAGGAAAATCCCAATCTACAGATTCTCTTTGCGGTACATAGGCAATTTGTTTTTTAACTTGGTGGCTGGGTTTGCCTAAGACTTGAATCCAACCTGAGGTGCGAGGTAGCACCCCCATAATTGATTTAATAAATGTAGATTTACCTGCACCATTAGGACCAATAATCCCCGTTAATCTACCTGCCTTGATAGAAACATCGACCTCATGTAATACAACTTTACGGTCATAATGAACTGTGAGCTGGTGACTTTCTATAGCTATGTCTTTCATATTTAGTTAATAAATATCAGCATTAGTCGGATAAGCCTTGAGTGATGGTGATGATATTGTGCATGTGCATGCCTTTGTACGTGCCTTTATCATAGGTTATTCCATTAAAATTAGCTATGTCTGCTGGCTCTCCCATTGCATCGGAAAATAATGTTTCTAAGCTTACTTGAGCTCCTGATTTTTCTGCTAAATTTCTAATTGCTTTAGGATTAACGCTGCTCTCTGGGAATATAGTTTTAATCTGATGTTTTTTTATTAGATTAACTAAATATACTTGGTGCTTGAGGCTGGCCTCTGCCATGGTTGATATGCCCTGAATTCCTTCTACCTTAATATTGTAAGCTCTGCCTAGATAAAAAAAAGCGTCATGACTTGTAATAAGATACCTCGCTTGCGTAGGTATGGTGTCTATCATTTTTGTTGCCCATAGCTTTAATTCACTAAGTTCTTTAGCGTAAGCGTTTGCATTGGCTTGGTAGACAGTTTTATTTTGTGGGTCGTAGCTAATTAATGTCTCTAGAACTGGCTCAATACAACGAGCCCATACTGTAGGGTCTCCCCAAACGTGAGGGTCATAATGATCATTATACTCATCCTGTGGTTTGAGGAGTTCTTGTTCTGTGAGTTGACTGGTAATGGCAACGACTGGTTTCCCCTGTATTTGCTCTAGGCTAGACTCCATTTTGCCTTCTAAGTGCAAACCATTATAAAATATCATGTCTGCTTGCTGTAAATAAACAGCATCACCGAGCTTGGTTTGATAACTATGTGGGTCTATTTCTGATCCCATTAGGGCCTTTACAGCGACTAAATCTCCTCCAATATTTTGAACCAAATCAGCGACCATAGCTGTTGTGGTTAGAATTTTTATCTGATTATTAGTTTCAGATTGTAGCCAATTATCTACCTGATTAACAGTAGTTTTTTTACAATTAACTATGGTTAGCACCAGTAAAGCAGTAGTGATAAAGTTAGTTGTTGTCAATTTCATAACAAGCAAGAGTTAGCCTAGACTAACTTTCTTTGTCAAGACTATATTAAGCAGTGTTAAATAAGGGTTAAATCATTGTATGATAAGTAAAATCTTATTTACTAATACTTAGCACTATCCTCTAAAATATCTTTTGCTAGAGCTTTAATTATTTGATAATCAGCTCTTATTTAAAGTTATTTTTTATGCTTTCTTTTATTTCTGCTAGAGTATATCGCTGTTTTTTTAATTGATGAATTTGTTTGATTCTTTCAAGCATGTCGGAGGAATACATTTGATAACCTCCCGGTGTTATTTCGGCAATTTCAAGCAAGCCCCATTTTGTCCAATGGCGAATCGTGGAATTGTTCTCTCCTACTGCTTTGGCTAACTGTCCTATTTTTAGCAATGTTTCACCTGCATCTATAAGCATGGCTTGATTCGGTGAGAATTTATCCAAAGAAGAATCTAAAGTTTGACTCATAGCGTTGGCAATAAAGTCTAAGTAATCTTGCTTGTCTCCAGTAATTTGAGCTTTTTCTATAGCCGCGTTATAATCAATTGTGTGTCTTTTTTTAATAATGACCATAGGGTAATGATGTCTGATTAAAATCATGTTCATCATTAAACGGGCAATTTGACCGTTACAATTAATAAAAGGTTGAATTTGTAAGAGCCTGTAATGAACTTCCATCGCAAGTTCAATAGGATGCAGTCCGTGATCAAGTTTCATCCATTTAGAAAAATCTTGCATCAAATAATCTACTTTTAAATGATGTGGATAAGTGTTGCTTAAATGGCCTCGTGAAATATTTTCGACTCTATATTGCCCTGATTTTTTATCTGAAATTCCATTGAGTAAAATTTGATGTAGTTTTTTGACATCTTCAGCTAAATCTATGGGCTCATTTTTTTCGACTTTAGCTTTTATCCATTGATAAGCATTCGCGTGATTGAGTACTTCTAGATGGTGATTTATTGATTTACCTCCTACAGCTAAACCTTGATTTAAAATAACATGAACTTCATCTCTACTTAGTTCATTGCCTTCTATAGCGTTACTTGTATAGGCTAGTTCTATTTTTAGCCAATTGTCTAATGCTCTTTTATTATTAGGATCTGAAAGGATAATCTGATCGAATTCGTTTTTCTTGTTTGTTAAACCTAATAAGTTCATAATGAACAACGTTAAACCATTAGGTTAATGTTCACAAGCTTGAAAAAAATAATTATTCTTTGAGTATTTTATCGTAACTCTTCCAGTCTGGCATGTAGCGAGACATGTGTGCATAAAAAACTTTATTATGTTTTCGTTCTAGCAAGTGAACTAATTCATGCACTAGTACATATTCTAAACAAATAGTAGGCTTTTTTATCAATTCCAAGCTTAACCATATTTTTTTAGTTTGTGTATTGCAAGTCCCCCAACGAGATTTCATCTGCTTAACACCCCAGTCGCTGCTCTGAACTCCTATTATTTTTTCCCATTTATTGATTAAGCTCGGCAACTGTTGTTTCATTTGCCTTCTATACCACTCTTTGAGCAACTTAGCTTTTTGATCTGTGCTTAATTCACGTTTAGTCTTCATCACCAAACGCTTACTCTTATGGTCAAGCTGAACCTCGTTAATTAAGCTGTTTAAATGTAATTCTAATTCATATAAATGCCCTTGAAATAAATGTAACTCTCCAGATATATAAGCATATGAAACCATCTTAGGCTTTTGGCTTATTTGCTCTAAATGCTTATCTATCCAATCACGTTTAGAGCGAATAAATGTATCAATTTTAGCTTTAGGTAATAATCGAGGGACACTTAAACGCACTTGTCCTGTTTGGTGGCAAATACGTAAATAGGTGTTTTTTATTTTTTTGCGAATTACTTGAACTTCTAATCCATCAATGATTAGAGGTTCAATCACTGGCTTCATAAGCTAAGGTTATTATCGATTAAATTCTTAACGAATGCTTATCGGGAGCTTGTCAGTCAAAGTTTTTATCACTTGTGCGTGCACTTCATCTACTTGCTTAGCTTTTAGTGTTTGCTTAGCATCTTGGTACGTAAACCTAAATGTAAGTGCCACTTTATCGTCTGCTAATTTTTCACCTGTGGGATCTTCAAATAAATCTAAGCACTCAATATTCACTAACAGAGGTTGCTGAATTTTGCTCATCACTTGCTCAATTTCTGCATAATTAAGCGCTTTTAAGCATTCAATACTTATATCGCGACTAGAGCTCGGCAAGGTATTTATAGTTGCTGCTTTTGCGTTAATACCTGCTTTCTTGTGTTCGTAAACTTTCTTGAGGTCTAATTCCCCAACTGCTGTAGGGTAAGGTAAATCTAAATCTCTTGAAGCGCTAGGGCTCAATATAGCTAGTCTGCCGATGGCTTTTTTGTCAGCTACGATTTGCAAGTAATTAACTAATGATGATTCTCCAACCGCTCCTTTTTGGATTTCAACAGCCTTAAATGTGAGTGGTGTTTGTGGTAAAATAGCTTGAACCATGCCTTTTAAATCAAAAATATCAAGTTGAGCACTGCTATTGCTCCAGTTAGCTGGAGCTGAATTACCAGCAAGTAATAAACCTAAACTTTCAGATTCTAAATTACGTGCTTTGCCTCCTCCTGCATGCCTGAATACACGACCTGTCTCAAAAAAGCTGAAACTTTGCTGCCCTTGACGAGCATTGTGCGCAGCCGCCGCTATTAAACCAGGAATAAGACTAGGTCTGAGTATTGATTGATCCTCACTAAGTGGTAATTTCAGCTTAATAACATCGCCATCACGTAGGCTATTAATTGGTAGGATTTGCTCTAATTGAGCTTCAGAAATGAGCTTAATGTTTTGTAGTTCATAACTGCCTACAGATGCTAAATGTTGCGACAAATCCCATACAAAATCATGATAGTTATCCAAGTCTCCACGTAGGGCAAAGCTTCCCTGTCTAGAGCTTTGTATTTTATCGAGGCCTATCACTCTAATGACTTCCTCAACTAAATCAATTGGACGAGTTAAATCATGACGACAACTAGGAATTAACCACCCTTCATTCTGCTCTATCAAGCCTAAATTAGCCAGCACTTGAGAAGCTTCATCCATGGATATATAACCATTAAGTGTTTGGTTGAGCAGGCTCTCTGGTAACTCAACAATTCTAGGGTTAGACTTTAATGTTTTGGCTTTATTAAGTCCTATCACTGTTAACTCGGGAAAATACGCCTGATAAGCACTCACCACTTCTTGAGCAACTCTATCTAACTGCGTACCATCAATTTGACGCTCAAAATGATAGGAAGCATCTGTACTTAAATTAAGGTAACGTGCAGAAGGCCTAATTGAGGTCTCGGCAAAATCAGCCATTTCCACCACAATATTTTTAGTGGTTTCGCTAACAGCTGTAGATTGAGCCCCTATAACCCCAGCTAATGCTTGTATACCATTGTCATCAGCAATAACTAAATCTTCTGCTCTTAATGTATAAGTCTGTTCATCCAGCGCAATAAAGCTCTCTGCTTCTTCTGCTAAGCGTAAAGTTAAAGCTCCTTTAATTTTATCAGCATCAAATACATGTAATGGTTGACCTATGGCACGTAAAATATAATTAGAGACATCCACTAAAGCATTTTGAGTTTTAATGCCTACACTACTAAGCTTTGATGTCAAATTTTCAGTGCTAGCCAAGCTTCCATCTACACCCTCAATAGAGAGCGCATAATAAGCATTAACGACTTCATCTGCTTGGATAGTAACTGCTTGAGTAGTATTCTCTGCAATCGTAATTCCCGTGACTGGCGCGATTTTAAGTTGACGTTGAGTGACTGCTGCTAACTCTTTAGCTAGACCTTCGTGTGAGAGCAAATCTCCTCGGTTAGGTGTGATTTCAACATCAAGAATCACCTCATACCCAAAATACTGTCGAATGGGTTGTCCAATCTCATAGCTCTCACCCAAATTAGCTGATTCATCTAAAATCATGAGTCCATCCTCTGGATCAACTAACTCTAAACCAAGCTCTTGAGAAGCACAGAGCATGCCACGAGAGGCAACACCTCTTAACTTGCCTTCGTTAATTGTAAAGTCACCAGGTAAGACAGCACCTGGCAATGCACAAGGAACTTTATCTCCTACTTGGTAATTAGTTGCACCACAGACAATCTGACGCAATGTACCCTCGCCCGCATCTACCTGACAAACTTTAAGCCTATCGGCATTGGGGTGCTGTTCGGCTTCTTTGATTTGTGCAACGACTACTAAATCATGATTGATACCTTTGACTTGGATGTCTTCAACTTCGATACCTGCTTTGGTGAGCCAATCACATAGTTCTTCTACTGAGAACCCTTCTAAATCAACAAGTTCTTTTAACCAATTATATGAAAATTTCATTTTATATTACGCAAATTGTTGAAGAAAACGAACATCTCCAGTGATTAAATCTCTAATATCAGCAATCCCCCACTCAATCATAGCTAGTCTATCTAAGCCCATACCAAAAGCAAAACCACTGACATTTTTTGAACTAAAAGTCTCATCTCCACGCAATTGAGCCACTGAATCAAATACTGCAGGATCAACTAGACCGCAACCTGCGACCTCAATCCATTTGTCTTCTTTTCCTGAAACTTTAAGCTTAATATCTATTTCAAAACTAGGTTCAGTAAATGGGAAAAAATGAGGTCTAAATCTAAGCTCCGTGTCATCACCAAACAAATTCATAAAGAAAGCCTCTAAGACTCCTTTTAATTCAGCTAAACCTACTGACTCGGTAACATACAACCCTTCTAGCTGATTAAAAACGCATAAGTGTGTGGCATCTATCTCATCACGACGATACGCAGATCCTGGAGACATGATACGTAATGGCAATGTCTCTTTTTGCATGGTCCGAATTTGCACAGATGATGTGTGCGTTCTTAGTAGCTCACCGCTATCAAAGTAAAACGTGTCTTTTTCATTACGAGCAGGATGATCTGCTGGCGTGTTTAGGGCATCAAAACAATAAAACTCTGTTTCTATTTCTGGACCTTCAGCCATAACAAAACCTAAAGTTTTTAATGATTCCATTGCTCGGCGACGTATGATGCTAATTGGGTGTACAGCTCCTGTTCTTGGCAATCTAGCAGGTAACGTCCTGTCGCCTGTATTGATAAGCTTAGTGTCTTCAATGGTTTGAATTTCTTGGTATTTTTGATCTAAGGCTAATTCTACTGATCGTCGAGTTTGATTGAGCAGTGCTCCGACCTCTTTCTTTTCCTCGATACTTAAATCTCTCATCTTTCCTGAGAGCTGAGAAAGCTGACTTTTTTTACCTAAAAATTTTTGCCTAGCCTCTTCAAAAGAACGCAAAGAATCTAGCTCTGCAATAGCTGAAATTACTTGTTCTTCTATGGTTTTAATTAGCTCAATCATTGTGTTTTTTCAATACGGTAAATCAATTTATTTGACAAGCTTTAAACCCTTTATGCCATCCATAATTCCATGTGAAGCTTCTAGATGAGAAACCCATCCTCCTTGGTTTAAAACTTGTTGTTTTACATAATCACAAGCATTACTTGGAGCAATAATGTGCTGAGCAACTTCACGCTTGAGCATAGCAAGATCATTAGCCGCATCACCAGCAACTATCGTCTGAGTAACACAACCATTTAGTTTTTTCACTACTTCTTGCAAAGCTTGACCTTTGTTAAAACCTGCATGACCAAAACGCAGATAGATGGTATTATATTCGTAATGTAAAATTCGCTCGAGGTCTTGCCCTGCTATATCTTGCTTAATCCATTCTATAAAAGCTAATATTTCTTCATGGCTTTGACCTACAACACCCTGAAGGTAATTATCTTCAAATTCCCAAGTAGCTTGAGTGTTTTGCTCTAGCCAGCTTTTTGCTCTAGTAAAAAAAGAGCTACCCTTCTCCAATAACTCAAGATGCTTATCTAAACACTCTTCCCAGGCCACAGCGTCTTTACTCCAACCGTCATCTTGTTTAAAATAAATCTCACGTTCACGTGCAATAATAAAATCAGGCTCTATGTTCAGACCTAGCTTCTGTAAATCTTTGTATAAGAAATCAAAATTTCTACCTGTATTAATTCCCCAATAATGATTTTCGTCATTAGAAGACAAAAAATCAGCCAACTCTATGGCTGGCTGAGGATGATTTGATGATACAAATGTACCATCAAAATCAAAAGCGTAAATCCATGGTTTCATAAGAAAAACTTATGCTAATAAACCATGCATAATGAAAACTTACTTTTTAGGAGCTGCTTTTTTAGCAGGAGCCTTTTTAGTAGGAGCTTTTTTCGCTGCTGCTTTTTTAGCAGGAGCTTTTTTCGCTGCTGCTTTCTTAGCAGGAGCTTTTTTCGCTGCTGCTTTTTTCACTGCAGGAGCAGATTTTTTAGCAGCAGGAGCAGACTTGGCAGCTTTAGCAGCTTTTTCTTTAGCTACGTTATGAGCTGCTGCTTTACGTTTTAAATAGAGCTTGCGGCGCTTTCTTTTATTGATTTTATTATCTTGTGTTCCCATAATTGAAATATAGACGAAAACCTAAGGCAAATATTCAAATATGCAAGCACAAAAATACTTTTTGCTCAACAAGCTGAATCTAGCTTGAAAAATTAGATATGAATTACTTAGATTGGCTTGACTTTATTAGAGCATTAAAGGTAAGTATTAGAGATAATAACTATAATTACGTAATATGGCTAAACAAGTATTAGGAAAAGGACTCGGCGCACTGATGAAAGCCAGTAGCTTAGAAAAAGATAAAGTCCTAGATATAGCTATTGAGGAAATTGTACCTAGTCCTTTACAGCCCAGAAAAACATTTGCTGTAGAAGAGTTAAAAGAGCTATCACTTTCTATAAAGAGCAACGGGATTATTCAACCTCTCATTGCACGTATTGTAGATGGTAAATACGAGCTTATTGCAGGAGAACGTAGATTAAGAGCAAGTCAGCTCATTGAGCTAACGCATCTACCTGTCATTGTAAGAGATGCAACCGATAGCGAAGTACTGGAGATGGCTCTCATCGAAAACATTCAACGTGCTGACCTTAACCCGATTGAAGAAGCTCTTAGTTATCAGCGCTTATCCGATGAGTTTGGTCTCAAACAACAAGTCATCGCTGAAAAAGTAGGTAAATCTAGAGTTAGTATTAGTAATACTATTCGCCTGCTTAGTCTACCTGAGAATTTACAAAATCTCGTAATGGAGGAAAAAATAACTTCAGGTCATGGTCGAGCCATACTTTCTATCAAAGATCAAGACAAACAACATCAGCTAGGAAAAGCTATTTTAGATAAGAAGCTCAGCGTACGCCAAGCCGAGAGATTAGCTAAAGAGTTAATAGAGCAAGAAAATACTGTAGCTAAGCAAAAACCTAAAGCCGAACTACCTAATTGGGCACAAACAGCTCAAGAAGAACTCAAGCAATACTTGTCTACAGAAGTCGCATTAAGACATGGTAATGCTAAAGGAAAAATACAAATTGAGTACTACGGCAAAGAAGATTTAGAAAGAATTCTAAAAATCTTCAAAGACAACAGTTAAGCTTCCTCTTCAGTAACAATGAAGAGCTTATTTACACGATTAAACTATTTTAGTTTAACTATGTGTAGCTTACTGTGCCTTACTTTAGCTCAGGATTTACCCTTAGTATTTAGTAGTTTTTCATCAGCACGAGCGTATCAGCACTGTGTTAATATCCTTAAATTTGGTCCTAGAGTTAGCGAGTCTCAAGGATTAATACACACTCAAAAGTATATTATAGGAGAATTAGCTAAATATGGATGGAAAGTTCATGAGCAAAAATTTAAAAGCTCAACCCCTATAGGTGGCATTACTTTTACTAATCTTATTGCTTATTATGCTCCTGATACAAAGACGGATTTTCAATTAGCCAATAAAATTATTAGCTGTCATTACGAAAGCAAATATCTTCCTAAATCTAAAAAACCTTTTTTAGGCGCTAATGATTCAGCTGCTTCGATTGGAGTGATGTTAGAGATGGCTCAACTATTATCCAAAAAAGCTCCAATTTTAGCCAAATCAACGAACTTTGTGTTTTTTGATGGGGAAGAAGCCTTTGGCTCTAGAATGCATTATAAAAATAATGATCATAAAGACGGGCTTTATGGATCTAGTTACTTTGCAAAAGCTTATCAATTACATTTTGAAAAACAGCCTACCTATGTCATCAATTTAGATCTTATAGGTGATTCTAATTATAAAGTTCTACTGAGTAAAACTGCAGATGCAAAGCTCAAGGAAACAGCCTTGAATCTCTATAAAGGTAATCAAAAACAAGACTATAGTTTTAATCTAAGTAAGGCAAAACTAAATATCCTCGATGACCATATCCCTCTGCATCAAGCTGGAGCTAAGGTTTTAAATATAATTGGAGACTTTCAAAAAATGAGCTACTGGCATCATCATGAGGATGATATTAATAATATTTCAGCCACTCAACTCAAAGCTATAGGTGTATTCACCCTTGATTTATTACATCATCTTTAAAAACTTATAAATTATGCCTAAACTAAATTGCCCACTTTGCACTGTCGATGATATTTTAGAAAATCCTACCAATTATGAATGCCTAACTTGTGGGAATGAATGGGACAAGCAAATTAAAGAAGAGGATCAAATAGGTCCGCAAGAGAGAATTGTCAAAGATGCGTACGGCAATATTTTGGCTAATGGTGATATTGTCGCCATGATTAAAGATAAAAAAATCAAAGGCAGCTCAAAAGTACTCAAAAGCGGTATGAAATCTAAAGCAATAAGACTCGTTGATGGTGATCATGAGATTGACTGCAAAATGGATGGTATGTCTATTGCCCTAAAGGCCTGCTTTGTTAAAAAAGTACTTTAAATAAGCCAAGTCTTCTTATACTTTGCCCGCTACTTATTTAAACTGAAACTGGCAGCTGAGCTATTCACATGAATTAATCTAAAAGCTTAGCTCACTTTAAACTTTTATTTTGAAGGTTTTAGCCCTACATTCTGCGCGTGAGTCGTATTAATAAGATTTTTAAAAACCTTAAAGCTGAAAACAAAAAAGCTTTTGTAGCCTACATTTGTGCTGGAGACCCTAATTTTGATACTAGTTTAGCCGTCTTAGATGCTCTTGTTGAAAAAGGTGTTGATATTATAGAGCTAGGCGTTGCTTTTTCTGATCCTGTAGCTGATGGACTCGTCAATCAAATGGCTGCAGAAAGAGCTCTTAAAGCTGGGATGAACATGCCTCGCTTATTTGAATTAGTAAGAGCTTTTAGAGCTAAACATCCTGATGTAGGTTTGGTTTTATTTACTTACATGAATCCTATTTTCTCTTATGGGTATACAAAATTTTTTAGTGACGCAACAGACGCAGGCATAGACGCTACTCTTTTCTTAGACTTACCTATTGAGGATAGAGCTGAGCTTATCCCTTGTATGGGTGAATGTGGGATGCAAATGATTTCACTCATAGCTCCCACTACACCTATTGAAAGAGCTATCGAGCTGGCAAAGAATGCTCAAGGCTTTATCTATGTACTTACCCGAACTGGAGTTACAGGTGCAGCATCGACCCTATCTCTAGATTTGGAGGAGCGTTTAGCTATTATCAGGCAACATACAGACATACCTGTTTGCTTAGGTTTTGGTATCGGAACTGTTGAGCAAATCAATGATATGCAAGCTAACTGCGATGGAATCATTGTTGGTTCAGCCCTTGTTAAGCAAATTGAAAATAATGCCACAGATAAAGACGCTGCTGTTTCTGCAGTCAAAAGCTTTATTGAGCCATTAGTGATTGCTGCTCATGCTTTAAAAACCATCTAACACAATTTAAATAATTATCGTTTAAAAGTCTCTTTAAGTTTTTAACTATCATGAAAGAAATCCATTTTTACAAAATGAACGGTGCTGGTAATGATTTTGTCGTTATTGATAACCGTGATTTATCTCTTAACCTCTCCAAATCAGAGATAGAACGACTCTGTGACAGGCACCGTGGTGTCGGAGCAGATGGTTTATTAGCTGTTGAGCCAGCAACAGGATCTGCTGACTACAAATTTCGTTATTATAACGCAGATGGAGGCGAAGCCGAAATGTGCGGTAATGGAGCACGCTGCTTTGCACGCTTTGTTTCGCATTTGCCAGCTGAGATACCTGCCAGTGTTTCTTTTGAAACTATTGTTGGCGATTTATCTGCTAAAATTCTTGGTGAAAATATTCAAATTGATTTATCTGAACCATTCGATTTAGAGCAAGGTTTAGCTTTATCTATTCCAAGTGGTGATTTTATTATTGATTCAATCAATACTGGAGTGCCTCATGTGGTCGTTTTTGTAGATGATGTAGATGCTATTGATGTGGTCAAAATTGGTGCTGAAATTCGCTACCACAAACATTTCTCTCCTGCAGGCACTAATGTCAATTTTGCTCAAATCATAGGAGAAAAACATCTAAAAATCCGCACTTATGAACGTGGTGTCGAAGACGAAACTCTAGCCTGTGGTACTGGCATGACAGCCTGTGCCTTGATTCACAATCTCAAATCTGAAGCTCTTGGTCCTATTGCGATAGATGTCAAAGGCGGTGACACTTTAGCCATTGATTTTACAAGAAATGATGCTACGTTATTTAGCAATGTTACCTTAACAGGTCCTGCTGATTTTGTTTTTGAAGGTGATATTGTTATCTAAATTATGCATCATACGTCTACAGTAGAAATTTACGATACCACCCTGCGTGATGGCACTCAGGGCGAAGGATTTTCATTGTCTTTACAAGATAAGCTACAAATAGCTAAAGCCTTAGATAACTTTGGTATTAGTTATATCGAAGGTGGCTGGCCTGGTTCTAATCCAAAAGATGTAGAATTTTTTGAATTAGCCGCTCAACTTGAATGGAAGCACGCTCAAATCGCAGCTTTTGGCTCAACTCGCCGTCCTCATGTTGCCGTTGACGAAGATCCTCAAATAGCATCTCTGTTAGCAGCTAAAACTCCCGTTGTCACTTTCTTTGGCAAAAGCTGGGATCTACACGTCACAGAAGTACTCAAAGTTAGCTTAGAAGAGAACTTAGCTATGATTTATGATACCACTTCTTACCTCAAGAAACATGGACGCAAAGTATTTTTTGATGCAGAACATTTTTTTGATGGGTTTAAAGCAAACCAAGAGTACGCCATCCAAGTATTAGGCGAAGCTGTTCGTGCAGGAGCGGACTCTCTCGTATTATGTGATACTAACGGAGGCACCCTACCTAGCGAGATTATTTCTATTATTAAATTAGTAAAAGAGCAGTATCCTCAGGCAAATATAGGTATCCATACGCATAATGATTGTGAGCTAGGTGTCGCCAACGCTATTGCTGCGGTTGAAGCTGGAGCCTCTCAAATCCAAGGAACTATTAATGGCTACGGAGAGCGTACAGGTAACTGCAACCTTACCTCCGTCATCCCTATTATAGAGCTTAAAAAAGATATCAAAGTTGTTAATGATTTATCACATCTTAAATCCCTCTCATTTTTAGTAGATGACTTGTCTAACAATCCCCATTTTTTGAGAATGCCTTTTGTGGGTAAAACTGCTTTTGCACACAAAGGAGGTATGCATGTGAATGCTGTACAAAAGTTAGCTCGCAGTTATGAGCATATTCAACCTGAATTAGTAGGAAATGAACAAGCTATCCTAGTAAGTGAGCTATCAGGGCAGGCAAATATCCTCATGAAAGCTGAAGACCTAGGATTCCCCTTACAAAAAGGCAGTCAAGAAGCCCTAGAGGTCCTTAAAAAAGTTAAAGAAGCAGAGAACGAAGGCTACTCTTACGAAGCAGCTGGAGGATCGCTAGAGCTCATCATCCGTAAGGTCATGGGTAATTACAAAGAGTATTTTTTACTAGATAAATATCAGTGCCAATACACTCTACTTCCTAAAGAAAAAGGAGCCGAGCCAATCTGTGAAGCTAGTATTAAGCTTCGTATCGGAGCAGAGGTTTCACATAGTGTATCTGAAGGTCACGGAGTGATTCATGCTTTAGATTTAGCTTTGCGTAAATCATTGCTGCCATTCTTCCCTTCCATTGAGAAAGTTCATCTAACAGATTACAAGGTACGCATACTTAACGGCAATGATGCCACAGCTGCAAAAACTCGTGTTCTCATTGCTCTTGGTGATGGAGAACGTATGTGGGGCAGTGTTGGGGTATCTGATAGTATTATTGAGGCCAGCTTACATGCTCTACTCGACGGTATTGATGTATTTCTTCAACGCCAACAAAAATAATTATTATGTCTAGGGTTCTTATCGTTGATGGTCATAATGCCATTTTTGCGATTGAGTCCTTAGCAGCTCATCACCAAATTAATAGAGAGCAGACTCGAGAAGCTCTTGTATCTTGGTTGCAACAGTATCAAGACAGTACAGACACTCAAATCATTGTTGTGTTTGACGGTCAGGGAAAAACCACCACTAAACAAGGAGGCACTAACAACCAAGCATTGGTTATTTACTCATCACAAGGTGTTACTGCAGATGCTCATATTGAGCAGTTAGCAGCCAAATACTCAGGGCATTATCAAATCATGGTGGCTACTCAAGACATGGCAATTATTCATGCTGTTTCTGAAAGTGGAGCCTCAGTTATTTCAATTAAAAAACTTGCAGACCTCATTGATTCTAATCAAGCCGAGCTACAAAAAAAATGGCTAAAATAATCACACTTCTATTGATATAAATTTTATTAGGATTTCATTTCTGAGCTTGTCTAAGCTTCTAATCTCTGCATAATAAAAAAATATGTCTTACGATAAGCTTACACTTAATAATTTTATGTCTGGTCTCTCTAAGAGAACTCCTGGTGAAGTCGAGTTTCACCAAGCAGTTTACGAGGTTGCCGACTCAGTCATTCCCTTTATTCAGGAAAATCCTAAATATCAAGATGCTAATATTCTTGAACGCATGACTGAGCCAGATAGGACTATTATTTTCCGAGTCTGTTGGGAAGATGACCAAGGTCAGATTAGGATTAACAGAGGTTACCGTGTTCAATTTAACAATTCCATTGGGCCATATAAGGGCGGCTTGCGTTTTGACCCTAGCGTCAACCTTAGTATTTTAAAATTTCTTGGCTTTGAGCAAACTTTCAAAAACAGTCTCACCACCCTGCCCATGGGTTCGGCTAAAGGAGGTGCAGACTTTAACCCTAAGGGCAAATCTAACCGTGAAGTCATGCGCTTTTGCCAAGCCTTCATGATGGAGCTATCTAAACATATTGGCTCTCATATTGATGTTCCTGCTGGAGATATAGGAGTTGGTGCGCGTGAAATCAGCTACATGTTTGGGCAATACAAACGCATCACCAATGAATTCGAAGGAGTTCTTACCGGCAAAGGCTTGGAATATGGAGGCAGCTTAATACGCACAGAGGCCACAGGCTACGGCTGCGCTTATTTTATGGAGGAAATGCTCAAAGCTCATAACAAACAAACCAAAGGCTTAAGCGCCACAATATCAGGCTCTGGTAACGTCGCTTTATACTGTGCTAAGAAAGTTATTCAACTAGGAGGCAAAGTTCTCACCCTGTCTGACTCAGGAGGGTTTATTCATTTTAAAGAAGGACTAAGCCTGGAAGAATTAGAGGAAGTTATTCATTTTAAAACTGTTGAACGCAAACGTTTATCTGAATACATAGACGCACAAGAAAAAGAGCGCAGTGACCTTGCTTACCATGATGGCAAAAAACCGTGGAAAATCAAAGCCGACCTCGCCTACCCCTGTGCCACCCAAAACGAAATTGGACAAGGTGAAGCCAACCAACTAATCAGTAACCAATATACCGCTCTAGCCGAAGGCGCTAACATGCCTCTGAATATCATGGCCATTAATTTACTCCATGAGGCCCATATACTCTACGCTCCAGGAAAAGCCTCCAATGCTGGAGGTGTCGCCATGTCAGGTCTAGAAATGACCCAAAACAGTATGCGTATTTCTTGGGATGCTACAGAGTTAGAAAATAGGCTCAAGGACATCATGCAAAACATCCATACGCAATGCTGCAAATATGGCAAGCAAGCAGACGGCTCAATTAACTATGTTCACGGAGCCAATATTGGAGGCTTCATCAAAGTCGCCAACGCCATGCTAGCCTATGGTGTTTGCTAGTGATTTAAGAGGCCTGGCTAGTTTTGATTAGGGCTATTAGAAAACAAATCTCCAATCAGCTCTTCAGGTATTTCATTAAGAGCATCACGCAACTTATCTGCCCAAACTTCTGAAATTTGAGCCAAATCTTTTTCTTCACACCTGATTGTCTTTAAAGAAAAGTCTGATTTATTAAAAACTAATATATCAATAGGATAGCCAACATCACTAGCGCTCACTCGAGTTGAGTCAAAAGAGAGGAAACCTGTTTTAAGACAAAAATTAATACTCGATTCTTTAGTAATAGTGCGTTTTAAGATTGGCTTACCATAATCTGAATTACCAATAATGATAAATGGCGAAGTGTCGCCTATCTCTATCCAATTACCTTCAGGATAAAGTAAGAATAATTTATGTCCATCATCTTTAGGCATTTGCCCTCCAACAATGGTATGAATATTAAAATCTAATCCCGATTTATCTAACGATTCCTTATCTTCATTAATGACGCGTTTTATTTGTTTTCCAAGTGTGTTGACTACTTCGTACATTTTATCAAAGCCTTCGGTTTCATCTAGCACTTCTTTAAAATAAGTGATGGCCTTATCTCTCACTGAACGTAAGCCTGAGGTCATAAGAAAAAGTGGGTACTTACCATAACTGTGCACAAAAAGTTTTTTAGCATTAGTGGTGTCTGTACCTGATGTGATACGTGTGTCAGCTATCGCCACTAAGCCTTCATTATTTTTAATTCCTAAGCAGTAAGTCATGGCATAAACTAAGCTGATTAACAATGAGAGTCAAAGATTTTATTAAATAGACACCTGGTTATTTATTGAGTTTCAACTCTAACTTCATAGCTGGTTTGGCTGCTTCCTGATGTACGTAAGACGCCCTTAATGGGTGAGCAATCATAGTAATCAGAACCATGGCAAATCTTTATATAATGATGATCTGCTAATATTGCATTAGTTGGGTCAAACCCAATCCAACCGATATAAGGAACATAGGCTTCAACCCAAGCGTGGAGCTGAGAAGCTCCTTTGAAATCTTTGCCTTGATGCAAATAACCGCTAACATAGCGTACGGCTATCCCATAATTTCTCGCAATGGCAATATATAAGTGAGCGTAGTCCTGACAAACGCCTTTTTTAAGGTTTAACACTTCCTCTAATGTGCTATCAACATCTGTCACGTGGGTGTCAAAAGATAGATAATCATGTATACTATGATTGAGCTCTTCTAAATAATAAAAAATCTGCTGCTTCCAGGTAAAGACTGGAAAATCTTTGATTCTGTCTATATCTATGACGGTATTTGGCGTAATCTGAGTTTCGCTGTAATGCTTTAATAGGCATTCATCGCTTTGATAATAAGCTTGTTCTTTCTGGGGACTTTTAAATAATAGGTCAAAGACATTGCGCTCTTCAACTTCTACTGTCGCATTGAATTGTAGCTTAAACTCTTGAAAAGGCTCATAAATATGTACACGCACCACGTCAAAGCCTTGATGATTTTTATACACCTCATAAGGCACGTTAAGATTCGACCCAACCTTGTAACTAATTAGTTTTTGCCGAGCTTCTTGTAAGGGTAAAATCTTAAAGTCAAAATGTCCTTCGGCCACCTCCGCATCATAAAGGTTGGTCGTATTGTATTCTAGTTGATAGAGTATCGACATTATGAGGTTATATTACACAGCTTTAACTAAGAGCATAGCTTAATATTGTAAATACTCTTTAACCAATTGGTCTGATACAGCATAAATATCCGTAATAATTTGATTAAGCATAGTTTTTAACTCAGTTGTATCTTTACCTTTTATTTCCATATATTTAAAAGAATCTCTTATTTTACCTACGGCAAATTGAGTACTGTCTTTAGGGTAAACTTTTAAATCAGAGAGCTCATCAACATATTTTTTTAGCTCAACCAAATTAAAGTAAATAGAGCGAGGAAACCTGTAATCAAGTAATAAAAAATTTAAAACTTCTAAGCTCGTAGGGGGCTTATTGCAAACTCGCTTGAGCATATCTGCAGCTTCTACTGAGCGTAATAAGGTCATCCACTGATGATGTTCTAATGATTTTGTTTCTTCAAATAGCCTTACTATCTCAATATCGTTAATCTTGCTAATCATGCATCTAGCTACTTGCACCACTCGTTCTAGGTGTAAGCCAATTTGAATAAAGTGCCAACTAGTATCTTGGAGCAAGGCATTATCAATGGCTCCTTTTACTGCATAAGACTTTTCTGCTACAGCCTGGGAAAAGTCATATAATCCTTGGCTTTGGTAATATTCTTGAGAGTAACTATTTACAAAGTAATAGTAACGATTCACGCCTTCCCATAATTCTGTAGAGATGAAATCACGTGCTCCACGAGCACATTCTCTGCCTGATTTTACCGAGCTTAAAATAGAGCCTCCGTGAATATCATTAAAAGCAACTTGACCTAACACCCACCGCTCGTCTAAGTCGCCTGCCTCATACTCAATACCTGTCATATTTAAAATAGAGGACAGAGCAAAATCTTTATTCAAAGACAACGGCGCGTCTAGTGAACCAAAATACTGCACCTTGCAATAACGAGCAATATGCTCCGCACGCTCTAAATGACGACCCATCCAATATAACTCACTTGCAACTCTTGATAACATAATAGTTCAATTTAGTATTTATGGGTATATTTTTATACAATCCAAGTATCCTTAGATCCTCCACCTTGTGAAGAGTTCACAATTAACGACCCTTTTTTAAGTGCTACACGAGTTAATCCTCCCTGTAAAACATACGAATGGTCTTTACCTAATAGAGTAAAGGCACGCAAATCAACATGCCTAGGCTCAAAACAAGACTTGTCATCAATAAAAGTTGAGTGCTGAGATAAATTCATAATCGGTTGTGCCACATAACCACGTCGATTGGCTTTGATTTTCTTTGCTAATTCTTCTAATTCTTCGGCACTACACTTGCTCCCAATATAAATACCATAACCACCTGACATATCTACTGGTTTAATCACCACTTTATCTAAATTATCTAACACATAGTTTAAGTCTTCTTCCCTTTCACAATGATAAGTCGGCACATTATTAAGAATTGGCTGTTCATCCAAATAATACTTAATGATAGTAGGGATATAATCATAAATTGCCTTATCATCTGACGCACCTGTTCCTGGAGCGTTAATAAGTGTCACATTGCCCTCTCTGTAAGCCTGCATCAAACCTGGCACACCTAACATAGACGTTGGATCAAACACCATAGGATCAATAAAATCATCATCTATACGTCGGTAAATAACGTCCACACGCACATGCCCTTTAATCGTCTTCATATAGACAATATTATTTTTGACCAGTAAATCACGTCCTTCCACCAAAGGAGTTCCCATGGTATGCGCTAAAATTGCATGCTCATAAAAAGCAGAATTATAAGCACCGGGCGTTAACACTACACAATTTCCTTCTCCAGCCTGTGGAGATACAGATAACATCACTTGCAAGAGTTGCTCTGAATAATCATCAACGGGGCGCACCTTAAAATCTTTAAATATCTTAGTGAAAGTCTTGCGCATCGCATTACGATTTGACAATACATAAGCCACACCAGATGGGCAACGCACATTATCTTCAAGCACATAAAATTTATTATCACTATGTTTAATCAAATCTGTACCTGAAATATGGTTATAAATCCCTCCTATTGGAGAGAACCCCTGCATTAACTTATTAAAATGTGGTGAAGAGAGCACCATTTCTGCGGGCACTACTTTTTCTTTGAGGATTTTTTGGTCGTTATAAATATCCTCCAAAAACATATTAATTGCCTGATTACGTTGCAGTAATCCTACAGAAACCTCATCCCATTCTTGAGCTGAAATTGTCCTCGGCAACAAATCAAAAGGAAATACCTGGTCAATACTATCCATCCCTTCGCCATAGACAGAGAATGTCACTCCCTCATGCAAAAAAGCCAGCTTAGCTGACTCATTAAGCCGAGTAAAATCTTCTGAGGAATAGCTATAAAAAGCCTCTAGAATGTCTTTATATAAATCCTGTGGCTCAGTAGAGGTTTTAAAGACCTCATCAATAAAAGGAGGCTCTATTTGGTAATGGTTAAATAAACTTTTCATGGTGCGTCACATGAACACAATATAAGCTTATTGTGTGTAAATTCTATGTGTGTGTAAATTTTATGTGTGTGTAAATTTTATGTGTGTGTAAACTCTATGTGTGTGTTAATCTTTGCTTTTTCTATATTACCACACAATATATTTAAATAAAATACTTAACAAATAAAAACATCACAAACCTTTGAAAGGTAACAATTGCAAATCAATTTTGGACAGGAACCGTAGTAAAACGACGTGTTGAGTATTTGCATAATTTGGGTCGCAATTGCTAGATGGCGTATAGATATCAATTACTATCACTTTTTTGTACCCCTTTTTTTATTTTTTAAAATATATTCTTTAATTAGTTTTAACCCACACATCGCGATGAAACAATGTTTCAGGATAGTGATGTTCTGTATTAAC
>DGKB01000035.1 GCA_002386905.1 Akkermansiaceae bacterium UBA4581 | reverse complement strand
GTTTGAAATCAAACTTATTGACACAACAGAAAACAAGTCTAAACCTATCCTTGACTCAATCACCCTTGAGTTTAATTAGTTCTTCATTAAAATTAGACTTTTTTGTTATTAGCTCCTGCGTAACTTAATGATTCTCAATCAAGGCGACAGCCATAGCTGCCATACCCTCTTCTCTGCCGACAAAGCCCATGGTTTCATTAGTAGTGGCTTTGAGTCCTACCTGGTTTGACTCGATACCTAACGCCTGACTTATATTGACCTTCATTTGCGCTGTATAAGGCGCAATTTTAGGTGCTTGAGCTATGAGAGTGATATCTATGTTGTTGAGCTTATAGCCATGCTCTATGAGTAATTCTCGGCATTTCTGCAAGATAAGCATAGAATCTAAATCCTTAAACTGTGGATCACTAGGTGGAAAGTACACACCTATATCACTCATTCCCATCGCTCCTAATACAGCATCAGCTGCAGCGTGAGCAATGACGTCAGCATCAGAGTGACCATCTAAGCCTAAATGATAGTCTAACTTGACCCCTCCTAGGATTAAATCTCGGCCAGCCACCAGTTGGTGTACGTCGTAACCCTGACCTATTCTAATCATTGAGGAAATTAATTAAATATGTTCTTTAATGGGAATTTTGCCATTCCAAGCCACAATAGAGAATGAGTTCTCATCTCCCTCTGTAATTTCGCCTAGCTCAACTGAACCCAAAGCCGCTTCCAAAATCACAAAACCTGCCGCAATGTCCCAAATAGAAATACGACTCTCTACATAAGCATCGAAACGTCCAGAAGCTACATATACACAAGCCAATGCAGCTGAACCTGTAATACGCATTTTACGGACTTTTTTAGAAATCCTACCAAAACGTTCCACACCTGTTTCCAAACTAGAGCCTGTTTTACCATGTCCCACAAATAAGACAGATTCAGCCATTTCTGTACGATCACTAACTGTGATTACTTTGTCATTGAGATAGGCTTGCCCTCCTTTTTCTGCGTGCCATAACTCATCAACCATTGGGTCGTAAATTACGCCTAAAATAAGCTCACCTTTCTCACGTAGTGCAATAGAGACGCAGAAATGAGGAATGCCATAGTAGTAATTCACAGTTCCATCAATTGGGTCAACAATCCACTCAAAGTCACTACCTTCTGAACCTACATTACCCTCTTCGCCTAAAATAGCATGTTCAGGATAACTGGCGAGGATGACTTCCTCAATTTTCTTTTGTGTGACAACGTCTAGCTCAATTTTGATATCAAATTGGCTAGTTTCGTTGACTTGTTTTTCTTGGTGAAAATTTTCTTTGAGAAAATCTCCTGCTTGTTTAGCTGCTTTTTTAGCTACTTGTAAGTAAGACATACTTATAAACTAAAAGAATTATCAAATCTTGGCAACCTAAAATCAAAGTAATCTTGTAGCGATTTTGTAACAAGTTTTTCGACTACTTATTTACGCTTAGCCCAGGAATCTCTAAGCGATGCTATTCTATTTAATACCAGGTGGCTAGGTGAGCTCTGAGAATCTAGCCCAAAATAACCTAAACGCTCAAACTGAAATTTATCTCCTAGCGTTATATCTGCTAAACTCGGCTCTAGTTTAGCACCTGTAAGCACCTGCAAAGAATCAGGATTAATCAAATCAATGAGCTCAGCCTCAGCTGCATCTGGATTCTCTACATTAAAAAGCCTATCATATATATTAACAGTCGAATCTACAGCATAAGCAACACTCACCCAATGAATAGCTGCTTTGCATTTAATTCCTTCTGGAGGGCTATTACCTATAGTGCCAGGAATAATTTCAGCATAAACAGTGTCAACTTCGCCTTGGGCGTCTAGTTTGTAGTCTTTGCAGAAAATAATATAGCCCCCACGTAGGCGTACTGCACCGTCAGGCTTAAGTCTAAAGTACTTTTTAGGAGCATCAATCATGAAATCATCACGCTCAATGTAAATTTCAGGTGTAAGAGCAATCTCTCTGCTACCTAAATCTGGATTTTCAGGATGATTGTCCACACTGACTAATTCCTCACTTTCTAAATTAGTGAGTACCACTTTTAGCGGATTAAGTACGGCCATCTTACGCAGGCATTGGGTATTGAGTTGCGAACGCACTTCATTTTCGAGCAGTGTGACGTCTGTCACCCCATTAAATTTTGTAACTCCTACTGATTGACAAAAGTTTTTAATCGCTTGCGCAGGGTAACCTCGACGACGTACTCCAGCTAGAGTCGGCATTCTAGGATCATCCCAACCACTCACTACACCCGAGTCAACTAAAGCCCCTAGTTTACGCTTGCTCAATACAGTGTAAGTAAGATTTAAACGAGAAAACTCAATTTGCCTTGGCGTACTCGGAGTGGTGCAATTCTTGACCACCCAGTCATAAATAGGACGGTGATTTTCAAACTCTAAAGTACACAGAGAATGCGTAATCCCCTCTTTGGCGTCCTCCAAACAATGCGCATAATCATAAGTAGGATAAATACACCAATCTTCGGTAGTATGATGATGCTTCTCATGCAACACCCTGTAGAGAACCGGATCACGCATATTCATATTAGATGAAGTCAGACTGATTTTAGCTCTAAGCACTGCTTCTCCTTGATTAAATTCACCTGCTCGCATTTTGGCAAAAGCAGTTAAGTTCTCTTGGATACTTCTATTGCGATAAATAGAAGGCTCACTATCTTGAGTCACACTGCCACGTTTAGCGCGCATCGTTTCAATATCTTCCTCGTCTACGTAGGCTAGCCCTTTTTCTATGAGCTCAATCGCACAGTCATAAAAATACTCAAAATAATCCGAGGCAAATAATGGCTCATCCTCTAATGAATAACCTAACCAACGAACATCCTCTAGAATACTATTCACAAACTCCTGCCCTTCTTTAGCTGGGTTGGTGTCATCAAAACGCAAACGGCACTGAGCTCCTACATGAGCGTATTCTTGAGCCAAACCAAAATTAAGACACATAGACTTAGCATGCCCTAAATGCAAGTAGCCATTAGGCTCAGGAGGAAACCTAGTCAATACAGTATCATGCTTGCCACTAGCTAAATCTCCCTTAATTATTTCTCGAATAAAATCTGCTTTTTTTGCTACTGAATCACTCATAGTTTATTTAAGCAAAGCTTAGAGTGGTCAACCGCTAAAAGTCAATTTGAAAGACTCTTAGAAACTTAAGTTAATTTACTAAGATTAATCAAGCTTTAGCGTGTCTTCTGGGGATTCCAAACCAATGTCATTAATAGCTTCAATGCTATCAATTTTATTAAGCTTACTGAGCATTATACGTGTGCGCGTGCCGACTAATGTATCTAATTCTTTGTTGGCTTCACCAATTTTCTTTTGCGCTTTTTCTAACACCCCACCAAATTTATTAAACTCAGTTTTAACATTACCTAACACCTGCCACACTTCACTACTGCGTTTTTGAATAGCTAGTGTTTTAAAACCTATTTGCAAGCTATTGAGCATAGCTGCAAGAGTTGTAGGCCCTGTTACAATGATTTTGTGTTCACGTTGCAAAAATGCAACTAACTCAGGCTGACGCACCACCTCAGCAAATAAACCCTCAATAGGCAAAAACATAATACCAAAATCAGTCGTATTTGGAGGATCGATATATTTGTCTTTTATAGACTTAGCAAATACCTTGATTGATTTGACTAATTCTTTATTAGCGCTATCTATACCGACTAAATCACCCTCTTCGTAAGCGGTCTGCAAACGCACGTAATTTTCCTGAGGAAACTTGGCATCTATAGGTAGATAGACTTCGGCATCTGCGCCGTCCTCTTTACCGGGTAGCTTAATAGCAAACTCAACATGATCATTGGAGCCTTTCTTAGTTTTGACATTGGCAGCATATTGCTCAGGAGCCATAATTTGCTCGAGAATATTGCCTAACTGTATCTCGCCCATCACACCACGAGTTTTGACATTAGTTAGTACTTTTTTCAAATCACCCACACCATTAGCTAGTGTTTGCATCTCGCCTAAACCTTTTTGTACTGACTCTAGACGATCACTCACAAGTTTAAATGACTCACCCAAGCGTTGCTCTAATGTTTTATGGAGCTTTTCATCAACTGTTTCGCGCATTTTATCAAGCTGTTGCTCAGTTGATTTAAGTAAGTTTTGCTGAGTTTTAGATAAGTCCTCTTTAAATTTGGCAATGGAGTCTGAGAGTTCATGCCTATTATCTTTGAGCCCTTTCGCTAGTTCATCTCTATTATCTTTGAGTGCGCTTGAAATTTCAGTGCGGTTAATAGTAAATGCTTTTTGCATTTCATCTTTGAGAGCTATACTTAAACTCTGAGTCACCTGCAAAGTAATAACTTGAGCTAAATCTTGACTCTGTTGTTGCGTTTCTTTTTGATTATTTTTTGTAAATAGCTTGATTAGAATTAAAACAAGTAAAATAACGCAAATAATGAGTAAAATAAGCAGTACTGTAAGCATAAATTTAAATTAGCAAACACTCACCTAGCAAGCAAACAAATCTTGATTAATAAATGGCTTTACTCTATGAAGCGTCTCATAATATGCGTTTACTTACTCTTCTCTTAACTTATTTTATATTTCAGACAGCTCATGCTAACTTAACTGATGGCTCTGTAGCTAATAGCAATTCCACTAAGGTAAACACAGATAAGCAACCTGTAATCCTCTTAGGTAAAAAACCAGCTAAAACAAAATTTAGCCAAACTCTTAGCCAAACTGCTAAATCAACTACTAATAGTTCAAAAAATCTTAATCAAACTACACCTAGCAGCAATACAGATATTCAAAAACCTATAGCCAAACCTATAGCCAAACCTATAGTTACACCTGTAGACAAACCTGTAGACAAACCTGTAGATAAAGCTGTAGATAAAGCTGTAGCCAAAACTGTAGTTACACCTGATGGAACAATAAAAAAAGCACAAAATGTCTCATTAATCTTAAATAAAAATGGCTTACTCCAAATAGCTAAACCTGTAGACAAACCTGCAGTTAAACCTGTAGATAAACCTGCAGTTACACCTATAGCTGAACCTACCTCTAAGAGTATTTCTCAATTAAATGAAAACAGCTTAGATTACAACGACTCTCAATTAATAATTACCCCCAGAGCTATTGAATCATCAAGTCCTCAGTGGAAGCTACGCTTAGTTGGAGGCAGAGGTACGACTAATAGCCTTGGCGAGATATTTAGCTTAACTGACCTTAGTGATGTTGAAGGCTCTCATACTTACGGTGCTGATTTAGGTTATTTAATTAAAGAAGACTTATGGGATAAGCCTTTAGATGTTTACCTTACTTTTGGGTTACTTGCTCAGCAAGGTGGGCCAGGTCAAGAGAATCATACTTACACATCTAACCTTTACTTACAGTTCGAATGGAAACAATTTCCTTGGAATGACAAGCTGCGTACTAAGTTTTCAGTTGGACAAGGCATCTCTTATTCAGACCATATTACATGGAGTGAGCAAAATCGCCGTGAGTTCAAACCCAGCAAGCACCTCCTCAATTATCTAGATTTTGCTCTAAACTTGCACAGCCAAGACTTGCTCAGAGCACTTCATCTACCTAGCGGCAGCTCAAAGTTAGATAACACATGGCTCACCCTCTCTCTTCATCACCGTTCAGGAGCCTTTGGTTTATATGGTGACTATACTGACAATGCTGGGAACAAGCAAGCTGTGACAGGTGGAGACAATATATTTTCTCTAGGCCTAACTATCGAACTATAGCTCTGTAGCCCCACTAAACAGTTCTAGGATAACTCTTTGAGCTTTTCCTCTGCCATCACTTTGACCTCTTCAAGCAGGTCTACATCATAAAAATAACTCGCAAATCTCACATTAGAGAATCCAGATTGAGCAGTACCCATAACTGCACCTGGTCCTCGCATTTTTAAATCTTGTTCAGCGATAACAAATCCATCACCACTATTCTCTAAAATCTGTAATTTTTCTAGAGCCTCTGGACTTTGCTTGTGCATCACTAACACACAATAACTTTTGTACTGTCCACGCCCTACACGGCCACGCAACTGATGTAATTGAGCTAACCCAAAATTCTCAGCACCGAATATAATCATGACTGAGGCATTAGGCACATCCATACCTACCTCAATAACAGTTGTTGAAACTAAAACTTGAGTATCGCCATCCTTAAACCCTTGCATGACTTGCTGCTTTTCCTGAGGCTTGAGTCGCCCATGCAAGAGTCCTACTTGGTGTTTAGAAAGGCGCTTTTGCCAGACCTCATGTTGTTCCATTGCACTAGCACCTTTCATATTGGCTTTAGACTCTTCATTCTCTTCAACTCTTGGGTAAACGAGATAAATTTGGCGACCTTCCTCTATCTGATCTTTAAGAAACTGCGTCATTTCTCTGACCTTAGGCTTGTACCTAACCTTGGTAACAATTTTACCTCTACCCTTGGGTAATTGTCGAATAATAGAAACATCTAAATCTCCATAAAAAGTCAGAGTGATAGTACGCGGAATCGGTGTAGCTGTCATTACCAACACATCAGGGTAATGCCCCTTTTGAGCGAGTTTTTCGGTCTGCTCCACGCCAAATTTATGCTGTTCATCAATAATCACCAAACGTAGACGCTCAAAAATCTCACTCTTAAATAGCAAAGCATGAGTACCAATCCAGACTTGCACATCATTCTCCACTTCTCGCTTGGAGGTTTCGCTAGTCATCAAGCCTAATTTAATCCCTAGAGGCTCAAACCACGATTTTAGATTATAATAATGCTGCTCTGCCAGAATCTGTGTCGGCGCCATAAACGCTGCTTGATTACCTGAATCTAAAGCAAGCAATATCGAGCAAGCTGCAACCATCGTTTTACCTGAACCTACATCTCCTTGCAATAGACGATTCATAGGATGCTCTGAGCGCATATCTGCAGCAACCTCCTTAATCGCCTTTTTCTGACAATCAGTTAAATCAAAAGGTAAATTATGGTAAAACCTAGTCAATAATTCAGTTTTTTCTCCCTGCCTATACCCTAGAGACGAACTGCGTTGTTGCTTGCGTTTTAGTACAGCTAACTGCAAATTATAAAACTCCTCCTTGGCGAGCTCTCTCTTATGCTCATAAGCCTGCTTAATCGACTCAGGAAAATGCAAAACTTGCAAAATCTCAAAACGAGACAACTCCAACCCATCCATAGGAAAGCTAGGCACCGAGCCCAAATCCCATAACTCAGCTCTAAGTAACTCACCCAAAATACGACGCATTTTTTGCACTGCTAAGCCCGATACGCTAGGGTAAATACCCACAATACGATTCAGATTCCAAGAGGCAGCCTCTCCCTCTGTGCGCAAAATTTCAAATTCAGGATGATCAATGAGCAACTCATTTTTTTGCTCCTTAATCTTACCAAACACCATCAACTGCTGACCTACAGCCAACATCTTATAAAGATAAGGGGCTTGGAACCAGCGTGCTTTAATCACCTGCCACGGCGCTTGCTGATCCCCATAACTCTTAACTCGCAACGTCGCCTCCAACCAACGCGTGCGCCCAAACCCCTTGCTCTGCAAGCCTTCAATAGAGACATACAAGGTCTGAGGCGTCAGCGAGGCCTGCAATATCAGAGGCTTCTTAGCATCTTGTCTCCTGTCCTCATAACGCTTAGGCAGACAATTGAGCAACTGCCCTAATTCATCAATACCCGCCTTACGCAAAGCCCTCAATTCCTCAGCCTTACAATAAGGACGCAACACCGCAATCGGTGTACTCCACATCAAAGGCTCATTAAACTCAAAACTCACTCAGACAAACTAGAATGAAAGATTAAAAGTTTAAAGTTTAAAGTGAAATCTGATAGCGTGAGCGTATCAGATAAGACAACATTATTTATAATGTTGCCCAAAGGGCGAAAAATTACAAAGTAATTTAAGACAGGAACATAGTGACGTGCTTGCCTCGCAAGTGGCATATAGCCATCAAAGACGCTCTGAATAAGAGCGGTCGAGTCAAATCAGCGACTGAATAGGGAGCTGATAAGACAACATTATTTATAATGTTGCCCGAAAGGTGAGCGACAGCCTGAGTAAGGCTGGGCGAATCAAATCAGCTAGCGTGAGCGTATCAGATAAGACAACATTATTTATAATGTTGCACGAAAGGTGAGCGACAGCCTGAGTAAGGCTGGGCTCATCAAAAATCAAAGAACCTGTTTC
>DGKB01000010.1 GCA_002386905.1 Akkermansiaceae bacterium UBA4581 | reverse complement strand
AATCTATAGCATCTATTGTCCAGGTATAGGGTTTAACATTACCAAAGAGGTGTCCAGGGTTTTTACCAGGTGCATGATAACCATCAATAGCGCCCCAATCAGTTGTTACTTTATAATTTGCATCCTCTGTTTTGTTTTCCCAGAAAAGCTTTACTGTATCAGGGGTAACCTTGTACTTGGACGAGTTAATTCTGCCAGCCCATGCAATAGAAATAGTGGCGTAGCCTCTCTTTGCATTGGTGTAAATGGCATTGGCATCTGCGTATTGACCTCCGCCATGAATATTAACAAGAGCAGGTAAGTTGGAACCACCTTTAGGGTAGCCGTAGACAGCTGCTACCATAGATTTTTGCCCTTTGAAAAGCCCTACACGATATCTAATAATTTGAATAATAACATTATCTTGTTCCCATTCTTCTAATATTTCGGCATCTAAAGGCTCTTTGCGAGGGTCGTAATCAGACCATAACTCTTCAAATGTTTGAGGAGCTATATCACCTTCTTTTAAAGAGGTGAAGGTATCGTGAGTAGATGCGTAAGAAAAACATAGGCTTATTAAGAAAATAAAACATAGTAGGAACTTTTTCATAGGTAAGCTAATGCAATATTAATAATTAAATTGCAACTATTTTTTATGAGGTTTCAACTAAAATTTAAGTAGTTTGCTGTTGACTCAGAGCAAGAGAGCTCTAGATTATCTTGATAAATTATGATTGATAAAATTACAGTCAAAGGGGCGCGTGAGCATAACCTAAAAAATATAGATGTTTCATTTCCTCGAGATAAGTTTGTAGTCATTACAGGTTTGTCAGGTTCAGGTAAATCAACGTTAGCTTTTGATACTATTTATAATGAAGGTAATCGTAGATATGTAGAATCTCTGAGCGCTTATGCGCGTCAATTTTTAGGGAATGCTAACAAGCCTGATGTTGACTCAATTGAGGGTTTGTCACCTGCGATTTCCATTGAACAGAAAACAACCTCTAAAAACCCACGTTCAACCGTGGGCACGGTAACAGAAATTTATGATTATTTGCGCTTATTATTTGCGCGTGTAGGCACCTCTTATTGCCCAGAGTGTAGTTCAGAAATTAAACCTCAATCAGCAGAAAACATTGTCCATTTAATTCTCGCTGAAGAGAATCAAAAAGTCATGATACTAGCTCCTATAATTAGAGGGCTCAAAGGAACTTACGAAAAGATATTTGATGACTTAAAAAAGGATGGATTTGTGCGTGTGCGTGTCGATGGTCAAATTTATCGCCTCGATACAATTAACGATGAGCTAACACTTGAACGTTACGAAAAACACTGGATAGAAGTGGTGATTGATAGGCTGACAGTTACTGCTGATGAACGCTTGCGTTTAACGGACTCAGTAGAGCAAGCTCTGAGTTTAGGAAATGGCTCTATCATCATTTTAGATGTGAAAGAAAGTCAACGTTTAAGCGATAAATTTGGTTCTAAAATTAAGGAAAAAGAGCTCAAAGTATTTCAACGTGAGGCTGAGACAATTTACTCGACTTTTGGGGCTTGTCCTAATCATCCTCAAGTTGTGTTTGAAGAGCCAGAGCCACGCCAGTTTTCGTTTAACTCTCCATTTGGTGCGTGTTCAGACTGTTTAGGGCTTGGAAGTATTATGTCCTTGAGTGAGGAATTACTCATTCCTGATGAATCTCTTTCTATTTTGGATGGGGCTATTGTTTGTTATAATCGAATGGATTTAAAATGGCGCGCTCAACAAATTGCTTATGTAGGTCATGAGTATGGTTTTGATTTAACCACACCTATTGAGCAATTCACAGCCAAGCAGAAAAATGTATTGTTTTACGGTAATGGAGGCACGGCTATTAAAGCTCGTTGGCGTAATGGATCTAAAATGAACATGGACGCAGGATGGGAAGGGATTATTGGCCAAACTGAGCGTCTTTATAAACAAACTGATTCTGAATGGCGCAAAAGTGAGTTTGAAAAGTATATGATTTCACAGCCATGTCACACTTGTGATGGAAAGCGCCTTAAGCCGACTACACTAGCCATCAAGGTTGCTCAGAAGTCTATCATTGAAGTCACTGATTTATCCATTGAAAAAGCAGTGAGTTATTTTGCTGATTTACCTAAGCATTTATCGGATAAAGAATTATTTATCGCCAAACAGGTACTCAAAGAAATTAATGATAGGTTATCGTTTCTTAATAATGTGGGCTTAGGTTATTTAACATTATCTCGTTCAGCTGGCACACTTTCAGGTGGAGAAGCTCAGCGTATTCGTCTAGCAACACAAATTGGAGCTAACCTTATGGGGGTGCTCTATGTCCTCGATGAGCCCTCAATTGGCTTACATCAGCGTGATAATGCTAAGCTTATAGAAACTTTACAGCATTTGCGTGATTTAGGTAATACCCTGCTCGTGGTTGAGCATGATGAAGACACGATGATGGCGGCAGATTACATTATCGATATGGGGCCTGAAGCAGGTGTAGGTGGTGGCTATGTAGTAGCTGCTGGCACACCTAAACAAGTGATGAAAGCTAAAACCATAACAGGAGATTATCTTAGTGGACGTCGTAAAATCCAAGTCCCAACTAAACGTCGCAAGCCAAGTACATGGATCAAACTTAAAGGAGCTGACTCAAATAACCTACACAAGGTAAATGCAAACTTCCCATTAGGCGTACTCTGTGGGATTACAGGTGTTTCAGGTTCAGGTAAATCGACATTAGTGACTCAGACATTGATGCAAGCCTTGCGTAAGCATTTTAGGCAAAGTATCGATGGAACTGTTGGTAAATTTGCAAGTATTGATATTCCTAATGAAGTCACGAGTATGATTGTGATTGATCAATCCCCAATTGGTAAGACTCCTAGATCTAACCCTGCGACTTATGTTAAAGTGTTTGATGATATTCGAACCTTGTTTTCACAAACCAAAGAAGCTAAATCTCGTGGTTATAAGCCAGGTAGATTCTCGTTTAATGTCAAAGGTGGACGCTGTGAGACCTGTAGCGGTGATGGCATGATTAAAATTGAGATGAATTTCTTGCCAGATGTCTATGTGGAGTGTGAAGACTGCAAAGGCAAGCGCTACAACCATGAGACACTACAAGTGCATTACAAAGGCAAAAATATCGCAGAAATTCTCGATATGGATGTGGATCATGCGGTGCATTTCTTTGAGCATCATACGAGCATTCATCGTAAAATCAAAACTCTGCATGAGGTCGGTTTAGGCTACATTAAATTAGGGCAATCATCCACTACGCTTTCAGGTGGAGAATCTCAACGTATCAAACTCACAAAAGAGCTAGCCAAGGTTAAAAAAGGGCGTACCGTCTATATCCTCGATGAGCCAACAACGGGCTTGCATTTTGAGGATGTAAACAAGCTTATTGTAGTGATGAATAAGTTGGTAGATAAGGGTAATTCGATTTTAGTCATCGAGCACAATCTAGATGTGGTTAAGTGCTGTGACTATATCCTCGATATGGGTCCAGAAGGCGGTGATGGAGGAGGATTACTCATCGCTAAAGGAACTCCAGAGCAAGTGGTTAAGGTCGAAAAAAGCTATACAGCTAAATACTTGAAAACATTGTTAGATAAAAAATAAAGAGCTCAAAAAATGTACGAGCCTGACTTAAAAAAAATACCTAAAACTCCAGGAGTTTATTTTTACCATGATAAAGATGGTAAAATTATTTATATCGGCAAGGCCAAGGATTTGCGTAATAGGGTTTCTTCTTATTTTCGTGGCAACCATGAGAACTCGCCTAAGACTCAGTTTCTGCTGACTCAAATTGCCTCAATGGACACCATCAGTGTCGATTCAGAAGTGGAGGCATTGCTCTTAGAAAATAAACTCATCAAGCAGCATAAGCCTAAGTACAATATCCTGCTTAAGGATTCTAAGACTTTTGCTTACATCAAAATTACCGATGATAAAATTCCTAAGATTGTAACTAGCCGTAAAGTTTCAGCAAAAGGCACGTATTTTGGTCCTTATACAGATAATTATTTGCGTAGGGAGCTGTTTAGTCTAACTGTGAGTTTGTTTAAGCTCGTGACCAATCAAACCTACAGCACACGCTCTCGTTTGAATTATGATATGGGCAAGGCTCCTGCGGCGAGTCTAGAAGAGATAGATAGAGAATGGTACCTTAACCAAGTTAAGCAGGCAAAAGCGTTTCTCTCAGGCAAAGGGCATGACAAAATTGCCAAAGATCTAGAAGCCAAGATGCTCCAAGCCTCACTAGAAATGCGCTATGAAGAAGCTCAAGAAATCAAAAAACAACTGGAATCCTTGAGTATCGTAGCTGACAAGCAAAAGGTGGATCAGCATAAGAATTACGACCAAGGCATCCTCGCTATGGTGGAAGATGATGTGCAGGTACTAGTGCAGGTATTTAGTATAGTCAGAGGCGTCTTATCAGGAAAAAAAGAGTACCGTTACAACAAGGAAGACTTTGATTTAGAGGAGTTTGTCAAAATGTATTACTCTTCACAAGCGGTGCCGCACGAAATATTACTTAGTCAAGCTTGTTGGGATAATGAGGAGCAAAAAGAGCAGTTGCAATTATTTCTATCTACAATTGGTAAACGTAAATTGAGCTTAATAGTACCTCAGCGAGGGGAGAAATTAGCTTTAGTTAAATTAGCGTTAAAAAATGCCAAATTGAGTTTAGGAGAAGAAAATGTCCTGACACTGCTTAAAGAAAAACTTAACTTACCTAGGTTGCCACGAGTAATAGAATGCTTTGATATGTCTAATTTAGGCGCGACAGATAGAGTAGGAGGGATGACTCGATTTGTGAATGCCCAAAAAGACACCAACGGCTACAGACGTTTTGAGATCAAAAGCTTTGAAGGTAAGCAAGACGATTTTGCTTCGATGAAGGAGGTGTTATATCGTCGTTATAAGCGATTGCGTGATGAGCAATCAGAGATGCCAGATTTGATTATCGTGGATGGAGGCAAAGGGCAGTTGAGCTCATCAGTAGAATCGTTATTAGAGTTAGGATTAAATCTACCAATTATATCCCTTGCTAAGCAAGAAGAGGAGATTTTTGTGCCAGGCAGGAGTGATTCATATAAATTCCCTAAAAACTCACCCATGATGCTTTTTATAAGAATGATAAGAGATACTACACACGATTATGTGATTAGTTACAACAGGCAAAAACGTAAAATATAAACACTTTTAGTCTTTTTATTTACATTTTTAGTCACGTGTATATGTTTCAGTCATGAAATTTCAGACAAGAAAATGGGTGAAGCCAGAAGATTTAAATCCGAATGGCACTTTATTTGGAGGAAGGTTACTCGAATGGATCGATGAAGAAGCTGCTATTTATGCTGCAGTACAGCTAGACAATACTTTTGTAGTGACTCGTCACATGTCAGAAATTAATTTTATTAGTTCAGCAAGACAGGGCGATATTATTGAAATGGGAATAGAA
>DGKB01000038.1 GCA_002386905.1 Akkermansiaceae bacterium UBA4581 | reverse complement strand
TCGGGTATGTTTAGGTGGGAACGGTTGCCAAGCTTATGCCGTCCTTCAACTATCTTTTTGCAAAGATAGAAGGCATGACAGCGACTCGATCGAACTTGATGCTCCCTTAATTTTATACAGAACGAAGGATGCTAACTAAGTTAAGCAACAACTCTAATAATCTATTTATTTTTACTAGTTTTTTCAAGTCCATAAATAAGAAAATATTTATTAAAACTTACTTAATACTAGTCTAGCTGACTCCACCTATGAATACTTATAGGCGTTCTAAACCAAGCATTGGCATCTATTTTTGGGTTTAACGTGACGACTTTGTGGCTACCTGGATCTGCCTGTATCCATTGACTATTGCCAGCATAAACTAAAGCGTGAACACCACTTTTGGTAACAGCTATATCTCCAGCTTCTAATTGTGAATAATTCATATCTTTGAGTTTTCCCGTAAGCCCAACTGGAGTAGTAAAACCTCTATAGCCTTGAGACAAGGCATGCGCACTGGTATCGAACCACCATTGTTCAATAGATAGTTTAAGCGCTCGTGGGTTGAGGTTTTTAAAGCCGTAATTAAATAAAGCCTCTCTATAGGCTTTTCTAGGTAAACCAGAACAATCAATACCAGCTCTCCCTTCTCCTCCCCATAGGTATTTCACACCTTCATAACTGGTGAGATGCTTGAGGTATAAAGAAGCCAACTCGTTTTTATCTATCGTTGTTTTAGAAGGAACAAAGAGCCACACAACTATAATAATCGGCAGAATAACTATAGAATAACTGATACGTTTATATTTCCAAAAATATTTAGTTAACTGAACCCATAGAATGATTAATGAGGCTATAAATAAGCTTCTAATAATAAAGTTATTAATTGGATTAATAATAGCTGCAATCAAAACTATTATAGCTCCTAGAAAAATAAGGATTTCTAACTTTTTAATCTTCATTTTATAAGTGTAGCAATTAGCATTCAAAAAATCTAATCAAAATTAATCCCCTTTTTGAGCAGGTATTGATAGTAGCGTTGGATGTCTTGCTCTTGTATGTTTGGTTGTTTAAATATGCTAGCTAGACTTAGTGGTTCTAGCTTATTCTTGCGTAAATATTGCTGAACTTGATCGGTTTTCTGTAAATAGTAGGTGATAGATTGTAGTATGGGCACTTGGTGTTCTTGGCTATTGGTATCTAGGATTAATGCGCGTGATTTTTGGTAGGTTTCTACTCGATGTTGACGTAGCTTGGCTAATAGATAGATTTCTGAGCGTAAAAAGCGACTGGGATAGTTCTCGTTTACCTTAATGTAAGAGGCGTAAATTTGAGCTGCTCTTAGATAGTCTGCGTCAAAACTTTCATCTGCGTATATCTTAGCTAAAGCGTCAGTTAGTAGCGCACTTTCTGGGAGTAATTCTAAACCTCTCTCTAAAAAAGCTGTGCCTTTCTTGCGGTATTTAAATATGAGGGTTTGGGTTTGTAATTGCTGTTCTTTTGAGACCACTTGGTTTTTATTTTCTGTTGATCTTTGGTAATAAGCTACAGCGTTACGTGAGATATGCCAGCTTCCTAACTCCCAATAAGAGGCGTTTCTAGGGCTAAATAGCACCATGGTTTCATATTTTTTGGCTAGCTCATCCCATGCATAATTATTAAAGTCTTCCATAGCTATAATATGAGTCATTGCCGCGAGAAAGTGGCGACTAGCTCCTACAGTTCTAGCTATAATGCGTGTGTTAAAGCGCTCAAGATAATCTAATTCTCCCAGCTGTGCGGCGGGGTCTTTGACTTGGATTTCGGTAAGTAGAAATGCTGCGTTTTTTCTAAATCCTGTCTGTAACCATCCAGCCAACCATAACGCTAAAATAATAAATACTATGCTTAACGCTCTAAACATATATGTTTTTTTATAGAGCTTGATCATGATTTTAAAAAATTAGTTTGTAAAAAACTAAAGCCTTACAGGTAATCCTGCCTGATGTAAGTATTCTTTGGCTTCTTTGATGCTGTACTCTCCAAAGTGGAATATACTAGCAGCTAATACGGCATCAGCGTAGCCTTCTTTGAGTACTTGCTCGAGATGGTTTAGATTCCCTGCTCCACCACTTGCTATGACTGGAACGGCTACTGATTGACTCACTCGTTTGGTAAGTTCTATATCATAGCCATTTTTTGAGCCGTCTGAGTCCATACTCGTAAGTAGTATTTCACCTGCACCTCTATCGACTAGCTCTTGCGCCCATTCGATAGCGTCAAGTTCAGTTTGATTTCGGCCACCATGGGTGAACACTTTCCAGCTATCGCCTACTCGTTTAGCATCAATAGCAACAACTATGCATTGGCTGCCAAAATTTTCATAAGCTCGATTGACTAAATTGGGGTCGTTAATGGCGGCTGTGTTTATGCTGACTTTGTCGGCACCTGCCATGAGCATAGTACGTACATCCTCTACTTGGCGGATTCCTCCACCAACAGTGAGAGGCATGAAACAGTGCTCTGAAGTCTTTCTTACGACATCAACAATAGTATTTCTGTTGTCACTACTGGCTGTGATATCGAGAAAAACAAGTTCATCTGCTTCTTGCTCATTATAAGCAATTGCACAGGCTACAGGATCTCCAGCATCAATTAGATTGACGAAATTAGTTCCTTTAACGACTCTGCCGTCTTTGACATCGAGGCAAGGGATAATACGTTTTGCTAATGACATAATAGAGTTATCTTTTGATATTAAATCCGTCTGCAATTTGAGCTGCAAATTGTTGAGCTGCTTGTAATTGTGTGATTCCTGCCGGAGGATAAGCTACGCCTCGTGAAACATTAATCAAAGATGGCGCCTCAAATGTGCGCTCTTTGAGGACATCGACAGCGCCTCCTTGGGCACCTAATCCAGGCATGAGTAATGGAACATCTGGCAAACGGTTAAGAACCTCTGCATCACCCGCATTGGTTAGCCCTACTACTAGTCCAACACTGGTAGCTCTACTTTCTTTTACTGCTCTTGTTGCCATTTCTCCAACCCATTCATAGACGTATTGTTCACCTACTTTGCGTCGTTGGATATCCATGCTTCCTGCATTAGAGGTTACTGCTAATAGGTAAACACCTTTGCCTTCATAGTCTAAAAATGGCTCAATAGAGTCATACCCCATAAATGGGTTGAGAGTCACAGCATCTACATCCATGAGCTCAAAGTAACTTTTGGCGTAATATTTCTGTGTTTCACCGATATCTGAGCGCTTAGCATCAAGAATAATAGGAATATCTTGTGGAATGTATTCGATAATACGTTCAAGTAGCTGCAAACCTTCTATACCTAAGGCTTCGAAATAAGCCATGTTAGGTTTGAAGGCGGCGGTTAAATTAGCCACAGATTCAATAAGTGTCTTTAATTCAACTTCTAAAGCTTGAATAATATCTCCATTAGCCTGAGTTAAAGCTGCTGAATTAATACGCTCTACACGAGGGTCTAGTCCAACACAGAGAGCTGAGCCTGTTTGAGTGATGCGTGTACTAAGTTTTTCTGCGTAAGTCATAAACTGTGATTTAAAATAGTAAATTTAGAGGTATTAGCAATTACTGTTTCTGTTGGTGAATCCAAATTGTAAAAAGAGCCATAAAATCAGGCAGTACATCCACGATGAAAACACTACGTGCAATACCTGAACGGTATCATAAATGCCCCAATGAGACATGATGATGCCTAATATCATCTGAGCAAAAACAAGTGTTAAGAGAAGTTTCATCGATAAACTTAATTTAGAGTGTGTTTTGATTTGTAAGTAGGCCCAAATAATCGTAGTTGCAAAAATCAACCATGAGCCACTACGGTGAATAAAAAATACCGTATATTCCTTGAGAGTAGCTAGCCATGTAGTTTGATCTTGGGTGGCGTGATCTTTAGCCAGTCTATCGGTGAGCTCTCTGATTTGTACGCCTAGCATGCCCTCTGCAATCATTAACAAGATTAATATGCCTCCAATTTTAGTTAGCGTATTAAGCTTAAATACTTGACTCTGTCTAAATTCAGAAAATGTGGGTAAGTTAGAAGTTGAACACACTCTGTATACTACATAAATATCCACAGCAAGAAGCACAAATGCCATAGCTAAGTGTGCACTAATTAACCCCTCTTGTAATCCTGTGAGAACCACTCGAGCACCAAGCCAAGCATTCACAAGTATAAGGATAAATGCTAGCCAAGCTGCCATAATAATGTCTATATATTTACGGCCTTTGACATGTGCAAATATAAGTAATGCTAACGAATAAAAACCCACAGGCAAACTACTTAGGCGATTGATGTATTCAATCCACGCTTTTTTTGTATTAAATTCTGCTTTTAGCTTTTCTACAGTTAATGCTTCTTGACCTGCTTTTCGCTCAAATTTATCAAAATTAAGTTTATCAAAATCAACCTGATCTACTGATGAAGGAGGAAACCAGCAACCCCAGCATTTAGGCCAATCTGGACATCCTAACCCTGCCCCAGAAACCCTTACAAATGGCCCCATCACTAAAAGAAATAATACTGATATCAAAGCCCCCAAGGCTAATGATTTCATGATTTTATGTGATGACGCTGTCATATTTAGTTTAACAGTTTGTATGGCTTAAAACCCTAAAATTCCTTTTAATTGGTTGCCTATTTCTGACTTGATAGTTTCTTTGAGTAAGTTTTTTGGCTTGAGCGATTCGTCTACACTAATTTTAGGGTTTTCAAAACTTCCTTTTAATTGTCCTTTCAAAGTAAGCTGGTTATCGGTGAATAGTAGTTTATCTAAACCTAGTGAAGCTAGGCTGCCTTGGTTTATTTCTTGAGAGGCTTTTTGGCTCAATGCTTGATCAGCGATAAGGCTCATCCCTATATGCTGTGTTTTTTTAGCTAGATTTATAGCTCCTGGCTTACCTAGTGAAAGCCCCCAATCTTGTGAGGTTAATTTAATTGGCTGGAGTAAATTCACGATTTCTTTAGGTGCATTGTATTCAACTGCTAATACGACGTTTTCTGCAATATTAAAAGTGGAGCTAACTGATGGTAAGCTTTTGATAAATTTACTAGCTAATCCAATAACTTGGTTAATCTCTGAAAGTAAACTCTCACTCACAGTGATTTTAGATTGTTCATCGACTCTTAGCTTAGTGGTTATAATATTCGGGAAAAACTCTCCTTTATCTATTAAATAACTCATAGTTGTAGTGCCATTTAGTAGCACATTAGCTTTAGCTGAACCTGTTTTTTTCTTACTGCTAATGATTTGCTCGTAAGCAATCTCTGCAGCTAATTTAATATCGATACTGTTGGTGAGTAGTTGTTTAGCTAGTGGATATTTAAAATCTTTTGTGCTAATTGAAAGGTTCTTTACGTTTACTAGCGCGTTCTCTTTAACTAATTTAAGGTTTAATGTGGTTTGCTCTAGAGAAAAATCATTTAAGATAAAAGTAGAGTCTGCTGACTCATCATTCCCTACCCCTGCTTGTATGATATTCTTACTGTTTGTATTAGAGTATTCACCACTAACTTGAGTTATTTTTTCTTGAGGCGCTAACCATTGGAGTATGTCTAATTCTCCATTGGCTAAAATAGCCGCGTTAATCACTGCTTTTTTGAGCTCTATTTTGCTCACTTTTATTTTTTTCTGCACACCTGCTTTGAGGTCCACATAAAGATTTAGTTCAGCTAAGCTTATTGCGGGTTGCTTAGGATTAACTAGCTTAAGATTACTATCTTTAGGGTTTAAACTCAGTCCTTTTAGGCTAAGGCTTAACGGGAACCATTTTACAGAAACCTCTTCTAAAGTTGCTTGCGCTTGAGTTTGATCGTGGATGAGCTTAACAATTGTTTCTTTTTTAGCCAGTTGGTTAAGCCCTATGATTACAGAGATTATTACAAAAGAGAAAATGCATAATAAAGTAATAAGTATAATTTTGATAGCTTTCATAGTATTTAGTGTCGTAAGTTGCAGTCTTATTAAAGTGTATTAAGATATATTAAGGTATTTTAGGCTCATCTTGAACGAGTACGACTCTAAATCCTATTTCGGAACTTTTAAAGCTTTTTTCAGTAACATTTCTATAAGCATAACTAAGTTTTAATGGGTCATAAGTTTTCCAACTACCACCTCTGCAAAATGGATAGTTTTCTGTTGGGCTGTAGTCATCATTTATCCATTCCCAAACATTACCTATGATGTCGTTGAGGTTATTTGCATCTGCTTGTAAAAAACCTACTGAACTTTTCTGAGCCCAGCCGTCGTTATAGTCATTAATATAGGGCGAATCATTATTTTGCGCGTAGTAACTTTCGTCAGCTAAGTTAGCTATTTTATTTTTTAATTTGTATTTTGGGTTAAAATTAAAAAATCTTTTGTTTTTTAGAAATGCTTTTTTCTCTCTTTCAAAAGGGCTTAAATTAGCATCTTCATTATGCCCCATTAAAGCGCTCCACTCTCTATCACTAGGTAATCGATAATATTGTGTCTGAGCTATAATCCCTAATTTTTCCTCTTCCTGGGTAAGCCATTCACAAAAATATTTAGCTTCCTCCCTAGTGATATTTACTACAGGGTAATAGCCTAGCCCTAAAACTTTTTCATTATTTTTTCCTATAGAGCCTAAATACTGATTAAATATCTCATTACTAATTTCTGTTTTTGACACATATATTTCATTAAATTTAATTAAATCTAATTTCAAACTATTTTTCCAACTAGCATCTTTGGTAAAATTGATGGGAGTTGTGTTTTTAGAAAGACTATGTTTTTCGTAGGGGGTAACTTGTATTTTTTTTCTTAATATTGGATTAACTATAGTCAGTTTTTGAGCTTTTGGCTTAAGTTTAATGATGGAATTTTGGTAATCTTTTAATGTGAATTCTAGTTCTATTTCCTGACTTGGTGAGAAAGGCAATATTAAATTTAAAGGGGTAATACCTAGCACTGCTTTTGTTTTAAGGTTTATGACTTGAGCTCCTTGTGGCTGGCTAGACACTTTAAACCAGCCTTGTGTCGCTTCTATTTCCTCAATTTTAGCGTCTTCCTCTTTGGTGTTAAAATATCCCCAACTAATTGCTAAAATAGATGTACTCAGCAAAAAAGCCATGAATAATAATGCAAGTTGAATTTTATCCCAAGAGCTTTTGATATTTTTGCCTTGGATGACTTTGTCAATATCTTTAATACTTGCCTGAGCTGTAGTATATCGTTGCTTTAATTGAGGGTTAGCTAACTTACAGATTATTTTATTTAGTTTTCTAGAGTCAATGAATAGTTGTTTTTGTTGAGGGATTTTAGGAAATTCTAATCTATCTAACCCGGTAAATGCCTCGTACATAACCTTGCCTATACTATATAAGTCTGATTGCTTAGCTATAGGGCCCTCAGGAGGCATGTAGCCCTGGGTTCCTACTAGAGACTTTTCTCCAATTAAGCTTACCGAGCCTATATCTGCTAACTTTGCCTTACCATCAATAAATATAATATTACTAGGCTTTATATCTCTATGAATTAAATCTTTGCTATGTAAATAAGCAACTGCTGATAAGACTTGTCTGCTAATTTCTAAGAGCTTATTTATTTTTAACCCTTCTGGGTTACGTCTAATTACTTCGTTTAATGTTGCTGGATGATAGCTCTCAGGTATTAACTTATCTGAATGATTTTTATGACTATCATCAGCGAGCTCATTAACGTAGTAGTAAAAATTATTAACTTCATCTCTTCCTACATAGAGTATTTTCATCAAGCCTTCATGAGTCCTAGAAATAGGTTCATAATAGAGCACCCCTGTAAATTCTTGCTCAAAACTCTCATTGTCAGGAAAGTTCTTGCTCCATACAATTTTAATGGCGCACCATGTTCCAGATATACTCTTAGCCAGCCATACATCACCATAATTCCCCCTACCTATACAACGGCAAAGTTCAAAGTTAGGAATATGAGGCTTTTCTATAGGCATTTCATTTTATGAACCAAAAGTTATCGTTAACTTTTCTAATAAATTTTCTAATTTTGACCGAGGACAGGCATAATTAATCCTCAAAGCTGGCTCTTGACCATACCATGCTCCAGGAGCGGTGAATATACCTTGTTTTTCTAATAATTCAGCAGGCTTTTCAAAATCTGTTTCTGAAAAATCTAACCATGCTAAGTAAGTAGCTTCGATAACTGGAATTTTAATTTGTGGTAATTGATTATTAACTGTTTCTACTAATAAATCTCGATTACCGCGCAAATAACTCAAGAGTTCTTGACGCCAAGGCTCTCCAGCTCTGTACGCAGCTTCAGCTGCATAATAAGCAAAACAATTAATTTCTGGCTGTGTACATCCCTTAGCTAAAATAAATTTATTTCTTAGTTTAACATTAGGAATAACAGCATAAGCAAAACCTATTCCAGCCATATTATAAGTCTTACTAGGAGAAAGCAATGTGACCGTTCTCTCTCGCAGTTTTTCAGGTAAATTTAAGCCCGAGAAATGAGGTGTTTTTGCTTCATCCAAAATCAAATCACAGTGAATTTCATCTGCAATTAAAATTAAATCATGACGCTCGCAAAACTCAGCTAAGGCAATAATTTCAGCTCTATCAAAAGCTCTTCCCAATGGGTTCTGTGGATTAGAAAGTAAAAATAAACGTGTATTGGCTTGCACATTTTTTTCCATGGATTCCCAGTCCATTTCCCATCTAGATAAATCTGTATTATAAATATGTGCTACACCTATAGTTTCAAGTTGCGCATCTCTACCTACTTTTAAAAATGGTGTGTAAATAGGTGTTGAGGTCATCAAGCTCTGTCCCTCTTTTGCATAAGCTTGTGCTGCAATAGATAATGCAGGGACCAGACCGCCTAGCGGACACAACCATTCTTCTTCAATATCAACACTTAAACGAGTCTTTGCGTAATCAATAAAAGCTTCAGTTAAGCCTGCATGAGGAATTGCATACCCATAAACTCCATGGTTTAAGCGTTGTTGTAATGCTTCTACCAAACAAGGTGGAGACTTAAAGTCCATATCAGCAACCCAAAATGGTTCGAGCTGAGTATTTCTATCCCATTTTAGCGAGCCAGTTCCTCGGCGAACAATAATTTCATCAAAATTAAATTTATTCATCATTATACTTATTCTTCCTCGTTTTCAGCAAAAAAGCTCTCTAATTTATCTCGTGTGATTAAGTAGTGTGCAGCACAACGAGGGCAATGAGCTCTACAAGCCGTGCCATCAATAAATAGTTCATCTAATTTATCCTTCCACATCCCTAGCAAGGGTAATAATTTATTTACTGAGCAGCCACAGTTCCAAGCGAGCTGACGTTCTTCTAAATGATGTAGTGTTTCAGTTTGGTCTAAATTTTTAACCTGCTCTTCATCTAATGATTTTAGCCACTCTAAATCACAATCTGGCTGAGCCGCAATCAAAGCATACTTGTCCTCACCAAGCCAAAACATACGGCAAGGGCGCTGTTCGCTTTGTTCGTAGTAAGACTCCATCCAAGATAATGGAGCTTCATAATCTAATTCTATCACTGACTGTTTAGGTTTATCTAGATGATGCTCCAAAGTTTGTGCATACAATAGATTGCGATCTGCTTCTTTGATATCTTCAGTAAAAACACGCCCTACTACCTGTTGTGAAACACAGGTTCCACTCAAAAACATACTTAAACGTGGTGCTCTTAAATTCAAAGTCCACGCATGAGTTTCTTTCCAAGGCCTGGCAACTAGATGCAAAGAAAAGCATGCTAACCAATCTTTGAATAAATCGTCAATCTTACTTGTAGGTTTAAGATTATACTCAGCTAAATGTAAGTAGTATTGAGCAAACAGGCTTGAAAAGTCAGCTTGAATCATTAGAGCATTGCGCTCTCTAACAAAAATTGAATTTAAAATAATCGTATCTTGGATAGGCTCCATATTATATAATGTAGATACATAGCTTTATAAAATCAAACATTTTACTCAGCAATTTAACTATTATTAGATCTTAAAAATTTGCTCGCAAGCCCATTCTATGAGCTCCTTGCTCATCATGATATTAGGGCTAAGACCTAAGAGCTCACCATAATTACCTTCTGGTAGAGTAATGATACCTTTTTGCAGTAAATCTAGCCCTAATTGAATATTCCAGTCAGCTGCACTAGTTTGGTATCGCTGCTCAATAGCTTGATTATCCCATTCTACGGCCCACATTAAACCTAAGCCTTTGATATCTTTAACTAATGGATGCTGAACGTAACGATTAAGTACTTGCTGCCAATCAGTGCAAGCTTGCTTAATTTTAAGCTGTGTTTGGAGCTCATTAAACGTTTTTATCGCTGTGACTCCTATGGCGCAACCTAAAGGGTTGCCTAAGTAAGTACTCGTATGTAAGGCCTCTCCTGTTGATTCAGGCCAAGCAGACATCACCTCTATGCTGCCCACGCAGGCTGAAATAGGATAACCACCTGTAAGCGCTTTGGCTATGCAAATCATATCAGGGACAACAGCTACTTGTTCACAAGCAAAATAACTACCAGTTCTAAAGAATCCTGTATAAATTTCGTCTAAAATCAAACAAGCTCCCTGCTGCTGAGTCCATTGACGCAAGAGAGGCAAAAAATCCGGAGGTGGCACATTAGTTCCTGCTCTAGCCTGTATTGGCTCAACTAGTACAGCTCCTACTTTTGACGCTTCAATCAAAGATAATTGCTGCTCTAGCAATGCTAAGCCTTCTGCATCTTTAGGGTAATCCAGTTTAATATGATGTTGTTGTAACTGCTCATTGAAAGGCTCACTAAAACGCTTTGAACCACAATGCGTTAAAGCCCCATATCCTAAGCCGTGATAAGCCTCTTTAAATGAAACCACTAAGTTTTTTCCTGTTTTTAAATAAGCAGTTTTAAGTGCTGCTTCGATAGCGTCTGAGCCAGAATTCATCAGTAAACTCTGAGCTTTCTCTCCCGTCCAACGCTCCCAAGTAATCGCGCTAATAGCCTCACATAACTCTACTTTTGTCTCACTCGGGTGCACATCTCCCATGCCATGAACCAATAACTCTGACTGCTCTTGAATGGTTTTAACCATAGCTTCTGGGCGATGACCTAGCGTAGCTACACCAAATGCAGAGGTTAAATCAAGGAATTGATTGCCATCCACATCCCAAACCCAACTGCCTTGAGCCTTCTTCCAAAATATAGGAAAATCATCACTAATGTAAGTAACTGTTGGTGCTTCGACTTTTTTAAGTCGCTTTCCTAGCTCTAAAGATTTCGGTCCAGGTATGGCTGTTATCAGTTTAGGTATCATGATGCAAAAAAGCCTCAACTATTGAATCATAGCTAAGGCTTTGTTTTAAGGTAACTGAAATATTTTTAGCTAGCTAAATCTGTTTTAGTAGCTTTAAGGGAGTCGACTTTATCAGCTTCACCTTTGACTTCTTCAACTACTTGCTCAACTTCACCTTTAACTTCTTCAGCTACTTTATCAGCTTCACCGTTGACTTCTTGAGCTACTTGCTCAGCTTCATTTTGCTTTTCTTGAGCGGGTTCATCAAGCTGAGTTTTAATTTTTTCTACTATATTTTCTAATTCATTTTCTGTAGTTTGAGCTGTATCAGTAGCAATACTCTGCGTTGCTATAGGCTGCTCTGAAATAAGTGTCACTCCTTGGTTTTGCTTGGCTAGTAAAATTGAACGAGCGAAACAAAAAACAATAAAGATAATAGCTAATTTAAAAGTAAGCTTTTCTAGTACATTAGTAGTATGAGCACCGAACATTTGATTAGTCATGCCACCACCAAATGCAGCACCTAACCCCTCTTGTTTTGGGCGTTGCATTAAAATTACTAAAATCATGAAAATCCCCACAATAATGAGAATTACTAAACTCAATGTAGAAAAGAAAGATAACCAACTAGATAAAACTGAAAACATAAGATATTTAAAAAATGTAAGCCTTTCTGCACGATTAAACCCTATTTGTAAAGGATTTAATAAGCCTATAGAGTATAAATAGTTAAATATTAAATTGAACAGTTATCTAGGCTCTTTGTGTTACGTCATATTAATAAAAAAATAACTGGGCCGAAGCCCAGCTATTGATTTTTTTAAAAGAAAAGCTATTTTACTGCTTTTTTAACCACTCTAAAATACGAGTATTAAAATCCTCCATATATTCAAAATGAAAAGCATGACCAGCATCTTTGTATAAATAAAGCTGAGAATTAGGTAATTTAGCATCAATTTCCTCAGCCATCCAACGCGGAGTAAATATATCATCCTCACCACCTATCACTAGGGTTGGGGCCGTTATTTCACCCAATCTGTCGTAAACATTATGGTTTTTACATGCTTCTGCTTGAGCAGCTAAACCATGGAGTGGTTGTGGATTTGGGTCTGCATCTGCCTCAGCTTGACCTTCTGCAAATGACGCGTAACATTCTTCATTATCGAAAAATGGTTTTGTAAATATAAGTTGCTGAATGTAATGCATAAATTGACCTGCTGGCAATGCAGCCTTGATATTTACAAGGTGCTCAAATGTATGTTTAGCATAATTATCACAGCGTGACCATGAGCACATGAGCACTAGGCTTTTGACTTTTTCTGGTGCTAATAGCGCAATTTGCTGAGCAATGATGGAGCCCATTGAGCAACCAATAATATGCGCGCTCTCAATACCTAGCTCGTCCATAAGTCCTAAATAATCTGTAGCCATCATTTCTGAACTGTAAGGCCCTTCTGGTTTGTCACTTTCACCTACACCACGGTTATCAGGAGTAATACAGCGAAAATCAGACTCCCATGCTGGTGTGTGAGCGCCCCATACAGCACCTGGTGCTGTAATCCCCATAATACAAATAACTGGATCTCCTGAACCAGTCTCTTCGTAAGCAAAATTAATTCCGTTTGATTGTATAATTGGCATAATAAATTTAAATGATGTTAAAAAAAATCCACTTAGGCTAAACGCCTAAGTGGATGATAGTCTTTGTTAAAATTACTTCAACGCTGGAATGAGGTCATTTTGAATCCATTGACCATCGTGAATAGTCACGCCATCTGGATCTTCAACCGCTTGTTCAGCCTCGTCCTCACAAGTGATATAACCTGTGTAGTTAATATCTTTAAGCCATTGTGTAATAGCTACGAAATCAACCTTACCCTGCCCCATAAGAGCGAACTCTGGCTCGCCATCCCAATCTTTATAATGAACATGATTGATGAGGTGTTGCCATTTTTTCATGGTTTCAAGAGGATCCATACCACCGTTGATGATATGACCTACGTCTGGAGTCCAGCCTGTAACAGAAGCATCAAGACCGTTAATGATTACATCGTAATCTTCCGCTGTACGGTTAGTTGAAGTTTCTGGTGAATTCGGGTGGAATGAACATTCTACACCTTGGGCTACAGCACGTGCTGAAACAGCATTTACACAAGACACGAGATTTAAACGGCGCTGCTCAAGATCATGGCGACCATTAGGCATCTGCACAGTACAAAGCTTTGAACCAGGGAATTGCTTAAGGATTTCGATAACCTCATCTGCTGCTTTTACTTCTTCTGGAGTTTCTTCTGGATTATTCCAGTCAAGTACCAGAGCGATACCTGTAAGCTCTACACCGTGTTTATCAAGTGAAGCTTTTAGTTTATCAGCATCATAGAGATCACCCATCCAGAAATGCATAGGTTCAATACCTGTCATGCCTGCTTTAGCTGTTACCTCAATCATGTGATCAAGTTTATTATCCCAGAAAGCACCTGTGTCTTTCATAAACCAAGTGTACACTTGGTTACC
>DGKB01000009.1 GCA_002386905.1 Akkermansiaceae bacterium UBA4581 | reverse complement strand
TGTTGGTGATGAAGCGACTCAAGGTAATGAGGAAGCGTAATTATCAAACCTATCATATGATAACTACACTTCTAGGAGTCTGACTCTAGGCTTTTTTTACAGACATCATCTCAACTGTACCCCTATAAAGTATGTATCAATTAACTCCTTTTGAGCCAATGGGTATAGAGTTATCGATACGTGCTAACCTAGCGTGGGAAGATGATTGTTTAGAATTAAATTTTGTCATTGATGGAGAGATAGCTCTGATTGATTTGCCAGAGTCTAATAGTTCAAAAGAAAGAATTCTAGGTCTATGGGAGTCGACTTGCTTTGAGCTATTTATTAAAGATGCAAATTCTTCTAAATATTTAGAATTTAATTTTTCTGCTAGCGGGGATTGGAATTGTTATGCCTTTGAGCATTATCGTTCTGATTTAAACGAGTATTTGCCTATGAAATCCTCTGCTTTAAAAATGCTAAATAAACACTCTAAAAATACATATAACTACCAAGTAATAATAGATACTACTCAATTACCAGAAGCTTTTAAGCAGGTTGGTCAGAGAATGTTAGGCTTAAGTGCTGTGATTAAAATAGGAGATGAATTGTCTTATTGGGCGCTTAAACATCCACAAAATAAGCCTGATTTTCATAGCGAAGCAGGTTTTTCTATAGTCTTATAAAATGGTGTCGATTTACACCCTTAAATCTTGATTAATAAGAATAACTTTTCTAAAGTCATTTCTATTATGAAAGTGTATTTTATAGCTAGTTTAGTGTTAGCTGCAGCCTGGGTTCAAGCTGATGTCACAGTAAGTATTTTTAACCAAGGAGTAGCTGAAAGTGACGGCGTTGGAAATAGCCAAACATTTAGTTATCAGTCAAGCAAAGTAAAAGCTGATTTATTGCAACATAGATTTGCTGTGCAAGGTAATCGAGATTTCTCTTTTTACAAAGTTTATACTGATTACACTTATACTCGTTTGGAGTGGGAGCCTCAGCAGTTTGAATTAGAGAATTATGGGTTAGGTTTGACTGTCGGTGAGATTAATAACGGCAAAGGTCGTTGGAGCTATTTAGCGAATATTCACACTGCGCTGCGCCAACAGCGTGGGTTAAGTGCTGATATAAGCGATATGAGAACTATAGGTTTTGTTTTTGGGACTTATCAGGTTAAAAAACCATGGTGGGGAGAGAGCTTATCATGGAGTGTGGGCCTTGCGTATCTCGATCTTGAAGATGGAGAGAGTGTTATCCCTATCGCTGCTTTTAAGTGGAAGCTTAATGAAGATTGGCTCCTTGAGTCTAAGAGCACAACTATCAACTCTCATTACAGTCTGAATAATAGCTGGACTTGGAAATCGATGATTGGACGTAAGAATGAGGTTTGGGATGTTGATCAGGGTGGCGAGCTGCGTTGGGCAACTTTTCAGATAGGGACAGGTATGACTTATAAAGTCAGTGGCAAGATGACGGTTGAGTTCCTCACGGGTGTAAATATGGGTGGAGAAGCCCAAATCAAAGAGGCAGGAGCTTTAAACCGTGCTAGAGACGTCGACTCAGGAGTTTGGGCAACTGCGAGCTTAAAATATAATTATTAATTTAAGTAAATTAAGAGCTCAATAATATGCAAACAAGTTTTAAAGATTGGTGGACGTTGTGGAAAGGTAATCTCAACTTATTTGTGTTGATGACGACTTTTTTTGGTTTTTGGTTTGCTCCAGAACGCGCGGAATCTTGGCCAATTTTTATACATTTGATGCTGGGTACTGCGCTGATGGCTTTTGGCGCTTCAGCATTTAATCAAATCATGGAAATTGATTTTGATAAATTAATGAAGCGTACAGCAGATAGACCTCTACCTGCACAGCGTATGTCTATAGTGACGGCTTTTGGGTGTGCCTGGTTTTTTTCTGCATTTGGCTTGTTGCATCTAGCTCTTAAGGTTAATGATTCAACTGCTTGGCTGGGAGCTATTGTATTAGGTACTTACGTATTTATTTATACTCCTATGAAACGCAAGAGTTCTTGGAATACTATGGTAGGAGGAGTTACTGGAGCATTACCTCCTGTTATGGGTTGGACGGCTGGTGGTGGTGATTGGTATGCCTGGATGGCTGTTGGGTTGTGTGCATTATTGTTTTTTTGGCAGTTGCCGCATTTCTTTAGTATTAGTTGGCTGTGTCGCGATGAGTATGAGAAAGCTGGTTACAAAATGTGGACTAATTATGATAATGATGGAGCCAAAATGTCTAAACTTTGTTTAATTTATGCAATAGTTTTATTGTTTAGTGTCGTTGGAGTGGCTTTAGTGCCTAGTCAGGAATTTCCTATATGGTTAATTCCAGCGGGGGTTTTAATCACTATGCCGATGGTCATAAAGGCATGGAGACTGTTGCCGAGTTTTTCTTTGCTGTTAGATGATGAGCAACGTCGAGTAAAAGCACGCCAGTTATTTTTCACAACCTTATGGTGGTTACCTGCTATTTTTGTGACAATGATAATTGCTGCAGAGTTTTAAGAGTTATTTAATATTTTTTCAGATGAATCAAAAATTTTCAATCCAAGATTTAGAGCCGGCAGATGTTGACCCTAAAAAGCTCAGGCTTTTTGCTATTAAGCTATTTACCTTAGCTATGGCGTGTGCTGTTGTCATTATTTATAGTTACAAAAAAAATACGCAACGCCAAGATGATGTTAATCGTCCTCCGCGTGTGCATCCTATTAAAAATAAATTACAAGTTAGTACTCTTAATGATGATGAGGTTGCAATGACTGCAATAGTTACAGGAAAAATATCTTTAGTTGTCCCTGTATGTGTGGATCAACCGCAAGATGCTAAGGTAACTCTCAGTAGTGTAGAGGCTATTTGTTTAGAATTAAATACTGAAGCCCGAGCTTTAACTCAAATTGTACTAATGAGTGTTAATCCAGAAATAGATAGCCCTGCGACTATGCAAAAATGGATCAATCAGGATTACGATTTTTCTGGGGTGTCCGTAGTTTTGGTTGATGGGCCTTCAGCTACTCAAGAAGAGGCCGAAGACACTCGTCATTTTGCTAAGAAACAGTTTAGGTTTGAGCCGCTTTATAATGATAAAAATACAAAAAAATGGATTTTCCCAACGATGGTAGCATTAGTAGATACGAAGAAGACTTTTAGAGGACGCTATGATTTTGAGGAAGCTTATCAAGCAGCTCCAGAATATGGTAAAATTTTAGAATCAAAATTAATTTCTCACATTAATTACCTCGTTACAGATAGCAAAAAAGCAAATTAAAATTATTATTATGAAAAATGTTAAATTATTTTATACAGGAGTTGGTCTTGCTTGTGTGGCTATTGTTGGGATTAGCGTCATCACGCAGAAGTTAGGCAAGGAGCAAACTGATGAAATTGTTTCAGGGGTAAAAAAGCAGGCTGCGCCTGTATTTTTAACTTTGAAGAATGATTTGACTGCGATTAATCAAGACAATCAAGAAGTTTCATTATATGACTTAAAAGGCAAGGTTTGGCTGTTTAGTCAGTTTTTTATTCGTTGCCCACAATGTTCTCAGCGTAATTTTGATGATTTAAAAATGTTTATGGATGAGTTTCAATCTGATCCAGACTTTCATATGGTCAGCATGTCTTTGAATGCTGAGTATGATAAGGTAGATAAGCTTTCTGAATATGCAAACCTTTATGAAGCCTCTACTAGTCGTTGGTGGTTCCTCACTGGAGATCAAGATAAATTACGTAATTATGTATCTTCAGAAATGAAGTTCCTTGATGTCAAAGAACGTACAGATGAGAAAGAAATTAGTGAAAAAGGCCTGTTTGCCCATGATTTAAGCATAGCTTTATTTGATAAAAACTTAAATATGCGCGCTAAAATTGATTTGAATTTTGCTAAAGCACAAGATGAGAAGTTTTATCAAGATATGGTTAAAGAGCTTAAGTTGCGCATTAATCAAGTTTTGGCAGAATAAAATAAATAGTTAATTATAATGTTTGATAAGCAAGAGTTTATAAGCCAAAAACCTAAAGAGGCTTGGATAAAATATAGGCATGTTATTGCATGGACGCTTTCTGTGATCGTACTTGGTGTGGTGGTAAGTTTGCGTTATTTAAACTTACCGTTACCAGAGAATTTAGATTTAACATTTTGCCCTACATTACATGCTATACTTAATACACTAAGCTTCTTTAGTCTTTTGGCAGCTTGGTTTTTTGTGATGCGAGGTCAAATTAAGTGGCATCGTATTTTCATCCAGTGTGCAATGATTTTATCTACTATTTTCGTGCTTAGCTATATACTTTATCATGCCACTCACGCTCCAGTAACTTATCAAGGTGAAGGTTTGATACGTACTGTATATTTTAGTTTGCTTCTCACTCATATTGTCCTTGCGGCAGCGATGTTGCCATTTATACTGCTTACTTGGATGCAGGGTATGGGCTTTAATTGGGCGCCGCATAAAAAACTAGCTAGATGGGTAATGCCGTTATGGTTAGTTGTTTGTGCGACAGGCCCTATCTGCTACCTTATGCTTTATTAAGGCGGTTATTGTTGCGATTAAGTGACTTCTTCTTAGGCTATCGTAGGGCTCGTCGAATAGTGGTGTTGACATTGTATTCAACATTGCGCTCTACGGTTTTTCGTTAAGCCATTTACTTATCAACAACCACTTACCTTCATCTGTATGAAACCTCTGTAAAACTTAAAAGTAAAATGATTTATTTTTCTATGAGCGAGGTTTTTTGTTAAGGCAAGAAAGTATCTAAAATCACAGTTGAGTGTAAGCTCAGCAATTTAGTTTATTTTATAATTTTTTTTTAAAGATGTAGAGCTTGAGTTATTGCTAGGTTATAGGATAACTTGCCTATTGTTTATTTTCTGCTATTAATTAGACATGTCATTTGAGTCAAATTTAAATAAATTAGGATTAGTTTTGCCTGGTGCGCCATCAGCAGCTGGTTTGTATGAACATGCAGTTTTAATAGGTAATCAATTATTTCTTTCTGGTGGGTTGCCATTTGATGCTCAAGGAGATTTGATTAAAGGCTCTGTGCCCTCAAATTGCTCTGTTGAAGCTGCTCAAAAAGCAGCTGAACTCATTATACTTAATCGCTTAGCTGTAGCTAAAGAGCAATTAGGATGCCTATCTAAAATTAAGCAGGTGATTCAATTACAAGGGCTAGTTAATTCGGATAGTGACTTTTACGGACATCCAGGAGTTATTGATTCAGCCTCTCAATTATTGATTGATATTTTAGGAGATGCGGGGAAGCATTCTCGCTTAGCTTATGGTGTAGCTGCGCTGCCGCTCAATGCCGCTGTAGAAATCGCATTAACTTTAGAAGTAGAGCTTTAGAGCTTAATGTGTAAAATTATTAATTTATATTATGTTTGAGTTTTTTAAAAGTATTACAGATATCGAGGTCGCATTATCTGCTTTGGTAGCCATTGTTGGATTATTACTAGCTTCATTTATTGTGATTATTTTGTTTCTTAATCGGTGGTTTTATTTTGTAAAAATAAATCCAAAAATGAGTAAACTTGAAGGCATTAAGCAAAGTATAATTGATAATAATATTGAAGAAGCTATTCAAAACGCAGCTAAGCTACCTTCACCTGTAAAGCAGGTCATTGTACAAGTGGTGAGTTATCATAATTGGAGTCGTTCAGATTTATGTTCATTGGTAGATGATTACTATGAATTATTGATGCCTCAGTTAAGAGGCAGGCTAGTTGGGTTTATCGCTATTACAATGGTTGCACCTCTTTGGGGGTTATGTTTTTTTTTATTAGAATTTAAAAATAGATTTGCATTACAAGTTCAAGAAGTTTCTTTGCTATTACAGGCTAATGAAGAGGGCGTTAATTATTTAAGGCAAGGTTTACAGAACTGTATATGGAGCCTAATTATTTCAATTACAGCATATTTAGTCTATTTATATTTTTCTAATTTAGCATTACAAATGAGAGTTAAGTTACAGAGCTTGACCCTTGATTTAGTGAACACGATTCATCAAAAAAATAATAAAAAATCTAAGGTATAACATGAAACTATCTGAGCACCAATATCCATTATTTTTACCTTGGCAAGCTTGGGTGCTTAATTGTTTTTACGCTTGTTGTTTAATTATTATTTGTCTTTGGGTTGAGCCATCATTTCATCAACGCTTATCCAGCTTTTGGATTGATGAAAATGAGTTTCTTATTGATGATTTAAAGCTAACTCAAACATTTCTTATCACAACACAGAAAAACACAGAACTAACTTACTATCTAAATAGTCATTTGATAACTAAGGATGATCTGGCTAAGCAATTAGCAGCTATTGCTAAGACAGCTGTAGAGAACCCTCAGATGAAACCTCTTATTGCATTAGATTTAGATCCTGCCTCGATGGTTGCTTCACAGCAGGAATTGCTAAGAATGATAAAAGAATTAGAGTTAAAAGCGGTGCAAGTTTCATTACGTTAATCTTTGCTAATGATGATTCAATCTAAAATTCAAGATGTTCATAACACTCAAAAGAGTCAGTTAGAAAAAAAAGATAACAAAAAAAGTTTAGTTTTTTTAGCTGGGATATTGTTAATTTTGGTAATAGAATTTATTATATATTACACCCCTATTGAATTAAATTTCATAGTTAAACCGATAGAAACTAGCTCAATAAGTTTATCTAGATTAAACTATCAATACCAAAAAAGTAGCACTTTACTAAAGCAAAACTCTGAAAATTTAATTTATTTAAAAACCCATTTAAGCCCTCATATATACAGGTATGAAGTAGATATTAAGAATATACCTGAATTGGCAGATTTAGCTTTTGTACAAGAAGGTTACCAAAGCAGTCTAGAGTTATGGAGCACACCTGATTTGTCACAGATTCAGACTAATACAGCTCTTCGAACAGCGATGTCAAAAGCGAATATATCAGGAGAGATATTTTTGCCAAAACTAAGAGCTCAGTCAGTTATAGAAAAACTACCTCCAGCTTTAGAATCTCAAAATAAATCTATCATTTGTTACTTAAGAATAGTGGGAGATTTGAAGCGACGTTTATCTAGTTCATATGGGCTAGACTTAAGTCTAACTCAAGAATTGATAGGCTTTAGTTATGATTACCAGATAGGTGTAGATAAATTAGGCAAAGTGCAATATGTATTGCCGCTCTCTCGTATAGATGCCGAAATGAATAAAACCTTAATTAATGCTCTTTGGCAGCTGCCTTTTGAACCTAGTCCAGAAAGACTACAAGATGAGGTAGAGTGGGGTAGAGTAAAAATTGAATTTGATTATTAAATAGGCACCTATAAATTATGGCAGTTAGTATCGATATTTTTGCATTATTTTTGTTGTTATTACTAGTTATTATCTATTGTACATGGAGTATTAAAGTTCGTATAACTAAGCAAATAAAAGCAAACCAAGAAAATTTTAAGCGTGTTTATTGCCGTTTTTGTAGACAAGACTTCAAATTAAGCTCTGTTGCATTAGTTGAAGCTTCTAAAAAAACAGCGATATGCCCTGCTTGCAAAAGACAACAATGGCGGGGCAGTTATAAAGATTTGTTATAATAAGACTAGTAGAGCTAGCTAGTTTTTTAGCTAATTAAATAAAATGCGTATACCTGCGATAATCATAAGAATGGCAAATCCTTTTTGCAGGTATTGTGGAGGCACAATTTTAAGGTAGTGCGCACCTATCCATGCACTAATAATGGCGCCAATGAGGCAGGCTATAGCAATGGGGAAATCAATAAGCGAATCTGTTGATTTGAGATTATTAATACTTGAGGAGAGCGAGACACCTATAATCACAACTAAAGATGTAGCGACAGCTGCAGGGTAAGGAAGTTTGAGGATATAAATAAAGCAAGGCACCATAATTAGACCTCCGCCAATACCAAAAAGTGAACCTATAAATCCAGCCACTAAGCCAAGTGTAAGTGCAATAATAAGAGTTGTCATAAAATGTGGAAGTTAGCGAGTTAGTTTGATGATCAGTTGTTGTAATAAAAGCTTACTATCCTGATTTGAGTGAACTAATAACCTATCTGTTTGAGCGCAAGCATGTAAGTTTTCTAAATAATTGGCATTTGAATTAATATTTTGGCTGGCAAGAAATAGAGGGTAAGCGCTTACTACACCTTTTTTGTTTCTTGGGAGAATTTGCTGAATGCTTTTAGGAGCAGTTTCAAGTTGAGCTTGAAACTGTTTGTAGTCACTTGCAATATTAATTTCACGCTTGATAAGGTCAGCATAATAGAGGTTACGAACACAGGGGATAATCGCGGCTCTAATAATTTCAATAGGGCTTTTAAGTTGATTAAGCTGTTCTTCAACTAACTTCCACGCCTTTTTAAAATTTTGTTTTTCTAGAGCTCTACTAATTTCAAAGACGATACCTGCACGCGTAAGAGGCACTAAAGTTTCAATAATTTCCTTTGTAATGGTGGACTTATCCACATGGCTAGATAGATAAAGGCTTATTTTTTCAATTTCGACATCAATTTGGCGTGTTTGATTACCTATAAGTAAGATAAATAAATCGAGAGCATCCGGCGTGAACTTTAGATTCTTTTGTGCAACCTTTTTTCTTATAAGTGGGCTGATATTTCGCTCCCAACCATCACGACTCATATCAATAGCATCATAGGTATGAACATCGCCAATTTTGCTTAATAACTTATAGAAACTTTTGCGCTTATCAATCTGGGTTGCACTAATAATAATAGTGACTCCAGTTTCGGGGAATTGCTCTAAATACGGAGTGAGTTGAGCAAGACCTTCTAGTGTAGCTAGACTTTCGCCTAAAACGTTACCACCTAAGAAGTTTATTTGCTTAAGGTAAATAACCTTATGATCACCAAAGAAACTAACTGTTTGAATAGCTTCAATTACTTTGAGGCAAATATTTAGCGCTTGCTCAGAGTCGTCTGCTTGACCTGATATGATTTCACAGTTTAGTTCGTCTGATGGCTTTATATGATCAAAATAGGCTTGAGCTTTTGAACTTACCTTCCCTTCATCAGAACCAAAGAAAGTGATGATATTTGGGCTCTTTTGCATAGGATTAATTAATGGCGGATTCAACTTGCTAACGCAACAAAATAAAAAAGCTAAGATGAGATAAATCAAAGATTACAACCCTTAGAAATAAATCGAAGATTTATTAATCTGTAAAGCGTTGAGCAAAGCGAAAAGATAATAGTAAGGGTGTAAAAATCCTAAAGCAACTATATGAATAAATCCCAGCTTAGCGAGTCAGGTCGTAAAGTAATTGAATCGATGTTAAAAGCCAAAAGTAGTCAAAGATAAGGCGTAATATTAGCCTAAGAAGAGGTTACAGGTACCAGCAAGCCCAGAAACTAAGTCTTATGCGTCAAAAAGATAAACGAGGTAAAGAAGTTAAAATAACAGCAGAGTTAGTAAAATACCTAATAGAGTATATATAGAGCAACGTCCACAAATAATCAATCAAAGCAAAGAACTAGGACATTGGGAAGTAGACCTAGTAAGCTACAAAGATGGTTATCTAGTCACTAGCTACGAACAACGCACAAGCAGACTTGCAAGAGCAGGTCTAAAAAAGTCATTAACTGGAAAAAACCAATAGAGTTTGAACTCGAACTAACCGCCTAAACTAGCTCTACTCTTGTCAAAGCTCTTTGTTGTATTAGCAAGTTGAATTCGCCAACCATTAATTCATAAAAAATGCCAGTGGAAAATTCACCGGCATTTTGCACTTAACTAACAGTAGTTATTAATTTAACTAGCTTCTTCAGCACTAGTCTTTTCCTTTCTTTCACGAGCAGCTGATACGAGTAATTTTCTACCCATGAAGTATTGTTCATGTAAAACCGCAATAGCTTTGCTTGAATCAGCTGGGTCAAGGAACTCAATAAATCCATAGCCACGTGATTTTTGAGTATGGCGATTATAAGCAACTTGGGCACTTTTAAGGTTACCTACGCCTTTGAATAATTCTTCTAAATCATAGTCATTTACGTCGTAAGAGAGATTGCCTATATATAGGCGAGTTGCACTATAGTTAGCATTAGAATCGTCCCTTTGAGGGCGAGGGTTTCTCGTTTTTTTGCCTTGAGATTTTGGCTTGTTTGATTTAGTAGAAGGCCTTTTAGTCTGCTTCTTTTTAGAAGGAAGTAAGCCTATAGATTTAAGAAACTTTTGCCACCAAGTCAGAGGCTTTTGCTTAGTTTTTCTATTACGTTTGTAATTATTTTTACCGTTTTTATTACGGTTAGTATTATTAGGCTTATTGCTACGATTGCGATTATTACGCTGATTATTTGAGTTTGATTGAGACATTATACTTTAATAAGTAAAGGTTAACTCAATCCATGTTTTTTTAATTAGCTCTTTGAGTTATTGCATAAAACAGTTATAAATTTCTTTAATAATTAAGAAAGGGATAAAAGAACTATAAAGGAAAACAGGAATTGAACGATACGAGATGTCTAGCTAGTTAATGCTTTTTGTGAGTTAGCCGTATTTTACGAATTTAGGCTAATTAGTCATATACTTCGGAATTTAATGTAATACTTACATTAAGAAAACAGCTATTAACTATAACAAGACGTCAGCAAAATACAGAAAAAGCTAAGAAATGTCAATTTATTAAGGTTTATTTAATAAATTTACTATAAATGCCTTAATAGATACTATTAACTAGTCACAGAAAACTTATCATCAGCAAGCAAACCTGATTTTTCTATGTAGTAGTCATACCCACCTGCATATTGAGTGATTGCACCATCAGCAATATGCCATGTTCTTTCTGCTAGGTTTTTAATAAAGTGGATGTCATGAGAAATAAACACCAATGTTCCGGTATATTTTTGTAGAGCTTGAGTCAGAGCTTCAATGCTCATCAAGTCAAGGTGAGTAGTTGGCTCATCCATAAGAAGTAAGTTAGGTGGATTTACTAAAAATTTAACTAAATTTAGGCGACTTTTCTCTCCACCACTAAGGACAGCTGTTTTTTTGTGTACATCAGTACGTCTAAATAGAAAAGAACCTAAAATACTACGCGCTTCATCTTCTCTAAGCTCTCCGTTATTTTTCATTACTTCTTCGAGTACTGAATTATGAGGGTCGAGTGACTCACTTCGATGCTGAGAGTAGTAGCCCATTTCTGTAGCATAATTGGTTATAAGCTCACCACTATCGAGCTTTTCTTCACCAGCCAAAATTTTAATTAAAGTAGATTTTCCAGCGCCGTTAGGTCCTACTAATACAATTTTTTCTCCACGTTCAACGAGAACATCAAGATTATTATAAATAACTTTTTCACCGTAAGATTTGCTGCCTTTTTCTATTCCGATGACTTTTTGGTGACTGCGTTGAGGATCTGGAAAGCTGAATTTAAATAAACGCGATGGATTACGCGGTTTTTCCATTTCGGCTTTCATTTTTTCAACTTGCTTAATACGGCTTTGAACTTGTGAGGCTTTAGATGTTGTTGATCTAAAACGATCTATGAATTCTTGGATATGTTCAATTTCTTTTTGTTTTTTACGATGGCGCTCAAGGCTTTGCTCATAGCGTAGTTCACGCTCTTTTAGGTAGAATGAATAGTTGCCAGGGAATTGATTAAGCTTGGCGTCATCAATTTCAATAACGCTATCCACGGCTTCATCCATAAAATCTCTATCGTGAGAGATTACAAATAAACCTCCAGGGAATTGGTGAGCTAAATAGCGCTGTAACCAAATAATAGCCATGAGGTCCAAGTGGTTAGTCGGCTCATCAAGAATTAATAAATCTGGCTCAAGCACGAGAAGCTGAGCTAGGTGAGCACGCATAATCCAGCCTCCTGAATATTCAGAAGCAGGTTGTTCAAAATCAGTTTGTTTAAAGCCTAGCCCTGCAAGGATTTTTTTTGCTTTTGCTTGAAGCTGAAACCCGTTTTTTTCATTAAATATATCAAATGCTGAGCCGTAAAGTTCACTTGTTTCATCGTTATTTTTAATGTCATATAAAGCTTTGGTCATTTCTTCATCAATGCCACAGGCAATATCTAAAATACTTGTTTCTCCTGGGTTTCCAGCTTCTTGGTCTAAAAAACCTACTATAGCGTATTCATCAATATTGACTTGGCCCTGGTCGGGGTCTTCCACGCCTTGAATAATTTTGAAGAGGGTTGATTTACCTGCTCCGTTAGCTCCAACTAAAGCAACTCGCTCACCCCAATTTACGGTGTAACTAATGTTGTCAAATAAAACACGATTATTAATAGATTTAGTGATATTTTTAAAAGTCAGCATGAGTATAAATAGGGATTAAATAGTAGAAATCTAGGTATAGCTAAAATATGTTGTTAGTAAAGCTTAAGATAGAAATCATGATTTTATTTGATATAAATCCATCATAGAAAGAACTCCAATTACTCCTCCTATATCATTGAGGATAAAGCATTTATATCTAGCTTTTCGAATCATTTCTTCTGCGGCATCTTCGATGGTGTCAGAGATAGAGAGAGTTGGCATATTAAAAGGACTCAGCTGACTCAGTTTTGCTGTATTCATATCGAATTCAGGTAATCGACAATAATCAAAAAAGTCACCTCTATTTAAAAACCCAGTAAGAATTTTGTTAGGCCCTTCAACAATTGGGTACAGTGAATGAGATTCCTGCTTAAATAGTTGCATAGCATCATTAAAAGTTGAATTGACATCAATAGAGCAAACTTCAGTTTTCATGTAATCAACAACAGGCTTGTTCCAGCAGGTTGAATCAATTTGTCGTTTTAATGAGAGCAGTTCTGCTTCGGCTGTAATACCAGATGCAGTTTTGGTGATGACCCTTCTAAATCGACGGCTAGCTAAGAGTACAGGCATAATCATCATGCCATCAGCTGATACTAAATGAGTTTCTTCTAAAGCTTTAGCATCATAGTGATAACCTGTCTTATGGAAAAGTGCACGCTCTCCAAAATAGTCACCCTCTTTAATAACTCTGACTACCTCTTTGGTTTTTTTGTCTATGAGAGCAATTGACCCTTTTTTAACTACATAAAAGGAAAATGAAGGGTCTCCAGCATTGAACAATCGATCGCCTTTATTTAAATTACTTTCTTTATAAAGTTTGGTAAACCTAGGGTTGAGTAGGTTTAGGTCTTTTGGAAAGAATAAATCTAAACTCCAATCAATCATGATTCGTAATTTTCTTTCTAAACCTGGTAATTTCATAAGGTAAATACTACGCCACATAAACCATGCTATAATACCACTGATTTGAAACACACCAATTTTAGCTACGGCACACTGGTGCCCAATAGATGCTAATTCCCCCATGCCCGTGAAATTAAAACGAGATAGTTTAGCATTAGGATTTTCTAATGTTAAGGATATATTGTGACCACATTTAGAACCTTGTCTGGAGGCAAATTGAGCTGTTTGAGGACAAACCCCGCCTCCAGCATGGGGCGTGTTAGCGTTATCACCAATGGCCCACACATTATCATGACCTATGACTTGTAAATAAGGTGTGGTATTTAGCCTGCCTTTTTCATTAGCAAGGTTATTTAAATTGGCGAGTTTTTGGATATGTTGATTAGGTGAATTCCCAATCGTGCTTATTACCGTATGAGTATCTAAACAACGGTTATCACTAAGGAATACTTTTGAAGCAGTTATAGTGTTAAGACGCGTGTTAAGAATAAGGTTTAGACCTCGTTGAATAAGTTTATTTTGTGCGTAAGTAGCGAGTTTATCACTAAGTGTAGGTAGAATTCTATCTCTGCTGTGAACTAGAGTTACTTTGATATCACTCCATTCTACATTTTTATAATATTGATGCGTATCTTTGAGTAAATCGAGTATTTCACCAGCTGTTTCGACACCTGAGTAACCTCCTCCGACCACAACAAAATGTAACAACTTTCTTTTAGAAATTAAATCATTAGTGACATTAGCTTCTTCAATCCTAGCAATAATGGTTGAACGTAAGTGTAATGCATCTCCTACATTTTGAATAAGTAAAGCGTGTTCAGTCATGCCAGGAACACGAGTTAAATCAACTTCTGCGCCTAAAGCTAATACAAGATGTTTGTATTTAATAATTGTATTAGGAGAAAATAAGCCAGATGTGATTTCAACTTCTTTATTAGGCAAATCTATATGATTAACAATTCCCTTGTAGACATTAACGCCCTTGCAGAGTAGTCTAATAGGGCTAATAACATGACGTGGACTAATAGAAGCCCCAACAACCTCTGCCAGCATAGGCTGAAAAACCATGTAATTTTCTTGAGAAATAATACCAATTTTTAGATCTTTTTTTTGTGTGGATTTAGCTAGTGCTTTAGCGCAGTAAACTCCGGAAAATCCACCACCTAAAATAACGACATCAAGATTGATAATATTGTTGTATGTGTTTTTCATGTAATTTATTTAACTCTTGAAAGGTTCAAAGAAAAAATAAGGGGCTGGCATAGATTAGCGGATTAATAACACCATTTTTAAAGAGTTTTTAACTGCTCTTTAGGTGAGCTATAATTAAATCTAAACTCACACTCCTTTAAGAACAAGTTAAAACTATTTTTAGGCGCTCCATTATACTTTCTTAGGCTTCTTTTTGCCTGGTTCCAAAAGTTTTGATTGTATCTATCTTCTCCAAAGTGTGTTCAATGATTAATTCTGTAATGATGAAAATCGCTAACATCTAACGCATTGTAAGAATTATAGCAATCAGTGTATACTATGCTGTCAGGTCTCAATTTTCCTTTAATAATAGGAATTAGAGTTGATGACTTTGAATTATCTATAATCTTAGTGTAGACTTTACCTTGCCTCTTTAGTAGCCCAAATACGGCTACTTTACCGCCAACTCCTCTGTCTCTCTTGCCTTTGCGGTGTCTTCCAAAATAACACTCTCGTCTACTTCAACTTCTGCTTCAAGCTCTACATGGTGTTCTATTATGAGCCTTAATTTCTTATAAAAGAGACTTACTGTGTTACGGTTAAGCTCCACTAAATCAGCTGCTGTTCTAGCCGTTACTTAGGCTATATAATACTCCATTAATTTAAACTGCTTCCTTTTACTCAATTTACACCGTTGCAACTTCATTTATTATGACTAACACTTTTGCTAATCTATGCTAGCCCCAAACTTAAAAAAATTTAGCACTTGCTATAATTAAAGTCAAAACTCTAGCAAGCTTATCTATTACAAATTAAAAAGCCTAACACTTGAAAAGTGCTAGGCTTTTTTGAATACTTAGGATTAAGCAAAAATATCGGTAACAGCTTTGCCTTTTTTTCCACCCACCTGGAAAGGTCTGCCTGAAGGAGAGTAAAGTATAGTATTAGGATTAACTCCTAAGCTGTAAGCTAGCGTAGCATTAAAATCACCATAAGTAACTGGATTTTCGGTAACTTTATTATTACTAGAATCGGTCTCCCCATAGATAAACCCTTCTTTCACACCTCCACCAAAAAGCACATGACTCCATGATGATGGGTGATGCCCTCGACCTACATTAATGTCTGAATGTTCAGGGCTTCTCCCAAACTCTGAAGCAACGACCACTAGAGTTGAGTCTAAAATTCCACGACGCTCTAAATCTTCAAGTAAAGCTGAGAGGACATTATCTAACTCTGGAACTTGAGTGCTTAGTGATGATTCAATGCCGTAATGCATATCCCATCCGCCAAGTCTTACTTGGGTAAATGTCACTCCAGCTTCAGCAAGTCTTGCTGCAAGTAAGCAACCTTGTCCAAATCGAGTGTTGCCGTAGTTTTCTTTAACTTTAGCTGACTCTTTGTTAATATCAAAAGCAACCAAGTCCTTGCTCTGCATAGTTTTAGTTGCCTCATTGTAGACATCTTGCATGCTAGAAACTTGTTGTTGGGGGAATTTTTTGAAAAATGCATTATTAGCTTTATTAAGTAAATCTAACTGAGCATCGAAGCCTTCAGAGCTTACTTGGTTGAATTGCTTAATATTAGCGAGTCCATCTTTAGCATTTTTAATCAGTGCGCCTGTATAATTGCCGCCCATCCAACCGGCATCACAATCAGCACTTCCTCCTAGGATATTAACAAAAGCAGGTAAGTCTGGATTATTTTTACCTTTCAACTTGGATATCCATGAGCCTACTGGTGGGTGTACAATATCAGAGCGTTTTGAATATGAACGAGGCATATGGTAAACAGCTTCAGGATGCCCACCATCGGTAGAGGTCATGGAGTGGATAATTGAGGCTTTGTGTATGTGTTTGCTCGTTTTTTCAAGCAAGCTAGAGACTACAATGTCATCAGCTTTTGTTTTAAGATTATCATAGAAAGGCTTGGCTTTGGCTTTAGGCGCAAAAGTATCGTGCTGACTCATTCCGCCATCCATAAATAAATAAATAATACTTTTTGCTGGATTTTTCCTAGTGCTAGTCGCTTTGGTTTCAGCTTGGCTAAATTGACTTAACGACACTAAACCTGAGCCTAATAATGAATTTCTACCTATTTCTACTCCTAGACAAGTTTTAGCTAGGCCTTTAAGAAAATCTCTGCGAGTATTTTCATTATGTGATTTTAATGGATCTGTGTGCATAATATTATTGGATAAAGATGAATTCGTTACTGGCTAAAATAGCGGTTAAGATAACAGGAAAACCTTCTCGTTCACCTAATTTATTAACGATATCCAAGCACTCTTTTATTTCCCAATCTTTAGGAAGTCTAGAGTAAGTGCTTAGGTATATTTTATTAATTTTTTCATTAACCGTCTTAGCGTTGGTAATAGCTTGATTAATAGAGGCCTCAGGATTGTAAGATATATATCTAGGAATTGAGCCATTTAATACCTCTAAGGCTTGAGACATATTTGGAGCTTTATTATAATTATTAACTTCAACTCTATCAGCCTGCCCAAATAAACGGATAGGGTGTTCAGCTTTAGCAGGAGAAGACAATTGATGCGAGAAGCTTAACTGGCTTTGGTCATTGATAATTTTAGAAACAGGATCAACATTGCGACCTGTAGTCAAAGCTTCTGTAACGGCAGCCATGCTGTCTATCTTTTGATTTTTATTCTTAGCTTTTGATGCACTATCAATTGCTTCTCTTAAAT
>DGKB01000022.1 GCA_002386905.1 Akkermansiaceae bacterium UBA4581 | reverse complement strand
AGCGCGACTCCAATCAAGGGCTTGTTGAATTCGAGACAAGTAAAATTCTCTAATAACCATGAGAGGAATGATATACAAATCAGAAAATAATGCAAATTTAAAATCAAACTTTAAATTTGCACGTTTTTACTAAATTGAAGAAGAGTTAGTTCGTTGATGGCCTCACTTTTACTCAAAGTGTCACCGCCCTAATGGCTGTCGCTGAGCTCCAGTCTCTTCAGCTCCCTATGCAGTCGCTGATTTGTGGTTAACCCCTCCTTCTCAAAAATCTTTGCGCCTTGGCGTGAAGTTATCCTTTTTATCAACCCTTACTTGGTGTCCTGCGACTTCTATAGCAGGCAAAGATAATGCCACTCAAACCTAATAATAAAATAGAATTAGGCTCAGGAACGACAGACGCAATAGTCTCTACAGTAATACTATCAAAACTAAAGCCATTACCACTGAGCCATGCGAGCTGAGCCGTTTGCCCCATATTTAGTAAATTATCAGAACTAAAATTATAGACATCGCTAGCCGCAGCTTGAGCTACTAAATCGATAGGCGAAAAGCTCGCGATAGTTAAACTGGCCGTTTCCGCGCCTCCATGAGTATAACTAGATAGAGTTAAGCTAGTTATTATCACATCTTGATTAAAGCTAATATTAATAGTCTCAGCTCCGTTTACACCGTCTAATAATGATGTGGCATCTCCAGAGCTTGGATGATTAACGCCAAAACTACTTGATGTTTGATTAAGGCTACCTTGAGCAGAGGTTAATGTCAGAGTTAAGCCAGATTGAGTAACGCTACCTGCTTCAATAGCTGTAGTATTTAAAGTATTACGTAAATCAAAAGTAATAGTCGCCGCCTGCGAAAGGCCTGCACCCATTAAAAAGATCCAATAAAAACAAGTAACTAGTCTATAATTAAATTTGTTCCATAAAAACATAACATAAAAGTCTAGATATTAACCGATGTTTTACAAGATAAAACTTTTTTGTGTTAAATTAAGGGACTTGTTACTTTCTTTTGAAGAGGTAGCGCTGTCTGTTCATGCTTGTTTTTTATCTTGCATCTTACCATAAATCGACTATTGTCTAATCTTATTATAAATTAGTCGAAAATGCGCCATGTTTTACGAAAGAAGTATTAAGTCTACCTTAGCAAATTTAGAGCAGCAATTTCCTGCTATTTTGATTACTGGGCCAAGGCAGGTTGGGAAAAGCTCCCTACTTAAAAATTATTTTGGCGATAAATGTTCTTATGTGAGTTTGGATGATTTTGTTTTAAGGCAACAGGCTAAAAATGATCCTAGATTATTCTTAAGTAAATACGAATTACCTATTATTATAGATGAAATCCAATATGCCCCAGAATTAATGGTTTATATAAAAATAATCATTGATGAGCAAAGAATTAATGGCATGTTTTGGCTAACTGGTTCACAGAAATTTGAGTTAATGAGAGATATTTCTGAGACTTTAGCAGGTAGAATTGCTATTCTAGATTTGCTCGGCTTATCTCAAAGTGAAATTGCTCAAACTACGCGGAAAACAGAGGCTTTTTTACCCTCTAAAAGATATCAACAAATAGAATATGTAGATATAAATACTTGTTTTTATAGGATTTGGCGAGGTTCTTACCCTGAGCTCTATCGTAATAAAAATTTAGAATGGGATAGGTTTTATGCTTCTTATATACAAACTTACCTAGAGCGAGACATTAGAAATTTAACTCAAGTAGCTGATGAGCAAAAATTCATGAGATTTTTAACTGTAATAGCATCTAGAACTGCTCAAATGCTTAATTACAATAGCATATCCAAAGAGGTTGGAGTCACTGGTGATACCATTAAAAAATGGATATCAATACTTGAGACATCCGGGGTTGTTTATCTCTTGAAACCTTACTATAATAATATTGCTAAAAGAGCGATTAAAACACCTAAAATTTATTTTCTAGATACAGGTCTTTGCGCCTACTTAACAGCATGGCAAACAGCACAAACTTTAGAAAAAGGTGCTATGAGTGGAGCCTTTTTTGAAACTTACATAATAAGTGAACTCATTAAATCTTATTGGCATCATGGCAAATCAACTAAGAATATCTACTATTATCGAGATAAAGATGGGGCAGAAATAGATGTTCTTATTGAAGAAAATGGGCAATTTTATCCCATGGAAATCAAAAAAAAATCTAATCCTAACCTAGGTGATATTAAAAGCTTTTCTGCACTCAATAAATTTAACCAACCTATAGAATCAGGTGCAGTTATTTGCCTGTGTGATGATTGGTACCCTCTTGATGAAAAAGTCAATGCCATTAATATAGGAGCTATTTAGAGATATCCTATCTTCAATAGCGGCTGTATTTAAAGCATCACGCAAGTCAAAGGTAATAATTGCTGCGTGAGAAGTTACAGTAAATAAAAACACTGTAAAAGATAACAAAGCCCAACTTTTAAATAATAATCTAATAAATAAAAACATAGCTTAATATAATAAAATAGGGTAAATATTTTACAAGTTGAAATTTATGAAAGTTTATATTACAGGTGCTCGAGGTATGGTTGGTGCAAACTTGAATGAGCAATTAAATCTCTTAGAAGATTATCAAGTTTTATCTCCTGGGCGTGATGAAGTAGATTTATTAGATTTATTGAGTATTAGTCATTATTTAACTAAGCATCAGCCAGATTTTATAGTTCATTCCGCAGGTTTAGTAGGTGGTATACAGGCTAATATGGCAAATTTATATGGTTACTTAATAGATAATACCATGATGGGTTTAAATCTGATAAAGGCCGCAAAAGAAGCAGGGGTAAAAAATTTGATTAATCTATCATCTTCGTGTGTTTACCCTAAAGACGCACCAAACCCTCTTAAAGAAGAAATGTTTCTTACAGGAGCTCTCGAGCCTACCAATGAAGGGTATGCCTTGGCCAAGAATACAGTTATGAGAGCTTGTGAGTATTTAAGTAAGCAAGAGCCGGAATATAACTATAAAACCATTGTGCCAGTTAATTTATATGGTAAACATGATAAATATGGTGAACATAATTCACATATGATACCTGCTGTGATTAAAAAAATTGATCAAGCGATTGATAATAACAATCAAACAGTAGAAATTTGGGGCACAGGCAAAGTGAGGCGTGAGTTTCTTTATGCGGGGGATTTAGCTGATTTTATTATTTACAGTATGAAGTATTTTGATGATATGCCAGAGGTAGTTAATTGTTCTCATGGTGTGGATTACACTATTAATGAGTTTTATGAGATGATAGCTGAGGTATTAGGTTACCAAGGTGGGTTTGAGCATAATGATAGTTATCCAGATGGCATCGACAAAAAGCTCACAGATATCAGCAAAATGCGAGCTTTTGGCTGGATTCCACCAACAGAGTTTAAGCAAGGAGTAGAGCTTGCATATCAAGATTATATAGGTAGAGTAAAAAATAATTATATATTATGAGTAAAAAAAAAGTAGCATTTATTACAGGGATCACAGGGCAAGACGGATCTTATTTGGCTAAGTTCCTCTTGGAAAAAGGTTATATTGTTCATGGGCTAAAGCGACGCTCATCATCATTTAATACAGCTCGTATAGATGATATTTACCAAGACATGCATGAGGACAACAAAAACCTTTATTTACATTATGGAGACATGACGGACTCCATGAATCTTACAGTCTTGATACAAAAAATACAGCCTGATGAAGTATATAACTTAGCAGCTCAGTCTCATGTCGCAGTTAGTTTTGAGACACCTGAATACACAGCTAATGCTGACGCTACTGGAGTGATGAGGCTGCTTGAGGCAATACGATTACTAGGTTTAGAAAAAAAGACTAAGTTTTATCAAGCTTCAACTTCTGAGCTATACGGTAAAGTACAGGAAGTCCCACAGAAAGAAACGACACCATTTTACCCAAGGTCACCGTATGGTGTCGCCAAGCTCTATGGTTTTTGGATTACTAAGAACTATCGTGAGGCTTACGGCATGTTTGCTTGTAACGGTATATTATTTAATCATGAGGGACCATTGCGAGGAGAGACATTTGTGACACGTAAGATTACCCGTGCAGTTGCCAGTATAAAGCAAGGCAAACAAAAGATCTTGTATTTAGGTAATATGGATGCTCAGAGAGACTGGGGTGATGCACGTGACTATGTAGAGGGCATGTGGAAGATTTTGCAGCACGATGTGGCCGATGATTTTGTCTTAGCTACAGGGGAAATGCATACAGTGAGAGAGTTTGTAGAAAAAGCATTTGCTCATGTAGATATTACGATTGAGTGGCAAGGAGAAGGAGTAGAAGAGAAGGGAATTAACAAAGCTACAGGAGAAATCATTGTGGCCATCGATGAGAAATACTTTAGACCAGCAGAAGTTGAGGAGCTATTAGGTGACGCAACCAAAGCCAAAGAACAGCTGGGTTGGGAAGCTACTATGAAGTTTGAAGACTTAGTTAAAGATATGGTAGATTCAGACATGCAGCTTATAGCTAAAAAAAATCAGAGTTAGTAAAAAAGGCAAATGCTTCAATCCACCTCACTGTTAAACTCACTTTACCAATTGGTTCGTCCATTTGGTCTCAAAAAAATGGGTGGCCTATTTGTATTGGTTGGGTTTCAGAGTATACTGCAGATACTTGCCTTTGTGATATTAGGCTTATTCATGCAGGGAATTTTACAGCCAGCGGAACTCAATAATGGTGTAGTTGCAGGCGTGCTAGCTCAGCTTGGCATTACTAATTTAACAGTGCTTAATATTTCAGTGGCTTGTATAATATCACAAGTTTTATTAGGAGCTTCAGGACTTATTTATGAAAAACAACGTTGCAAAGTGGGAGCTCAATTTAATGCTTGGCTTAAATTGTGGATATTTAATTTATTAGAGAAATTACCTTACAGCTATTACTTACAGATACAACCATCGCATCTCAATAAGATTATTACTCAAGACACACAAATAACTAGTGAGATGGTTTTTTCTATGAGCTTAGATGTATTTAGCAAATTATTAGTAGCTATAAGCTTGGTAATTATGTTGCTCGTACAAAATCCTGTTATTTGCTTATTACTATTTAGCATTATAGTGGGTGCTTATGCACTACTTATAATTATATTTAAATCTAAGCGTAAGGATATTAATTATTATGTTAAGCAGAGCAATAGTGGGGTGAATCAAGTAGCTCTACAATTTATATCTGGGATCAAAGTAGTTAAATCAGCTAACAAGCAATCTGTATTTAGAGATAAGTTCAGTGAATCAGCTCATAGCTTGGCTAAGTTTAGTAACTTAGGTGGTTATTTAGGAATAGCACCACGTTATATCATAGAAACTATAGGAATATGTGCTTTAGTAGGCGCGTATCTATTTATGACTTTAGTGCAGGGTAATGATAGTCAGACCGCCTTAGTGCAGTTTTCAGCAATGGGTTATGCAGCAATTAAACTTCTTGTTTTGTTTCAAGGTATTTACCAAGGCTTAAACTCAATGTTGACTAATAAATCATATATGAATGAAGTTTTAAATTTCATCAAAAAGAGCCAAAAGAAATTACAAAAGATTGAGAAAGATAAAAGTACAAATATATTGGAACCTGTAGAGTTAAAATTTTCTGAACTCTCATTTAAAGAGGTCAATTTTTCCTATGAGAATCAATCCAAAACAGCGCTTTTGGGTGTTAATTTAATTATCAAAAAAGGAGACAGATTAGGGATAGTAGGTAAAACTGGCTCGGGTAAATCAACCATCATTGATTTAATGTTGGGGCTTATTG
>DGKB01000048.1 GCA_002386905.1 Akkermansiaceae bacterium UBA4581 | reverse complement strand
TAGAACCTAAATTAGAACCTAAATCAATACTTGCTGATTACCCCTTACTTGAGAGCCAGTTAATCAAAGAAAGCAAAACTTTATCTAATGGCTCCACTAATTCTACAATCGACAGTTTGAGTCAAATAACTTCAAAAAAAGACACCAGCAAGCTTGTTATCAATATCGAAAAACCAGTATTAGAAGAAATCATAAAGAATAATGCAGAAGATTTATCAGATGATGATAAGAAAATAATTCAAAATAAGATTAATGCTCCCAACACCGATAAGCCTACAGACGCTACTCAACAATTAAAACTAGGATTAAAGTACCTCAAAGGCACCATAGACACTCAGCAAAATTACAAGCTTGCTCAGTATTGGTTTAATAAAAGCGCTCAACAAGGTAACGCCAAGGCTCAATTTAACTTAGCTACCATGTATTTCAAAGGTTTAGGTGTAGATATTGATAATAAAAGCGCGCTAAAATGGTACAAAAAAAGCGCCAACCAAGGAGAACCGAATGCTCAATTTAATTTAGGTTTTATGTTTCTAAACGGTCTTAGTACTGAAAAAAATATAGATGAATCTATTGAACTCTTTAAAAAAAGCGCGCAATCAGGTGTTGCTAAAGCTCAATTAACCTTAGGAATCATTTACCTTGAAGGGAATTTACTAGAGCAAGACTTAGGTCAAGCAGCTCGATGGATTCAAAAAAGCCGTGTCCAAGGCGAAGCTCAAGCAGAAAGTATTTGGAATAAATATGAATTATGGAAGTATTGGCAAATAGACTCTTAAGTCATTAAGCCTATAAACTTTGTTAAATGCACAAGTATTAGATAAATACATTGCTAATTTAAACAGACTGCTATAGCCATAGGCTGCATTGAGATAGTTTGAAACCTAACAAAGGTTCTCAAATCATGATACTAACTAATTAACAAGTTAGCTCATTATGTTCTACACAAGCTATTTCACAGTACCAATATATATGACATCATTTAATGAACTAGGGCTATCTAGCCCATTACTCAAGGCAATTGAAGAGCAAGGATATACCAAGCCATCACCCATTCAGTCTAAATCTATTCCTGTAATCCTTAAAGGTCTCGATGTCCTAGCGTCTGCTCAAACAGGCACAGGAAAAACTGCAGGATTCACGCTACCCCTCTTAGAAAACCTTACCAATACAAAAATTGACACAAAATCAACCAAAGGTAAGCGCCCTATTCGTGCCCTCATCCTCACCCCTACTCGTGAACTAGCAGCGCAAGTTCATGATAATGTTCAAGCTTATAGTAAATTTTTGGATATACGCTCTATGGTTATGTTTGGTGGTGTAAATCAGAAACAACACATACACAGCCTACGAGGTGGTATAGATATATTAGTATCTACCCCTGGAAGGCTTCTAGACTTAGAGAGCCAAGGCTTCCTCTCATTAGCTAATATCGAAACTCTTATCCTCGATGAGGCTGATCGTATGCTAGACATGGGGTTTGTGCATGATATCAAGAAAATCATCAAACTCGTTCCAAAAAAGAGACAAACCCTACTCTTCTCAGCGACCTTTTCTAAAGAAATCAAGGCTCTAGCCCATGACTTCCTCATCAACCCTGTTATGGTCGAAGCAACTCCAGAGAACACAACAGCTCAACGAGTTGAACATAGTCTCTACCGCCTAGATAGAACCCGAAAAACAGAGCTAGCAGTCAAACTCATCAAAGAAGGAGACTGGCAGCAAGTCCTCATATTCACCCGTACTAAACACGGAGCTAACCGACTAAGTGAAAAACTAGAAAAAGCAGGAATCAGCAGCGCTGCCATTCATGGCAATAAAAGTCAAAACGCACGTGTAGCTGCTCTACGTAAATTCAAAGATGGCGGAGTACGCGTACTCGTAGCTACTGATATTGCCGCGCGTGGACTAGACATCCCCCTCTTACCACATGTGATTAACTTTGAGCTACCTAACGTGCCAGAAGACTACGTACACCGTATTGGGCGTACAGGACGTGCTGGAGCTAGTGGTGACGCCGTATCTCTAGTCGGCATAGATGAAGAAGAATACGTATTCGATATCGAACGCCTACTCAAGAAAACGATTACAGAAAAAACTATCGAAGGCTTTAAACGCAGCTCAAAACCAACAGCAGAAGATCGAGAACCACCTCTATCAGGTGGCGGACGATTTGGTAGAAACACAGCTAACAAAAGCAGAGGTTCAGGCCGAGGTAAACCCGCAGGAGGAAAAGCCCCAGGACAAAACCCAAAAGGCCACAAACCACGCAACCCCAACAACCCTGACGAAAAGCCTACTTACAAACGTCGCCCACGTAGAAAGAAGTAAAGAACGAAGAGTTTAAGGTGAATAGTTTTTGAATTAATTAACTATCTTAACCTTATAAACACTATTATTTTATTGTTAATGACTCTGTACTTTTTACTTATAGATGTCACTAATGATTAGATCTTTTTGTCTCGATTCGGGATGTACATAAATATCTGTTAATTTTCCGTTAACTACTTTTGCTTGAACAGTTGTTTTATCTGGAGTATGTAATTTGAAATCAGCGTTCCAGTTTTTTGGCCATGCGGGAAGTAAGTGTATTTTACCATCATCGCTTTGAATTAACATACATTGTAGGGCATGCATGGCTACCCCACCGTTGTCCTGATCTGGCGCATGGTCAAAGCCTTGTGCCCAAAAAGCAGGGAATTTTAATTCAGGTTCTTTCCTTGTAAAGTTAAAGACTATATCCTTTCTGGCATTATCCGCAAGTCCTAGCATAGCAGCATTTATGGCATCTTGGCGCCAGCATCCTGTTCGTTTAATATCTCGAAGTTCATAGGTGGATTTGGCAATTTCGAGGTCTGGTTTCCCTATGCCGTACAATCTGTAAGGGTAAACAGCATATAAATCTGGGTTTTCCGAATTTTTTCTTTTAATTACCTGTTCTCCTTCATAGGGAAAAATCACCTTCTTATTCTTTTTCATTCCAGTTGCTACAGGAGGTATAGTACTAGCTATTTTTTTCCAACGTTCTCTCTGCTCAGGAGTTGTATGGTTTTCCGGCAAGTTTAATAGACCTTTAAGGACAAAATGCAAACCTGCTATATCTGGAGTGGGGTTGGTTGTGCCCCAAAAAGATTCTAGTGAGTTGGCATTTTTTATTTCGAGCTTTCCAGTTTCATTTTTTGGGAAGTGTTCGTCATAGAAAGTTACTGCTCCATCAACTACAGGCAACAAAGTTTCCTCAATAAAAGAATCATCTCTAGTGTATTCATAATAATCAATCATCATAGCGCTTAACTCCAGGATAGTGCAGTAATAGTGCAATGTATGACTTTGTTTTTTTGACAGTTTTTTATTAGTGAGCCCACCCCAAATATCTGTGGTTTCCTTGACGTAAAAACCATTATGACCATAGTATTCCTGAACCAATTTGGAGTTGTATTCAACCATATTACGATACATGCTAAAAAGAGGCTGCATTAGATCAAAATCGCCAGATGCTACCATTGGCCAGTAAGATGCGCGTGTGTTTTGAAACCAGTATCGACCACCCCAACGCCTCATATCAGGAGTTAGATCTATTTCTTCTTCTTTATGAACTAGCTTACGAAAAATAGTATAAAGAGAACCGTTAAACTTAATTGGATAATCTCCTCTACTCGTGCAACCATGAATAAACCTTTGCAAAATATACCCTCTAGACACTGATTCTGCATCTTTATCACCAGTTACAAATATCCAACTTCTATTCCAAAAATTACGCCACCAATCGATATGTTTTTGTTTAGCGATGTCAAAAGAAATAGAGTTTGTTTCTGAAACCTGTTTATTCATTTTGTCTATCCATTGCTCAATAGTATCTGTAACTTGAACAAATGTGTGTACTCTGACATGATGATTCTTTGAAATTTTTGATACCAGTGTTGTTTGGTCTCTAGACACCAGCCCATCGCCTTCAATGAGAGACCCTATTGTGTTATTATGAATAGGAGTGTTAGGTCTATTCACTCGATAGTGCCATACAATTTCATCTGTAAGTCCTTCCAAAAAAGTATCAACTCCAATAGAATCTCTTTTTTCTGTTCTCCATGATTGTGCATGAACAGTCATCTTGGTGGGAGCATCAGTATTTGTTTCTATATGAGTAACATTTGCATTTGCGTCCGACCATATTTGAAGTTCAGCTTTTTCTGATTTCAATACAATTTTACCTTCACTAAGAACCAATGATTGAAAGAGATTCTGTGCACCTTTGAAAGGATTTGGTTCTAGAGATATTCTCACTCTCCCAACACTCATCATTCCCTGAAAGAAAGACTTTTCCTCACCCCAGGCATCATTCTTACCAATTAGAAATACTAAATCACCATTATTCTCAGTCCATACGTTTACCCCAATATCACCATTGCCAATGGGCATGGCGTCCAGGGAGGATTCTCCTAATTCCTTCCAAGTGACATTATATTTCTCCAACTGACTGAAAACTTCATTGTTAGAATAAGAAAAAGTAAAGCTCAGTGAGATAAGTAAAATGACTATATTTTTGATGCTGAGTATGGCAATTTGTTGTTTTTTCATAATAAGTAGACAGTTAAAAAAGTATCTTTCTTTAAAATACTTTTAGATGCCTAAAGTGAGGTTTAAGAATACTCGTCTGAATAGTAATGAGATTTAATCATCAAAATAAAACAGATTTTCTTAATTTTTTCCAAATATTTATAGTAATTATAATTAATAAACGTAAAAAACTAAAAAAGCCAGTGAGTAATTAAACTCACTGGCTTTTTTAGTTAAAAGGTAATTCGTATAATTACGCTTCTTTTGTAGTAGCTGCTTCTTCTTTTTTCTTAGGTTCAGCGGCTGCTGTTGGCTTAAGCTTAGGCTTGCCTGCACGACGTGTAGCAGCTCCAAAGCGTTTTTCGTACTTGTCGATACGACCCTCTGTATCCACGAACTGGTTTTGACCAGTAAAGAACGGATGAGAGTCTGATGTTACACCCATAGAGATGATGTAATGCTCTACGCCATCAATAGTTTCAGTTTTACCTGAAGTGGCTGTTGAGCGAGAAACGAATTTCTTACCTGTAGTGATGTCAAGAAAGACTACAGGATGATAAGTAGGATGTAAATCGGCTTTCATAATAATAGTTTAAACTCTAGTTTGACGTTCCAACGCCAAGTAGGGACGCATGATTTATGTAAAATACCTGTTAATGTCAATACATTTTTAGCTTTTTCGTATCAAAAACCTATAATTATTTTCGATTGAGTAAAAACTCTTTGAATGTGTTGAAATCTTTGCTGAGAAGTAAGGCTGTTTTTTCTTTATCTTGTAGATTTAACAGAGCCTGTGGGATTTCAATACTGTGCTCTGGTAATGCTTCCTGCATGATTTCTAGGAATTTGGCTGGGTGTGCTGTACCTAAAACGATGGTGTTAGCCTCTGGATGCTCACTGAGGTATTCTTTAGCTGCTAGGTAACCAATAGCAGTATGAGGGTCTATGGTGTAATTATAGTTAGCTTTCACCTCTCTGACTCCTTGGTAGTTCTGTTCATCATCACAGAAATAACCTGAGATATCCGCACGTATGGCTTCTAAATCATGTTCATAAAGTTCCTGTAATCTGACAAAATTACTCGGAGCGCCGACATCCATGGCATTAGAGATGGTAGCT
>DGKB01000023.1 GCA_002386905.1 Akkermansiaceae bacterium UBA4581 | reverse complement strand
GCGCTGAGGTTGAGGTCCACTCCTGCAAGTAGTTCGCCTTGGTTGTCTATGTTGCCTGCTGTGGCTTCTAGGTTGAGATTGTTGTTAGCTACGGCGTTGCCGGTGCTGGTGATGCTTTTCCCTGTAATATTAATATCACTAAGGGCGGTCATTTTATCACCGCTTAATTCAATGTTGCCTTGTTTTGCTGATAAATTAATTTCCTGTTTGACTATCACTCGAGAAGTATTATTGACTGAATCTATTTTACCCTGAGTAATATTACCATTAGTTGTTGTTATATTTAAATTTTTAGCTGAACTGATACTTTCATATTGGATATCTCCCTGAGTTGAGAAATCCACACTATCAACATTACTTACTAAATCACCTCTTGCTCTAACTCCTACTCCATTTTCACTTGCTATAATTTTAATTTTATCAGCATACATTCCACCCAAGTGACTACTGTCTAAAGCAAATATTGGTGATTGCGTTGTAGAATCTTCTGAGCTAACTACTTTGTTTTTATAATCGTATTGTTTATTTCCAGTATATATATTTAATTGATTTTGGGCTTGGATATCTGCATTGATTTCTATGTAACGAGATATTATATCAATATATTGAACCTCGCTAGCATCTATCCCTAGATTGACATAATTAGGTGTATTAACTCCTGTAATGACAATTGAATTATTTGGATTTTTAGCTAATGAAAATCCTGTTATATCTCCTGAGCCCATTTGCACTTGACCCGTGATCAAACTCAAACGACTAGTATTAATAAATCCTGCACCCGCTATATCTAAACCGTTGGGGTTAGCTATAATGAGTTCAGCTTTCTTACCTGCTATCTCCGTATAACCAAATAACTTACTACGCTCTCTTCCTGTTACTTGATTGACGATTATCTGAGCTTCTTTAACGCCTGAAGCCATAAGGTTTTGGTTTCCAGTTATTAAACCTCCTAACTGACTGCTCGTGGTTAGCTCCTTTGAATTATTAAGTATTAAGTGTTCTTTATTAACATTAAATTTACTATAATTATTTAAAGAGACCCCTGATTGATTTGGTGCAGCAATATATATTAGAGGGGTATTATTAGGAGCTCGGTCAGTTTTCGTATGAGTTGAACCATCAGGTTGAATATGATTTACACCTGAATTTGCCAGAAGCATGACTTGTGGGCAAAAAATGTACCACAACATTATTAAGTTCATAAAAATAAGCTTTGCTGTTTTAAGTGTCTTTTTCATAATATTTTTAAGAACTTTTTTAATCATTAAAAAAAATTACAGATTTGCAAGTCTTTATTTTTAAGGGATATTAAAACTAATATTAAAATATAAAGATTCTTTATCTTCTAAACTGTTTTCTTCTTCTCTTAAAAAGTTAGGAGAATGTAATCCTCTAGAATAAGTAATCCCCCAATTTATGTTTTTAGAGTTATAGCTTATATTGATGCCTACACCACTCATGTACCCTTCATCTGAAATTTCTTGTATGACTTTACTCCTCGCGTATCCATAATCATAAAATACCCCTAAGCTCATGTTCATTAAATAATCGTTTAAAGACTTTTGAAATATGATAGGAGAATTAAATAAAGTGTCTTTAGCTAGATAGTTAGGCACTAAACTCCCCATGTTAATACTTATATCATTAAGTATATAGTAGCCTATATCTCCTCTTATTTGATTTTCGTCAAAGCCTCTGACTGAGTAGCGCCCTCCTATATTTAATTGTTGGTTACTGTATAATGTGTCTTCGCTGTATTGAGCATTAAAAGTTAGCTTGTAATTTACAGGTAAGGTAGCCTTAGGAAATGTAAGTTGCCTACTGTAAACGCCGTTGATATTATAAACGCGACTTTGTGCTTTTGGTGTCGCTTGATCTAAAAATGGCTCATCCTTTAATGCTCCTACTGCTGTTAGGCCTTGAGTATAAGAAGAATCTATGTAAAACCATGCATTATCCATATAATAAACAGAATTTAAAGAGAATTTAAGTGTCGTTAAACGCCTACTACTTATAGGAATATAAGTATTTTCTATATAATTATTACCATCTCCACTTGCTAGCTCCGTCTTGAAAGATATTTTGTAATCTTTGCCTCTACTAATTAATCTAGATATGTACATTGATCTATCTTCTGTCGCACCTGAAGATTTAAAACTAGTAACAAAGCCCTGTGTCGTAACTAGATATTTAGAATAAGAATAACTACCTCCTATCGTGTAATATCCAAAAGGTAATGATGTTGATACATATATACTTTTTGAATATCTGTTATTTTTATCTCTATTATTTGTTGTTGTATACGAAGCGTAGAGGTTATCATTTACACCTATTAGGTTATCTTGGCTCAAGGATAGTTTATCTTGATATTTTCCAGTACTTTTACTACCTGCATTGTCATGCTCATAACTTATGCTTGGCAAAAAACTTGTATTATTATTAACCAGTATATTGGAGTATCCAGGCTTTGTTCCTGCTTCTACTTGCATTTGTGCTTGGTTTGATTGCAATCGATTTATTTGATCTAAACCTTGCTCTATATCTCTAAGATTAAGAACCTCTTTTTGCCCCCCAAAAGCAAAGGTTTTTTGTAAAAATCTACGATAATTCAGTTTTTCATTAATAGCTGAATTATCAGTTAATATAATTTGCTCTAATCGACCTTCTTCAATAATAATTTTTAAAATACCTTGATTGATTTCTTTTATATCAAAATATACACGTGTCGAAATATAGCCTTTTTGAAAATAATGATTAGTAATTCTATCTTTTATATTTTTTAAATCAGTTGTTGTTATATGAGTGTTTATATATTTATTGATAAAATTTTTATAAATAAATGTTGAACTAATCACTTTGTTATTTTCCAAAATAATCGAACTAATAAATTTAGTGGCACCATTATCTGTGATGACACGGTTTATTGGATTTTCTTGATTCTCGCTCAATTCTTGTTGACGAATTTTTTCTAGTTCTTTTATTTTTTGCTCTCTCACAAAAGCTTCTCTTTGTTGTTTAAGTTGTTGTTCAACAAAGATATTTTGCTCTATTGATGCTTGCTGTTCTGGGACGAGTTCCTGCGCATACCCCAAACAATAAATTATACTTGCTATTACATTAATAAAAAAAATATTTTTTTTATTAATTAGATTTTTAAACTTCATATGCAAACTATAAAAATTGGTGAGCTTACCGGGAATCGAACCCAGATTGACGGCTTCGGAAACCATTGTTTTATCCAGTTAAACTATAAGCCCTTTGTTTGTAAACTTTGAGTGCGCCATTTATTGGGTTGCTCGATGTTTTATTGTGTGAGTTTTTGCCGTATGTCGTCGCTAAGAGGGATGGATTTGTCGTTCTCTTTGTCGTATCTGACGATGATGATTTTTCCGGTGGCTATGAGTACTTGTTCGTCTATTTGGTTGCCTTCTTCGTTGTCTAGTATAACTTGGAATTCGTAGCTGATGCTGGATTTACCTAGTTCCCATTCTTCGAGTCTGATGACGAGTTGGTCTTGGAAGGTGACTGGGTGGTGGTAGTCACAGCTAGCGTGGACTCGCACCCAGATTTCTCCTTGGTTAAATGAGGGTATTTCTAGCTCTTGGAAACAGGCTTGTTCGGCTTCAGCTGCGTAGCAGAAGAAGTTGCTAAAATGTATGATTCCTGCTGCGTCTGTTTCGTGAAAGTGGACTGAGCGAGGGTAATCAAAGAGTAACATAATTAGATGAGGGAGTCAGAGGGGGTTGATGTCTCTTACCCTGTGAATTTTTCAATCAAAAGTGAGGCGTTGTGTCCACCAAAGCCAAATGAGTTGCTTAGTGCTGTGTCTACTTTGGCTTCTCTTGCTTTGTTAGCAGTGTAGTCGAGGTCGCACTCTGGGTCTTGGTTGTCTAAGTTGATGGTTGGCGGTATGATTTGGTCTCTGATTGCCATGACACTGGCTGCTAGCTCTACTCCCCCTGCGGCTCCAAGGAGGTGCCCTGTCATTGATTTGGTTGAGCTGACGATGAGTCCGTCTTTTGCCCAATCTTGGAAGGTGCGTTTGATGGCTTTGGTTTCGCAGATGTCTCCCATTGGGGTTGATGTGCCGTGCGCGTTGACGTATTGGACTTCGTTGCGGTTTTTGCCTGCGTGCTTGAGAGCCATGTCCATGCAGCGTGCTGCGCCTTCTCCTTCTGGATGTGGGGATGTTATGTGGTAGGCGTCACCGCTGACTCCGTAACCTGTTATTTCGCCGTAGATGGTTGCTCCGCGTTTTTTGGCGTGTTCTAGCTCTTCGATGACAACGATGCCAGCTCCTTCTCCCATGACAAAACCGTCACGGTCTGAGTCAAATGGGCGTGATGCTTTTTGTGGGTCGTCGTTACGCGTGCTTAGGGCTTTCATGTTGTTGAAGCCTGATAAGCCCATTGGTTCGATGCTGGCTTCGGCTCCTCCACAGACGCAGGCGTCCATGTCTCCAAATTTAATGATGCGCCATGCTTCACCGATACTATGGTTGGAGGTTGCACAAGCTGTGACAATAGACATGTTAGCTCCACCAAATCCGTATTCCATGGAGACGTAACCACTGGCTATGTTAGCTATCATCATTGGGATGACGAATGGTGATACGCGGCTTGGGCTACGTTCGAGTAGTTTTTGATGTTCTCTCTCGATGGTTCCTAGTCCTCCTATGCCACTGCTTACCATGACTCCTACGCGATTTTTGTCGGGTAGATTTTCGGTGAGTTTGGCGTCTTCGATTGCCATTTTTGAGGCTGCTATGGCTAATTGAGCATAACGATCCATGCGGCGTGCTTCTTTTGGTTTGGAGAAGAATGGCGCTGAGTCAAAATTTTTGACTTCTGCTCCGATGTGGCAACTGTAGTCTTCTTTTACGTTAGGAACTAAGCTGATTTCGCCTACTCCGCTTTTACCTGCCTTCATGGCTTCCCAAGTTGTGTTTAAGTCATTTCCTAGTGGGCTAACGACTCCTATGCCTGTTATAACGACGCGACGGTTATTGATCATGATAGTTCTTTTTAAAAAATAGTAAGACTTTTTATAAGTTTTTGCCATGATATAGCAAGCTTTATCTGTGTAAAGGGGTTATTGAAATTTTGGGAGCTTATGAGCTGTGGCAGATGGCTCTGTTATTGGGTGGGTTTTTAAGGGGGTTGTTTGTTATTGGGTTTTGGTGGTTTATGTTGCGCTTTGATTGGTTGTCGTTTAGCGATTTTAGAGTTGGTAATTAGCTTGAAAAAATCTCGGTTTAGGTGTCCTGTCTGTGGTCTTTGATAATTCCTCTAAATCTCTTACAAATCGATTGACAATTGGGCTTAATATCTTTAGAAAAATATCTCACTTTAATTTATTATTATGTCCGTACTTACTGGTAGACTCGCCCCTCAATTCAAAGCTACAGCTGTAGTTAATAAGCAGATTGTTCCTGATTTTTCTCTTGAGCAATATTTAGGAAAAAAATATGTTATTTTATTCTTTTATCCTAAAGATTTTACTTTTGTTTGTCCTACAGAGTTGCATGCTTTTCAAAATAATCTTGCTGAGTTTGAAAAACGTAATGTAGCTGTCGTTGGTTGTTCAACTGATTCAGAGTTTAGTCATCACGCTTGGGTGAGTACTCCAAAAGAAAAAGGTGGAATCGAAGGTGTCACCTATCCTTTGGTTGCTGATATTAATAAGACTATTTCTGCTGATTATGATGTGTTAGCAGGTGAGTACTCTATTGATGATGAAGGCAATGAGCATATTGAAGGCGAAATGATTGCTTATCGTGGTTTGTTCCTTATCGATAAGGAGGGTGTTGTTCAGCATCAGTTGATTAATAATTTCCCTCTTGGCAGATCAATTGCTGAAGCTATTCGCGTGGTAGATGCTTTGCAACATTTTGAACAAAATGGTGAGGTTTGTCCTATGGATTGGGCACCAGGAAAAGCAGCTATGACAGCTGACTTTGATGGTGTTTCTAATTATCTTAGCGATAATTAAGTTAAGCTACCCAATTTTCTTTGGATAATTCTAGCTCATCTGATTTAGTTTCTGTTGTTTCTGTTCTTAAATACAAGTCTAAGAATGCGCAGCAGGTTACAGATAAAATTGCCGTAGAAGCGCCTTTAGAAATTAGAGTGAATGGGGTTACCCTAGCCACTCTTATGCGAACCCCTGGTGCAGATGATTGTCTGGTCAGGGGTTTTCTGGTTACTGAGGGTATTATCAGGTCATTGGATGATATTGAGCATTTAGATTTTCCTCAGATTCATCAGTGCTTGGTTATTCTTAAGGATTTTGTTGATATTAATCTTGCTGAGCATCAACGTTATTTGCCCAATTATGGTAGTTGTGGAATTTGTAGTACGACGAAAAGCTTGTCTCATGAAATAGATGTGGCTCAGGCGGGTAGTTTTAGCTCTAATTTTAATAGTATTGATTCGTCTAGTTTATTTGGGGCGTTAAATCAGCTTAATGAGCAGCAACAAGCTTTTAAGGATACTGGAGGTATTCATTCTGCTGGTTTATTTTCTCCACAGGGTGATGCTCTACATCTCAGTGAGGATATCGGCCGTCATAATGCGGTAGATAAGGTTATCGGTGCTTATTTAATGGCTGCTAAATCTGTGGAGTTTAATCAAGTTTTTTTATTGGTGTCTAGTCGTCTTTCTTTTGAGATTATTCAAAAATCATTGATTGCAGGTATACCGTTAGTGGCGGCCTTGTCGGCGCCTTCTTCTTTAGCTGTTGAGTTAGCTGTTAAGTATGAGCAAACTGTGATTGGTTTTCTGCGTCCACCTAATTTTAATTTGTATCATCAAGGGGCTGTTAAGGTTAGCTATGAGTAATTGTTATGTAACTTTGTTATTTAATTAGCTGTTGCAAGTCTCTGATATAAAAACGCCTTTACACTAAGCTCAATTCAGCTAGAATATAAACCTATATTATAATTCTATGCATCAATCTCACACAGATCAAAGTACTTATGAGCGTGCGCTCGATAAAATGAATGAGTTCATTGATAATAAGAAGTTGCGCCACACCAAGCAAAGAGAGTTGATTCTTAAAGCTATTTTTAATTATAATGAGCATTTTTCTGCAGATATTTTACAGCGGTACTTAAGTAAGTCTGGGGTTAAGATTTCTAGATCTACTTTGTATAGGACTTTGTTGCTATTAGTTGAGGCTAAGTTATTGGTGGAAATTAAAATTAATGATAATAATCGTATTTACGATCCTAATTTTTTAGAGAAGCCAGCTCATAATCATCTGATTTGTATTGATTGTGGGCGTGTGGAAGAGTTCGAAGATGCTAATCTTGCTACGCTTAATGATTGTGTAACTAAGCGTCTTGGATTTAAGGCTATTAAACAATCAATTTGTATCGAGGCTACTTGTGAGCAACTGCGTATTAAGGGACAATGTAAGAATATGATTTTATCCCGTATTAAGTCTGAACCCATTTTAGCTTCTAAATAAATGAGTGTTATGCGTATGCGTTTTTGGGGTGCTCACTTTGTTATGTGTAGTTTCATGTTGTGTGCTTACGCTGATTCGTTAACTGAGCAAAATACCAGTAGAGCGTTAAAAGCCGAAGAGATGCTTGATGAGGTCGATTATCTCATCAGTACTAACTCATCTATTTCTGAAATTAGAGGTATTGTTAAGCCGTCTAAACAAGCTATTCTTTCTAGTGAGATTAAGGCGCCAATAACCAAGATACATTTTAGTGTTGGGGAAAAGTTTAAGAAAGGTGATATTCTTATTGAGTTTGATCATTCAGTTTACCAAGCTCAGTATGATGCCCAATCTGCTATTTCTGCATCACAAGAGTTGATCTACGAAAACCAAGTTGAATTGCTTAAGCTCGATGGTATTACGCAAACAGAATTACTCTTATCTAAACTTAAAAGTAAGGAGCTCGAAGCTCTGCTCCAAAAAGATAAGTTCTTGCTCAATCAATGCATCATTAAGGCCCCTTACGATGGTGTTGTCATAGAGAAGTTTGTTAATGAGCATGAATTAGTGACTCTAGATAAGCAGCTTATTCAAATTGCAGCTTCTCACAATCCTAAATTGGAACTTATTATCCCGTCTGACTGGGTTTCCTCTCTTAAACCTGGCAAGCAGTTTAAATTTGTGATTGATGAGACAAAGCGTATGTATTTTGTCAAAGTTTTACGCACATCAGGTATTATTGATGCTGTTAGTAAGACAATTAAGGTGATTTGCAAGTTTGATGAGCCAGATGAGTATTTAGTGAGTGGGATGACTGGCACTGCTGATTTCACTCAGGATTAACGATGTTTTTTGAAAAAAATCACACCGAACGAATTTAATCTATGCCTGAATCTTCAAATACATCATTTAACAAGCCTCCTAAAAAGGTAGTCAGCCAGATTAAATCTACTACAAAATCTGTTACTACAAAAACAGCTATTACAAAAACCTCTGCTCAAAAAAAAGATGAGCGCGACAATCAAGATTTAGCGGATGCTACAGAAGGCAAATTAAAAAAGCTGCTCAATATCCTGCAAATTGAAGCTCAAATTAAAAGTTGCAAAACTGTTAAGGAATTAGAGTTTCTCTTAGTTAATAATTTAAAGCTTATGGGTTTTGATTACAAACAAGCGATTGTCTATACATCTAGCTATCTAGGAAGCAAAAAAATTAAAGCAACTACTGCAAGTGGCGTGACTCATGTTGATGAGCAGAGCTCTTTTCTCCAATGGAGTGAACAGATCATAAAAGACTTAAATTTGCCTAGTCGTCACTCCACTCAAATTATTACTCTAGATATGCTCAGTGAAGAGTTGCAGAGCGAATGGAAAGAGTATGGTATTTTTAAATTAATATGGATTCCTTTGACTGTCCATAATTTGGCGCCAAGGCAATTTTTGTGGCTGTCTATTAGTAAGACTTTTGCAGATAGTCAACTCACCTTACTTAATAAAATAACCTCAAGTTTTGCGTATGCATTTAAATTTTTAGAGCAGAAGAAGGTTAATTATTTTATTAATGCTAAGATATATAATCGTGTTACTTGGTTGGCTTTGCTTTTTGTTATTTTAATAGGCTTTGTGCCTGTTAGGTTGTCAACCTTAGCTCCTGCAGAAGTCGTTGCTAAAGATGCCACAATGATTAGCTCTCCTCTCAATGGGATTATTGAACGTATTTTGCCTGAGGCTAATTCTGTAGTGACTCTTAATCAACCACTCATCAAAATTGATGACTCTCAGCTATCTAATGAGTTAGAGGTATCTAAAAAAAATCTAGATGTTAAGTTGGCTGAGTACCAAACTGCATTGCAGGGAGCGTTCTCTAGTATGGAGAGCAAGTCTCAGCTCACTTTTCTTAAACAGGAAGTTGCCCTTGCTAAAGCAGAGCTTGATTATAACCAGATGATGCTTGAAGAGACCATCATCAAAGCACCTCACTCAGGAGTTATTTTATTTGATGATCCTCAAAACTTGATTGGAAAGCCGATTCAAATAGGTCAAGAAATCATGGAGCTAGCTAACCCAAATTCCATTGAGCTCAAAATCAAAATCCCCTTAGCTGACGCAATGATACTTAAGGAGGGTTACCCTATTAAATTCTTTCTCGATTCAGACCCTCTACATCCTATCAAAGGCAAAATCAATTATAGCAGTTATTATGCCTACCCTACTCCAGCCAAAGATTTAGCTTATCATGTTATTGCTGAGCTAGATATCACAAATACGCCTCCTAGAATTGGCTTGAGTGGTACTTGTAAAATATTTGGCGACAAGGTCCCTCTTGCTTACTATTTATTTAGAAAACCTATTGCTACTATTAGAACTAAGACAGGTTTATAATTAGATTAGGTTAACCTAACTTTCATTTTTCACAGCGAGCTTTGAGTGATCCAAATCAGCCACCTTTAGAGGAAGTAAAACTACCTCTCATACGCGAAGACTTACAAATAAATACAGGTGGTGTTCATGATAATGGTTCTGCTTATTGGTTACTTTTTGATCCTCTAGCAAATCAATACTTTCGTATAGGTTGGCGTATATTTAGGTTGTTGAAATTTTGGCATTTAATCAATGCTCAACAAGTTTTAGATAAAGCTAATCATAATAGTACCGTAGAAATAACAGAGGAGGATTTGCTCTATGTTATCAATTTCCTCTATAAAAACTCACTAACTAAATTTCCACCAAAAGGAGACTATCAGCATTATTTGGAGCTATATTATCAATCCAAACAGAAAACTCTTAGCCAAGTCCTCAAGCAGTATTTGTTTTTAAGGGTTCCTTTAATCAACCCTCAAAAATTTCTCAGTAAAACCTATCCTTATATTAAGTGGATGTTCCACCGTTATTGGTACAAGTTTATCATTTTTATAGCTGTTTTAGGTGTTTATCTTGTTTCTAGAGAATGGGAGGTGTTTATCAACACGTTTACTGATTTTATGAGTTTTGAGGGGATTGTTTATTTCATGCTCACTTCTATTGTCCTCAAAGTTTTTCATGAGCTAGGTCATGCTTATACCTCGGTACATTATGGTTCTAAAGTTAATAGCTTTGGTATATTTTTTATGCTTTTTATTCCTTTGTTATACAGTGACGTGCTGGATACTTGGCGAATTTCCAATCGTAGAAAGAGGATTAATATAGCTATTGCAGGAATTAGAGCTGAGCTTATTGTTGGTGTTATAGCCTTATTCTTGTGGGCATTTTTACCAGATGGGAATTTAAAAAGTGCAGCTTTTTTTACCGCAACGACTAGCCTGGTTACTACACTTATTTTTAATAGTAATATTTTTGCAAAATTTGATGGTTATTATATCCTTATGGATTTAGTTAGAATTGATAATTTACAACCTAGAGCTATGGAAATGGGGCAGTGGTATTTAAGAAAAGTTCTTTTTAATACTCCTGAGCCTATTCCTGAACAATTACCTCTACGAATTCAGAGGTGGTTATTTATTTATTCTATTGGAGTTTATTTTTATCGCATCACTATTTTTACTTCTATTGCTCTTATTTTTTATACTTTTTTCATTAAAATCATTGGGATTATATTATTTACTATTGAATTCATCTCTCTCATTATTATCCCTGTAATCAAGGAGCTAATTCATTGGGTGACTATGCGAAAAACTTATTTAAAACAACGTCGTAGCTTTATCACTATTGGTATTCTTATTATTTTGCTCCTTTTGGCTGTTTTGCCTATTTCATCTAAAATTAAAGCTCCTGCTTTGGTTCAAGCAAAAACAGCACATTTTATTCATAGTAAGCAGATAGGAAAGATTAAATTCATCAATATCAAACCTGATGAATATGTAAAAAAAGGAGACTTATTATTCACTCTAGGCAATCCTAATTTTGACTTACAGGAGAACCATATTCTGAAAAAACTAGCTATTGCCCAACAACGTATAAATAACGCTTCCGCCGATATAGACTCAAAAAAAGACTTTATTATCAACCAACAAGTAAAAGCAAAGTTAGAAAAAGAGCTCCAAAATATCCAGCTGCAAAAAGAACAGTTGAACATCCGTGCTCCCATATCTGGACTAGTCAAAGATATCGCAGATAAATTAACTGTAGGGCGCTGGATTAATCCAAAGTTAGCATTAGCCTATATTGTAGCTCCTCAAAGCTTAGAAATCATCACCTATATAGATAGTCAAGATCTCGAAAGAGTTGCTATTGGCACATCAGCTTTTTTCTATCCTAGCGTAATTGATAAAAATATCCGAAAAACAACTGCTACTATTAGTGATATTCAGGCTTTAGGGGGTAGTGCATTGAGCAACCATTATTTTTCTAGTAATTTTGGAGGAGATATTCCCACTCAAACAAACTTAAAAAATCAAGAAATACCCATTAAGTCTATATATCGAGTTATGCTTAAATTTGATGATTCTAATTTTTTCAATCCTGGTGAACTAGAGCAAATTACCAAAGGAAATCTCTATATCAAAGGTAAAAAAATCAGCTTATTTAAAAGGTTTTTAGATAAGGCCACCTCTGTTTTCATAAGAGAATCGGGTTTTTAACCAATAAAAGAAGTTGAAATCTCTTGAGAAAACTTGATTTTTTCACTTAAATACAAATATCTATTTATTCTATGAGTTCAGACAAGAATCTACAATCATTTATACAAAACCTCAAGCCAGGACAATTTATTGAGAAGCTTGGAGATGTAATATCAAATATTGTTGCTATTAAAGATACACAAGGCAAATACGTCTATGTCAATACAGCTTTCTTAAATAGCTTGCAAATTACAAAAGATAAAATTATTGGTTATGATGATACAGCAATTTTTGGGGCTGAACTTGCTAGAGTATATATGGATGATGATCAAAAAGTCCTTCAAAATATCATCCCTAGTTTACGTACAACAGAGCTGGTAACTTATAGACCAGGAGTGGTGCGTTGGCATTCTACCTATAAATTCCCTTTGTTCGATCAACATAATCAGATTGCAGGTCTTATGCTGATATCTAGTCTGCTTGAAAATCGTCAAAACTTTAGTACTCCAGAGCCCATGGAGACTATTGGCGAAGTAGTGTGCTACACTGATAATAGCCCTCAAATTCAAAAAGCACTAAATAGAGCTATTAGTAAAGCTGTGAACTACATCTATGCAAATCCATCTAAAACTATTCGTATTACTGACCTTATTCAATTGACTGGCGTTTCTGTAAGTAGCTTAGAGCGGGCATTTAACCAAAATTTTAACTGTAGCCCAGCCAAATTCATCACTCAAACTAAAATGTCTATTGCTTGCGAACTCTTAGCTAACCCTATTTATTCAATTGCCCAGGTAGGTGAAATGTCTAGTTATCCTGATCCTGTTATTTTTAGCCGAGTCTTTAAAAGAGAAATGAAGATTAACCCTCTTAAATATAGGCAGTCGCTCTAAATAATTTCAAAAAAAACTCATGCTTAATAGCCATAAATCTACTTCCTCTATCTTTATTGCTATTTTAGCAGCACTGCTTCTAGGCATTGGTCTTAGGCAGTTTAATTTCGATCAGGCTCCAGCCATTTTAAGCTTTTTCTTTCAAATCTGCGATTGGGTAGCTCAATTGTTCCTAAGAGCACTTAAGCTCATTATGGTGCCGCTAGTGCTGTGCTCTATTGTAGCAAGCCTCGCTACACTGTCTCCCAATCAATCTATTGGAAAATTGGGAGCCAAAACTCTCAGCTATTATCTAGCTTCTTCACTAGTTGCCGTTCTTATTGGACTTATTATCGTTAACCTTATTCAACCAGGTTTTGATAACGGCAAACCCAATGAAGATATCCGCTCACTCTTTATGAACGGCGAACAAACATCTTCAGAAGACCTTAGTAATAAAGTCGAAGTTGCGTCACAAAGAGACGCTGGAGACTTTCTTGATATTCTTTACAAAATCATTCCTGAAAATCTATTTGCTACTTTTAGTGATAATGGAGCTCTCTTGGGTGTTATCACCTTTGCTATCGCTATGGGTATAGCTCTACGTAAATTACCATTGCAAAGCAGTCAACCTATGACACAATTTATGATTTCAGGGCAAGAAGTGATGATCACCATTACCAATTGGATCATGCTCGCTGCACCATTTGGTGTTTTTGCTCTTATATTTCCCACTGTTTATAATACAGGTTTAGTGCTCTTTGTTCAGCTAGGCAAATATTTTACCACGGTGGTATTAGCTCTAGGCGTTCATCTACTCGTCGCTATTCCCCTGATTTTGCATTACTTGGCAAAAGTTTCACCCATAGCTTTCTTTAAAGCTATGCGTCCAGCTTTGCTCACTGCATTTTCTACAGCTTCATCAGCCTCCACATTACCTATCACTCTCAACTGTGTTGAAAAACGTGTAGGAGTGAGCAAGGAGACTTCATCATTTACTTTGCCTTTAGGAGCCACAGTTAATATGGATGGCACGGCTTTATATGAGTGCGTGGCTGTGATTTTTGTAGCTCAAGTCATGGGTGTTGAGCTTGGCTGGCTTGCTCAAGGTGGTATCGTTATTACCGCGTTGCTCACAAGTATTGGTGTCGCAGGCATTCCTTCTGCTAGTTTAGTAGCTATTTTACTCATTCTTAAAACTTCTAATATCCCTAACGCTGAGCTGGCCATTATTGCCCTGCTCTCCGTAGACCGCTTGCTCGATATGAGCCGCACGATGATTAATATTGCTAGTGACGCTTGCGCCGCTACTGTCATTGCTAAGTCTCAAGGAGAAAAACTCAAGATTTAAAACTTTTATTAGCAACTAGTTACTCGTATGAATACCGTGATTACCTACCTGATAACATTGCGAACCTCTCTTAAGCCAGCGTGTATCATGGGTGATGAGAATCAGTGCGACTTGCTCTTGCTTAGCGAGATTAAGTAGTAACTCCATGATTTTTCCACTATTTTCTTCATCTAAATTACCTGTAGGCTCATCGGCAAAGATAATACTAGGCTTATTCACCAATGAACGAGCAATCGCCACACGTTGCTGCTCCCCTCCACTGAGCTCTTTTGGTAGATGTTTAATTCTGTCTTCTAGCCCTACCTGCTCGAGTAGTTGTAAGGCTCGTTGTTTAGCATCCTTCGTACTGAGCTTATTTTGCATTTGTGTGGGTAAGAGGACATTTTCTAAAACATTGAGCTCAGGCATGAGTCCATAATGCTGAAAGACAAAGCCTAACTCATGATTACGCATATTGGCCTTGGTGTTAGTGCTCATCGTATTTATAGATTTCCCCTGAATAAGCACCTCACCTGACGAGGGCTTTTCCAAACCAGAGAGTAAATACATCAATGTGCTCTTACCTGCGCCACTAGCACCATGGAAAAACACTATATCTCCTCTATTAATTTCACAATTAACATTTTTGAGGATATCAATTTTTTTCTTAGCTAAGGTGTAGTGATAGCTGAGGTTACGAGCTTCGAGTAATGTCATTATAATGAGTCTGGATAAAGGATTTGATAAACAATGAGTTCTATATCTTCAGCTATGCTTTCCACATCTTGACTAGCTTTAATACGAGCAAATAGAACGGGTTCATCAGGGTTACTGAGGAATTGCATAAAAATAGTACGTACCTTTGTTAACATTTCTTCTGTTTCAAATTCGTCAGCTCCTGCCTCGCCATTACTATTAGCTCTAACTCCGATACGCTGCAGAGATTCCTCTACGGTTAAATCAAGTAAGAGTACTAAATCTGGCTTAATTGCAAAAGATTCTTGTTCTTGGCGCATGGTTTCAATATCGCCTCCACGTGCTCCCTGGTAAGCTAAAGTCGAAAAATAGTACCTATCTAGCAAGACATACTTTCCTGCTGCTAAACTTGGTTCTATGAGTTGAGCTACATGCTCCTGCCTATCTAGAGTGAATAAACGGTATTCATCTTCTAAACTAAGTCTCCCAGTGCTTGCAGTCTGACGTATCATAGCTCCATGCTCACCATTAGTGGGCTCAAAACTGGTAACCACCTCTTTGCCTTCTTGCTCTAAATACGCTTGAAGTTTCTGAATTTGGGTAGATTTCCCTACACCATCGATTCCTTCAAAAACGATAAGCTGTCCGCGCTTGATATCTGCTTGCATAAAAATAAATTATGATTGAGTAGGAGGCTGCCCCCACTTATTCGTGTGTTTCTGACTTTCTTGTAAAGTCGCTATTAAAACTGCTAATGCTCCAAATGGCGGTAAGACAAAAATAAATAAATGCCACCAACCGCTTCTACCTATATCATGAAATCGACGAAATAAAATAGCTAACCCAGGAAACATAAAATAGAGCGCTGCTAGAGTTTGTAAATAATAATGCTTAATTCCATTGTTCATTAACTCTAACATGAAACTTTCGTAGCCAACTAAACGACTTTCTAACCAAGGAATGGCTTGGAAAATAGGAGCTTCAGCTAACAAAGCAAATATATCACGGACCATAAATTCATCTAGACCCACTGCATAAAAATACCAATCCAGCGGCATATAATAGTAAATAGGTATTATATTAAATATAAGCAATATAACAGTTACATAAGCCTGAAAAATCCAAAACTCTTTGAGCCCTGTGCGTGCGTTCAACTGATTCCACTCTTTGAGAGGCTTAATGAAATACTGCCAACCTATTTTATTTAAAAAATTCATATAATGGGATTTTCAAAAAACTAAAAAAGAAATATCAAGAGACTTGAACTTGTAACAGCTCCTTTAGATCAGTACTCACTAAATAACAATGAATCTGATCGAGTGGCAATGCGTAAATTTGAGCCACTGCCTGAGCGTAGTCTTTTAACTGGGCTTGATGTCTATCTATGAGAGTGGATTCGTCGACGACTTTATCAGTTTTAAAATCAATAATTTCAGCTCTAATAACTTGGTTATAGCTATCCTTAATCAAATGTAATCTATCAATTATACCACTTAACCAGAGTTCTTGGCCTTCTTCGTTGAGTAGAACATCAAAAGCTTGTTCTTGGTGATACTGCTTAGTCTCCCCTGTCGCAAGTCCAGTGTCATGACTCATGATTTGATAAATAGCCTTATTTTCTAAGCACTCAGTGACTATTTGCTGAACCAATTCCACCTCACTTACCACTATGCCTTGGTCAGTGATGTTCATTTGATCAAGCCAAGAGATATGCTCAAAAGCTGCATGTACATGACTACCTTTGTCCATAGCTTGCCTGCTAGCACGTTGACGCTGGATAAAATTAGACTCTAACTCTATAGTGTGATTTTGGCTGGGTGTTTTTTTGCGCAGGAGTGGCTGAGCGTTTGTCAATGGTTTGGGCTCTTTATTTAGGTTAAGGGTTTCTGTAACCTCAGTAGTTCGTTCGGGCTCGTTTAAATCTCTTGACTCTTTCGACTCTTTTTGTGCCTGTTCCCATAGAGTCAGCAAAGTGCCATTATTGTCTTCATAAGCAATGCTAGGCTCATGCTCAACCGAAAAAGCCTCTGCTAACCAATAAGGTAACGCAATTTTAGCTGTATTAGCCATAGCTGGTAAAATTAAATAACTACTCTGTCTGGCTCGAGTGAGTGCCACATAAGTCGTACAAATTTCTGCATAAGCTTCTTTATTCTGCCATTCTTGTAGTGCTGCACCTATCTGTGGCACTGTTGACTCTAACCATGCAGGTGGATTGCCTAGCCAGCAACCTCCTGCTGAACCTAGCTCTAAATAATTAAGCTTAGCTCGATTGGGAAATTTAGTAGTATCCTCTATAGCATAAATAGATGCATCAAAAGTCAATCCTTTGGAGGCATGCACGGTCATTACCTCAATGAGACCTTCTCCTCTAAGGACTTTTTGACTAAAATTAGCGAGCTTTTTAGCAATTAAAGCATAGTCACCTTGGTAGAGCTCTTGATCTAAACTTTGTAATTGCTGTTCGATGAGTTGACGGCAATTTGTAGCGCTAATACTCATACCTTCTATCTTTGTTGTATCAGCTACATAAGTATCTAACTGCTCCATCAATGTTTGCCAAACCTCTATGAAACCATGCACCTTCACTTGCTGGTGCAAGTTTTGCCAAATAAAGTGACTACTCGAGCCTAATGCTAATAGGGGTACATCTTGCTTATCCTTGGGCAGTAAACTTTTTAGGTAAGCATGTAGAGGGCTCATCAGTAGGTAACTCCAAGCTCGCTTGTCCTTGGGAAACTCTAGCCAATAGAGCAGTTCAATGGTCAAAACTCCTAACGGATGTTTGATAATAGGCGTGTCTCGTCCATTTTCGATGACATTGATGTTTTCACTACGCAGTGCTGCGACGACTTCGGCTACTTGGTTATTATTACGACACAAAACACCCCAATGCAGATTGGGTTGTTCATGAATCAATTCAATGAGGCTCTGATGGAGGAGACTCTTGGTGGCTTCTTTGTCTGCATCTTCTGCGGGGTTGAGTTGTAAGACTTTAGCTACACCTGCTTTGTTCTGCAAAGGTTTGGCACTGATATGTTCTTGCCACTCCCATTGCTCTAATACTGATTCTCCCCAATAGTCCTTGAGTAAGGTGCTGTCACCAAATAAGCGATTGACCAGCTCCAAAACCGGAGGCGTAGATCGCCAAGACTCAGCCATTTTCTCTAACTCAAATTGAGGGTACTGCTCCTGTAATTGATTAAACAAAGTGTAATCACCTCCCCTGAATCCATAAATACTCTGCTTCTTGTCACCTACCACTAAGACACTATGGTCTTCTGCATGCAGAGCTTCTTGTAAAAAAGGTTCAATAATCGCCAGGTCTTGACCACTGGTGTCTTGAAACTCATCTAAAAACCAGTGCTGATAGCTCGCATCTAGACGAAATTTGAGCCAATCCATTTTCTGCGCAAGAATTTCATCTTGCTGATTATAGAGCCATTCATGAAGCAAGCTCCTGACCAAATCAAAAGATAGCTTGCCCTGCTCTATAAACCAATGATGATAGACATTATAATAGCGCTCCAAAAATACGTTTAAGGCACGTAGCCGCCGTTCTTGCTTAAGCAGTTCTTGTGCTGCAGCAGAACTTAAGCAAGCCTGTAGTGCATGAGTAAAAACAGGTGCAGCTGTGGCTTTAGCTTGGCTATAGGTTAGTTCTGAGCTACCTCCATTAAGTAAGGCTAATAATTGAGCTCCCAAGGTGCCACTAAATGCTGTCTTGTAATCTGCATTTAGCATATTTTCGCTAAATTTGATTTTAAACTTAGCTGCATTTGCATTGACCTTGCCTGTTTTATTTAGAAACTCTGGAAATTCTTCTTCTAGAATTTCACATTGATTTTTATAATCTTCGTTGCTTAATAAGTAACTCTGATATTGAGTGGCTAATTGAGCAACTCCACTAAATAACTCTCCTTCAAAACGTGATTTTTCCCAAAGATTTAAAGTATCTTTAATAATAAACTGTACTTGACTGTTGATGTTAAAAGCCTCTTTACCCTGCAAAAGAGCTGTGATAATGGTAATAAAATCAGTAGCGACTTGACTCTCATCTGCGAGAACTTGTTGCAGCACTTCTTGAGCCATGTTCTGAGTCTCGTTTTCGTCTGCCATTTGCAGTGACCCCACCATGCCTAACTCATGCTGCATCATCGATAAAACTTTGAAGCAAAATGCATCTAAAGTTGATAAAAACATCTTAGGCAATTGAGCCAAAGCCTTCTCTAGCCACTCTAAGAACTGCGCTTGCGACAGCTCTATACCTATTTCAGAAGATAATTGTGCGGCATCTTTAGCATCTAAGCTACCGTCAGCAAGTTTCTTAAGCCATTGCTCCCTAAACTCACCTGCTGCCTTCTTGGTAAAGGTAAGCGCAGAGAATCCCTTAGGCTCTAAACCAAGAGCCATGAGTGCAATCATACGAGTCGTCAGACGGTAAGTCTTACCCGACCCTGCGGACGCAAGAATCATTTCGTAAGGCTTTAAATTAGTTTGATTCATCATGCAAAACTATTCACTCCTTGTTTAAGGTTCCATAAGCCTAAATCATCATATTTGACGGCTTGATTCATGGGTTCAAAAACCCCTTGCTCAATCTGATTCATTAGTTCACAGCTCAGTCTCCACGCTGATTCACTTAAATTAGCATCATAATTCTGCCAAAAACTATAACCCACATCATCTAATTCAGGTGGCAAACAACCATAAGCCAAAGCTATAGGCTCACGACAGCTATAATACTCGTGACTCTGCTCCCAAAGGTAGGCATAGAGAGGTAGTTGCAATTGCTGCCATTGCATAGTTATTGCTTCGCCTTTTTTGTCTAACTCTTCTACCTGTAACGAAGTTAGCGATTGTAAGTGCTGTGGATTTTGAGTGTTTGCTGTGATTTTTTGAAGATACTTGCATTTTAAATTATCCTTTGCCCTTACTTTATTTTGCACTTTGTAATCAATGAGTAACCAGCCTTTATCAGGGTGGTAATCAATCCGATCAATCTTGCCTACTAAGGTGAATGACTCATGATTGACTTCCATTTTATACTCAGTGTATTTAATCTGCCAACCTTGCTTGCGGTGCTCTGCTTGAGATTCTGCCCAGCGATTGAGGCGGTTGAATAGTGATTGTTTCTGCAGTAATAAGTTTAAGGGGAGTGAATCTCCAAAGTGCGCATAAAAAATCTGATCTAGACGTTTTTTAATCCATTTTCTAATTAAAACGGCTTCGGTACTGTTTTTAAGTTCTTCGTCACTGGCAAAATCATCAAGGAGATGGTGAGCTATGTTGCCTAAATCTTGAGCTTGTAGTTCATGATTCTGCTCATGTACAGGTTCCATGCCATAACCATGCTTGAGTAAAAAACGCCTTGGGCACGCCATATAATCCTGGAGCTTAGAAGCACTCATACGCTTGAATGAGGCAGGCTCACCGAGCACATTTAAGTCCAGCTGCCAATCTTGAGTGAAGCTTGCCATTTTTTTCTTCACTTCTGGCTCTTCAACCTGTAGTTGTAGCACTCGTTTAGCTAGGAATTCGAGTTGTACACGCATCAAGAATCGACAAGGTTCGTACAAATTACCTGCTTTATCTTTTTTAATCAGCAATCCTTTGATGCCTCCTTGATTCTTTGAGGCTAGAGCACTGCGTGATGCCATCGCATAAGCTAGCAAGTAGGCATCGCGAGCCTCGCGCTTATCATCACCTGCAAGAGACAAAGCTTGTTTAATCTCAGGGTAGAGCCACGGCTCACCTCCTATATTTTCAGGCAACGAGCCCTCATTTAAATCTGTAAGAATTAACCAAGGCGCAGACTCATACATCATCTCAGCCCAACCACGTACGAGTAGTTCCACTTGAGTGTCATAACTAGGCTGCACTTGTTTGGCTGTTTTTGAAGCCAACATATTAAGAATATCCAAAACTTTGAACTCAAAATTAGCCTGCCACTTTTCTACATTAGAAATATAGTCAAACCAGCACTTTAACAGAGTTTTAATCTCTTGCTCATCCACGCTAGTGCTCCCCTGAATGTTTTGTAATTGAGTCAGAGAGAGAAAACCTTGCTCTAGCCATTCAACTAAAGCTGCCGTTTGATTTAATGACAAACAGCGCCTACGCTCTAACATAAGTTGGTTCACTAAAGGAGCCAAAACATCCTGATGCTCTTGCGAAGCTCCATAGAGCTGCCAATCATTAATCGCCGTAATAGATTTATGCTCAGGTAGCAAGAGTGACTGCATGAGATTGTCGTAAATCGCGACTAATTCATAAACACTCATCCCAAGATAGCTCGCTACCATCGGATAATCTATCAAAGCCCTAAACCTATCCCAAGTCGGTTGCTCTAACCAAGCTATCCAAGCTTTTAAGCAGTTAGTCCAAATATGCGTATCGAGTGATTTAGGAGCTAAACTCTTAGTATTCCATCCTGCTTGAGTCACTGTATTCTCAATGAGGTGAGCATGCTGAGGCTTGATAACAATCAGGGAAACATCGGCATTACTAATTTTAGCTTTTGCCTGCCAATTATTAAGAATAGAGACAACTGCATCTGCCTGCTCATAAGCTGTTTGAGCAATAACGACGTCTAGCATATTAAACTTATGCTCCAACCATGCTTGAGTTAAAGGTAAGCCCCATTCATTAAATTTGAATTCTAAGCTCTGTGGTGCTGCAATTAAGTGAGTCACCTTACAGCCTGCATCTAAGTAAACTTGATAATAGGCTTTTTGACTGCCTTCTAACTGACTTACTCCTGCCAACACCACTTGCTCCGGCAATTTTGCAATAAAACTTTTATTTCTTAAATATTCTTGCTTAGCTTCAGCTAAGCCTAATAGCCCTACTTGCGCTAATTGAGCCGTGATTGTTTGCTCCCAATCGGCGAGAAGCTTCCATTTTCGTTGCTCAAAACTCCCCTCTAAACTAGCAGATCCTTGTGCTAGATTTAATGCTGATTTAGCTAAATAGCGACGTAAATCTGCAATTGATTGAGCTAAGTGGCGTACCTGGTTTTTAGATAAAACCGCATTAGAATAGGTATCTGTACTTTTACTTAAATTAGCCTCTGTGCTAGTTAGGTTAAAAGCCTCTGTTGAGTAGCTCTTCCAACGCATTTGCTCATAGGGTTGATTCAATAAATCTAACCACAACTGATGCTCCAACTCCAAAGGAGCGACAGCACCACTCAACCCGTCTATCTGCTCGTCTAATTTCTGTAATTCTTTTTGCCATGTATCAGGAGTCTCAATACGCGGTGATAAGCACCCTCCACGCTGGGCTAATGCCATGCGCAAGCGAACCGCAGAGGCATCTGTTGGCACCACAATCAGCAAGTCAGTGAGCTCTCCTTGATCTTGCTTATAATCCCATAACCAATCTACCAAAAGACTTATAAACGGCTTATCCCAGCCTAGGAACTCTTTTTTCATGTTGGTTAAATTTTGTTGCATAGCTGGTTATTCTTAATCACACTACACGACAAAAAATCAATGATAGAAAGAAGATTTCAAGTGTCATAGGTGAATTGAAGTTAATTAAAAGAATGATGATAAATAAGAAAATGAAAGTTTTAGTAAGATTAGATCAACTACATTGCCTTAATAAAAAAAGAAGCCATAGCTCTTTTGCCCTTATGTTGTGTTGTTCCCTTAACTGGTATGGCATATACCAGTTGGCGGTCACGCCTTGCCTAAGAGCAAAATACCTTATGGTATCATTAATTTTTTTGTCGTGTAGTGTAATTCTTAATATTGATTAAGACAAATTTAACTCGTATTTAAAAGTACAAACCAAGCTTAATTTTCATCTCTTGGTATACTTCTTTTTTTCTTTGTTGATTAATCAAATAACTTAGTATCAAAAAATTCAGCGACTTCATCTTCGTCAAGCTCACGATTCATTTCTTCTTCGTAGTTGATGATTTCTAAATGTCCAATTAATGGATCTGCTTGGCTCTCAAATTCCTTGATGAAACTTGAGGGTTCACAACCATGAACATCTCCATATTTTCTACGTGTAAGACAATAACTCAAATACAATTCATCTTGAGCTCTTGTCATACCTACGTATAGCAAACGCCTCTCTTCATCTAGATTACCCTCAGAAACACTGCGCGAATGAGGCAAAATCCCTTGCTCGAGTCCCATGAGGTAAACCACTGGGTATTCTAAACCTTTTGAAGCATGTAAAGTAATTAGGCTTACGCCTTTTTTCTTGTCTAAGTCTTCGTTCTCATTGTCTGACATGAGAGCTACTTGGTCGATAAATTTTTGCAGAGTTTCACCATGTTTTAGTGAGCTTTCTAGAGAAAATAGTACTTCATAGATGCCTTCATCACGTTGATTGATTTCTTCGGGGGTTTTGCATTGGCGGTGCATCCACTCTGTATAGCCCATCTCATCTAACCATTCTTTAAAGATGGTGTGCGTATTTTGGGGCTCTTCTTCGATTTTTATTTGGCAATCATTGACCTGTTTGACAAAGGTTTGTACAGCATTTTGCGCACGGGTGGAAATGAGTTGGTAAAAGTGCTCAGATTGCAATGTCTGCCATACAGACTCTCGGTATTCACGACTAGTTTCGAGAGCTAGACCTATAATCTTGTCTCCTATGCCCCGTGCAGGACGTTTAATAATTCTCAATAACGGTATATCAGCATCCGGATTAATGAGTATTTCTAAATACGCTAATAAGTCTTTGACTTCTCTTCTGTCATAAAAGCTCTGTGCACCAATCATACGATACGGGACCTGAAGCTCCCGCAAGGCGTGCTCTACTTTTCTGATTTGCCCATTGGTTCTAAATAATACTGCTATGTCTTCCCACTCTCGTTTTTGAGCTTTGTTTTGTGTTTCTATGTCGTCAGCAACCCATGCCGCTTCTTTATTATCATGGGGCATGATGAGCATTTTGACGGCTTGCCCTCCTATTTTTTGTGAGCGTAATTGTTTATCTCGTCTTTGAGCATTGTGCCTAATAAGAGTATTAGATACCTGCAAAATAGATTCAGTACTGCGATAATTATCCTCTAATTTAATAACTTTAGCTCCTTCAAACATAGAGTCAAATCGAAGCAAGTTTTCCACCTGCGCTCCACGCCAACCGTAAATACTCTGATCATCATCACCTACAACGCAGATATGAAAAGGCTCTTTAGTTAGCAAATGTAAGAGCTCCATCTGACAACCATTCGTATCTTGAAACTCATCAACCGTAATATGAGTAAACTTTTCTCTCCAGTAAGCTCGCTCCTCTGGGTGCTCTTGGAGTAATTTAACTGATAATAATAACAAGTCATCAAAATCTACAGCATTGCGTAATTTCAACTCTTTTTGATAAGCATCAATAATAGCTACAACTAAATCATCGCTGATTTGACGTTTATCTAGTACACCATTTTTGACTTGTGAGAGTACTGATAGCACGTCTTGCGGTTTAAGTTTCTCTTTGGCGCCTCCTTGCTCGACAATAATTTGCTGTATAAGGCCTTTTTGGTCTGAACCTGAAACAATAGAAAATTTAGATTTATAACCTAAACATTCAATGCCTCTACGCAAAATTTGCACACATAAAGAATGAAAAGTACCAATCATTACTGATTTAACCAGCTTAGCTCCTAGCATCTCTTCGAGCCTCTCACGCATCTCACATGCAGCCTTATTAGTAAAAGTCACTGCGAGTAATTGCTCTGGGAGCACACCTTTTTCTAGCAAATGCCCCATGCGATAGATAATTGTACGGGTTTTTCCTGTGCCTGCACCTGCTAAAATCATCACAGGCCCATCCAATGTTTGGACGGCTTCACGTTGTGATGGATTTAATTCGACTCGAATTGATGACATAAAAAAAGGCTGGCTCATTAAAGCCAACCTTTTTTTAATTAACAACTATTTTTAAAGTTATTTTGTAATTAAAGATTTTAGATATTCAACGTAGGCTTTAGCTCCTCCTTTTCGATAACCAGTTTTCTCAATAACCTCGCCTTGAGGGTTAAAAATAAGCACAGTTGGATAACCTCTAATGCCATATTTTTTGGCTAGAGTAGCGTTTTGTTTTTTTAGAGCTTCTGATTGCTCTTTGTTACTTGGGAAGTCTAAACTCACCAATAGTAGGTTATCTTTGGCATAGTCTTTGAATTCTTTTTGCGAAAATACTTCTTTATTTAATCGGATACACCAACCACACCAATCAGACCCTGTGAAATCAGCCAAAACATACTTACCTTCTTCCTTTGCTTGCTGCATGACTTTGTCAAAATCTTCACTCCAACCTTGCGCCGCTTGTGAAAACATGCCCAATAATAAGCCTGAGACCCCAACTATGATTAAAACTATTCTATTTTTCATATTCAACATAACGACTCAGTAAATCATAATCGTCTATTCTTTTAAAATTAGAAGACTTAAGACCAGTTAAGTCGTACTTACTAAATAAGTCCTACTGCTTGCCTAACTTGAGTTACAGTTTCTTGAGCTACTCTAGTGGCTTTAATTTTACCTTGATTTAAAATTTCATCTAAATCTTGATTTGTTAGACCAGCTCTACGCTCTCTCATAGGAGCAAATGTGTCCATGTACGCTTCCCATAAACGTTGTTTGAAGTTACCGTAACCTAAACCTCCTGCTTTAAAATCAGCCACCATTTGATCATATTCATTTTCACTAGCTAATAATCTAAATAGAGCCAAAATAGTTGAATTTTCTGTAGGCTTAGAATCCTCTACCTCACAACTATCTGTGATGATTTTCATGAAAAGTTTACGCAGTGGCTTTTCCTCACCAAAAAGAGGTAGCGTATTTTGGTAGCTCTTACTCATTTTTTGACCATCAATACCTGGAACTACAGCTGTATTTTCCAAAATCATTGGTTCAGGTAATTTAAATAAATCAGACTGAAAAGTCTCATTCATTTTAACGGCTAAATCACGGGTAACTTCTAAATGCTGCTTTTGATCTTTGCCTACAGGCACTAAATCAGCCCCATAGAGCAAAATATCTGCCGCCATAAGAGCTGGATAAGCAAAAAGCCCATGTGTAGCCCCTATACCTTTGGCTACTTTATCTTTATAGGAGTGACAACGTTCTAGTAACCCCATAGGGCATACCGTAGAGAGTATCCATGCTAACTCATGAACAATAGGAACATCATGCTGGTTAAATAAAGTCACTTTATTTGGGTCTAAGCCACAAGCAATAAAATCAGCAGCTACATCACGCGTATATTGAGCTAATGCTACAGGATCTTTAAGACTTGTTAAGGCATGGTAACTAGCAATAAAATAATAAGCTTCCCCCTTATCTTGCCACTCTATAGCGGGCTGCATAGCTCCAAAATAATTGCCTAAATGCAAGGCGCCACTGGGCTGTAAACCTGTCAAAATTCTTTGCTGACTACTCATAATTAGAATCTAATTTATTCCCCTTGCAAAGCAAGAAAAAATCTTTTTAAATGCAGTTTATGTATTCATCCTTTTTAATATTATTTTTAATATTACTCACGCATTGCTCTTTTACGAGTCATGATAAAAATGTATTAAGCTATGAAACCTTAGCTAACAAAAAAATCCTTATTTTAGGTGATAGCATCACCCAAAACGGAAGGTATGTGAGTTATCTTGATTATTTTTTACAACAGCAAAAACCTGATTTCAATTATAACATAACTAGTATTGGGCTATCTAGTGAAACAGTATCTGGAATCAGTGAATCTCACCACCCCTTTCCTCGGCCTTCTATACATTACCGTTTAGAGCGCGCTCTTACAGAGATTAAGCCTAGCGTACTGATGGTGTGCTACGGTATGAATGATGGTATTTATCATCCACTTGATGAAGATATTTCAGCTCAATATCAAACAGGGATTGATAAGCTTATAACAGCTGCTCGAAATCATGGGGTTAAATCTATCATTCTTAATGCTCCTCCTTATTTTGATAGTTCAGTCATCAAAAATAAAACTCAAGCCATCGGGTATAAAGATTACGGATACAAAACTCCTTATGAGAACTACAATGAATCATTAAAAGCATTTGGCTTATATCTAGCTAAACTTGCTCAAGAAAATAATGACATTAGCTATATTGATTTAAATACACCTATGGCTAACTATACCCATCAACATAACGAGCATTTAAACAAAGATGGTATTCACCCACATAATTTTGGGCATTTTTTTATAGCGTCAATCATACTAAAGCAATTAGGCATTGTATTACCTCAAGATGAATTAAAGTCTAAATTTCATGCAATTGAGCAGTCTGAGCTATTTAAACTTATTCATGAACGTCGCGAATTAAACTCAACTTCTTGGCTTAATTATATTGGTTATACTCGTGGTAATAAAACTATTAAAAGCCAATCGATTGATACCGAAATTGAAAAAATCAAACAACTCCAAGAAAAGATTGATAAACTTAAAATCTCATTAACTCATGACTAATATCTCTATTCAATCTCTAAGCGCTTATCTTGATGATCAACTTAATCACTCAAAAATACCCGACTATGATCAAGCATGCAATGGGCTGCAGCTAGAAAATAGCACGCCTGTTAAAAAATTAGTCAGCGCGGTAGATGCCTCACTACCAGTTATCCAAAAAGCTATCGATGCCAAAGCTAACATGCTTCTCGTTCATCACGGCTTATTTTGGCAGAGCATTACGCCGCTAACAGGTGTTAATTACAAAAAAATTAAACTCGCCCTAGATAATAATCTAGCTATTTATAGCTCTCATATCCCACTAGATATTCATCCAATTTGGGGTAATAATAGTTTACTCGCAAGGCAATTAGGCTTAGATATTCACTCTGCAGAACCTTTCTTTGATTTTAAAGGTATTCAGCTCGGACTTAAATTTCAAGTAAACCTAAATCGAGATTATCTAAATCAACAGCTCATAAGCTTATTAGGTGATCGTGTACATTATTGCGCTGGCGGATCAAAAACTATTAAAACATTAGGTATTATAACAGGTGGTGCAGGTAGCGAGGTTTCTGCCATAGCTAAACAAGGTATTGATACATTTATTACTGGCGAAGGCCCTCATTGGAGCTACCCTCTAGCCGAAGAGCTAGGTGTGAATCTTTTTTATGGTGGTCACTACGCTACAGAAACTTTTGGTGTAAAGGCTCTAGGTCAACATATCCAAGAAAAATTCAGTCTAAATCATACATTTATTGATCATCCAACAGGCTTGTAAAAAATGGAGAATTCATACTAAATATTTGAAATTTAACAAAAAACTTACTTTTTTTGTATACCTTTCAAAGTTAAACGAGCTTTTTGATGTATTTTTTGAAGAATATTGTATAATTAACTTGAACAAATATTAAAATTTGTTACGTTATATGGACATATGAGTCACATTATTTTTAAAACTAAAAAAGTAATATTTCTATTTTTAGGATTAGTTATTTTAGCTTTATTAGCCATTTTCTTTACACAAGAAAAAGCCAATAAAAAAGTAAAGAAAATAGATTATAATAAAGATGTTCGTCCTATTTTTTCTAAAACTTGTTTTCATTGTCATGGTTCAGATAAGGGTACTAGAGAAGCTGATTTTGCTCTACATACATTTGAGTACGCCACTCAAGAATTAAAAAATGAAGCAGGAAAGTACGGTATTATTCCAGGTGATCCTGAGAATAGTGCTATCATTCAAAGAATTTATAGTGAAGATCCAGATGAATTAATGCCTCCAATTGAGTCTGTGCATAAATTAACTGATGAGCAAAAAGAAATTTTAACTGAGTGGGTTAAACAAGGTGCTGAATATAAAGAGCATTGGGCATTTATTTATCCGCAAAAAACTACTCCTGAAACTGAAGCTCAAGACCCTTGGGTTACTAATGATATAGATAGATTTATCAAGGATAAGCACCAAGAATTAGGTTTATCCCCTAGCCAAGAGGCCGATATGGGTACTTGGCTAAGAAGGGTGACTTTGAGTTTAACAGGGTTGCAACCTACTCCTCAAGAGATCAAAGATTTCAATGAAGCCTTAACAACATCACCAAAATTACAAGCTAAAGAAGCTGTAGTTGATAGGTTGTTGGCGTCTCCTCGTTATGGTGAAAATATGGCTATTTCATGGATCCACGCAGCTCGTTTTGCAGATACAGATGGCTATCAAAATGATGGACATAGGGAGAATTGGCCATGGAGAGACTATGTTATAAAAGCATTTAATGAAAACAAAAGTTTTGAGCAATTTACTATCGAGCAGATCGCTGGAGATATGCTCGAAAATCCAACTCATGAGCAGCTTATTGCGACTTCATTTAATAGGCATCATCGTCAAAATGCTGAGCTAGGAGCTCTCCCTGAAGAGTATTTAGTAGAAAATGTTTTAGATAGAGTAGAGACCGTAGGTTCTATTTACTTTGGTTTTACTATGAGTTGTGCACGTTGTCATGACCATAAATATGACCCACTAAGTCAAAAAGAGGTATTCCAGTTTTCTAGTTACTTCAATAACATCGATGAAATACCTACAGGACGGGGTATTCAAGCTGAACCGATATTGCATTCCCCATCGTTATTTGCCAATGAAGAAAATTTCAAATTAGTAGCTAAAAAGAGCGCTTTAAGAAGAGAAGTTGAGACGAAGCTTGAAACTGAACTCGAAGAAATAAGAAAAGAATTAAGGCTCACAACAATTCGTAACGATGACGAGAATGACGGGCGCTATGAAAGACGTATAACTAGGTTAGCCAAAAAGAAATTAGTTAAAAGTGATGAACTACAAAAACTTGAAAAAGAGTTAGATCAGGCAGCTAAATTGGCAAATAGACAGCCACGCCCTCATTCTGCTAAAGTCATGGTCATGAAGGAGGCTCCTGGGATTGCTCCTACTTATTTGCTACAAAGAGGAGCGTATGACGCACCTGACAAATCAGAAGAATTAACACGAACTGTACCTAAAATATTATTAGGCAATCAAGAACCTCCAAAAGATCGATTAGAGCTTGCTCAATGGATTATGAGTGATAAAAACCCTATTACAGCAAGAGTTATCGTTAATAGAATGTGGCAACACTTTTTTGGTACAGGTATTGTGAGTACAGTTGAGGATTTTGGTAGTCGTGCTGAATTCCCAACTCACCCTGAATTATTAGATTGGTTAGCAATTAATTTTAAAGAGAGTGGTTGGGATATGAAAGCTATGAATAAGCTTATTGTATTAAGTTCCACATTTGCTCAATCTTCAAAATTAACTGAGGCTAATGTAGATAATAAATGGTTGACTAGAGGCCCTAGATTTAGGCTCAATGGTTATGTTATAAGAGATCAAGCATTACATGCTTCTGGTTTACTTTATGAAAAATTAGGTGGGCCTTCAGTGAAGCCTTATCAACCAGAAAAGCTTTGGCAAAGTGTAGCTGGATCTTTATCTAATACTTATGAAGAATCTAAAGGAAAAGATTTATATAGACGTAGTTTATATACTTATTGGAAAAGAGCTGTGAATCCACCGCGCCAACAAATTTTTGACGCTCATTCTCGTGAAGTTACTTCAGTCACTGTCCAAAGGACTAACACTCCATTGCAGTCTTTAGTTCTTTTAAATGATAAGACCTTTATTGAAGCTGCAGTACATTTAACCACTAAGGTTAGCAAAACAGTATCAAATAGTGATGAAGCTTTAAAGGCTATTTATAAGACAGCTATTGGTAAAGAACCAAATGAAACCATGTTAAATTTATTAAAAGAATCTTACTCTATTTATGAAAATGACGCTAAACTTAATCAAGAAGATGCCAAACTTTTTCTAAAAGGTTATATAGAAGAAAATCAGTATAATGATCAACTAGTAGCTTTAGCCATGGTGGCACACACTATTTTTAATTTAGATGAATTTATAACCTACGAATAAAATTATGATGAATAATAATCCACTAGAAGAAGAATTATTAATGTATTCTCGACGTCATTTTTTTGGTAAAATGGCAAAGGGAGTTGGAGCCATGGCTTTAGGAGGAATGGTCACTAAGGATCTTTTTGCCAAGGAAGTTGCTGAAAGAAAATTGAAACAAGTTGCACCAACTGCAAAAAATGTTATCTATTTATTTCAGAGTGGTGGACCTTCTCAACATGATTTGTTTGATCATAAACCTAAGCTTCAGGAGTTAAACGGCGAAGATTTAAGAGATCACATCCAAATGACTCAGCGCATAACGGGGATGTCTGTGGGGCAATCAAAATTTCCTTTTGCGGGAACTGTTTTTGATTTTAAAAAGCATGGTGAAAGCCAGGCTGAAATTAGTGAGTTATTGCCACATATAGCAGGAATAGCTGATGAGATATGTATTGTCAAAAATATGTATACTGAAGCTATTAATCATGATCCTGCCATTACATTTTTCCAAACAGGGTCGGAAATTCCAGGTAGACCAAGCATGGGGTCATGGATGTCTTATGGGTTAGGATCATTGAATGAAAACTTGCCTACATTTGTTTCGATGGTTTCTAGGGGGTCAGGAAGACCTAACTGTCAGCCTTTGTACGATAGATTGTGGGGTAGTGGTTTCTTACCAACTCAGTATTCAGGAGTTAAATTTATGCCTACAGGCGACCCTGTACTATACCTTAAGAACCCTGAAGGATTACGCCCGTCATTAAGGAAGAAAATGCTAGATCAAGTTAATTTAATGAATGAAGCTAAGTTGAAGGAGTTTGGAGATCCTGAAATTTTTACTAGAATTAAACAGTATGAATTGGCTTATAAAATGCAGACTTCAGTTCCTGAATTAAGTGATTTGTCTGATGAACCGCAACATATTTTAGATATGTATGGACCAGATGTTCATAGAAGAGGTAGTTACGCATTTAACTGCATTATGGCCAGAAGACTTGTCGAAAGAGGAGTTAGATTTACTCAATTATACCATATGGGCTGGGATCAGCATGCTACTCTACCTAAAGACATAGTTGGTCAGTGTAAAGATATAGATCAACCCTCAGCTGCTCTAATTAAAGACCTCAAACAAAGAGGTTTATTAGATGACACATTAGTTATATGGGGAGGTGAATTTGGTAGAACGGCTTATAGTCAAGGAGCTTTAACTAAGACTAATTACGGTAGAGATCACCACCCTAAGTGCTTTACTAAATGGTTGGCAGGTGGTGGCATTAAGCCTGGCATGACATACGGTCAAACAGATGATTTTGGTTATGGTATTGTGGATGCTGATGGCAATCCTGTAAACCCTGATAAACATCACTACACTCCAGATGCAGTTCATGTGCATGACTTACAAGCTACAATTATGCATATCATGGGCATTGATCATACTCAATTAACTTATCAGCATCAAGGTCGAGACTTTAGGCTTACTGACGTGCATGGAAAAGTAGTAAAGGGTATTTTAAGCTAAATTAAAAAGAATAACTCATTTAATCAAAACCTATTTTGCATAAATTAAAAATAATTTCTTTAGTTGTTTTAATAGCCTTATCTATATTAATTGGTTTTTCAGCCAAACTCTTAGGGTTATTACCTGAGCAATTAGTTGAGTGGTACCATTTTATTGGTTCCTTTCATCCGCTATTACTTCACTTACCTATTGGTTGTACCTTATTGCTTTTAACTTGGGAGATTATAGGTTTTGTATACAAGCCTTATCAATCGAAGTCTTTAGAAATACCTCTTATTTTTAATGCTTTAACAAGCTTAATGGCTATGTTTTTGGGTTTGGTTTTATACCAAACTGGAGATTGGCAAGGTGATTTAATTGAAAGTCATTTAATTGGAGGTTGTGTATTTACTATTATGGCAATTTGGTTGCCGTATATTTACATCTGTATTAGCAATAAGCTGATTTATAGAATAAGCTTATTTATTTCAGTCATTACTTTAACTCTTGCTGCTCATAAAGGTGGAGAAATTACACACGGAGATCCCTTAGATAAAGCGCCTTGGAAAAAGCAAGCCAAAGAGACAACTAACCCTAATATATATTCAGATATAGTAGTCCCTATATTAGAATCAAAATGTTATAGTTGTCACGCTGCAGAGAAGCAAAAAAATGGATTGCGTTTAGATTCAATAGCCATGATGCTTAAGGGTGATGATTTAGGAGCAGTCATCGTGCCTTACAAAACAGATGAGAGTCGATTAACTCTCACGATAGAGCATCTTCCTATCGATGATGACTATCATATGCCTCCTGAGAATAAGCCTCAAGTTACTCCATCTGAATTAGAGCTATTAAAATGGTGGATTAATTTAGGTGCTCCAGAAGAGCAATATTTAAATGACACAGAAATTCCTAGTGAGCTTCAAATTATTCTAGAATCATACATGGGTTCTGAGGCTCTTGAGAAAGAACCTCAAGTTAAAAATTTAACTCAATTAAGACAAGAAAAGGAAGAATTGCAAAAACGTAAGCAAGTATTGGATGAAAAAATTAATATAATTTTCGAAAAATATCCTAAATCCGTAGAGTATATCGATATAAATAATTTAAATTTGTATTTTACCGCGGCTAGCTTTAAAAGTAAATTTACAGATAATAGCCTTAATGAATTAGTTCCAATAGCTAATTACATTAAAGAGCTAGACCTTAATGGTTCAAAGGTGTCAGAAGGCTTATCTAATTTTATCCCTAAAGCTAAAAATGTCGAAATAGTTCAATTAGCTAATACTCCTATTAATAATGAGAACCTAAAACCTTTAGCTGAAATTAATAGCTTACGTATTTTGAATATTCATTCTACTCAAATTACTGATGAATCTATAGAGCTATTAACTCAGCTATCTAATCTTGAAAAACTCTACCTCTGGAACACTAAAATTAGTGCTCAAGGAATTAAGAAAATTCAAGAAAAGTTGCCTAAATGCTTAATTATAGGGGGCTCAAAAGAAGCTTAGCTTATTAAGTTTAGTTTATCTATTTCTATCAAATTGAAAAACTAAACTTAATAAACAATATATAACAGCTCTATGGTCAGCCTTAAAGCTACCACTATAAAATCTGTATTATTGTAGGATTAAATCTAGTGTTATAAAAATTACTATAGTGTAAACTAGATTTATTAATGAGACTTGCCTTCACTGTTTTACTGATTTATCTTTTTACTCAAAATTCATTTGCAACTGTTCTTATTTTAATAAAAAAATCTGTGTCAGCAAAATAAATCTACTATTTCATTAATTTAATTCTTTTGCTCTATGTTTATTAAATATTATTTACTACCTACTATTTTTATTTTTACCACAGCGTTTTATTTTTCTCCTTTTATTATCGATTTAGTGAGTCCAGGTAAATTTTCAGGGTTTTTATTTGGGATGAACTTAATTGTGTGGCTGATGTTGCTTCTGACTCTAGGCATAGGTTATTTAGTTTGGTTAATTAGGCATGCTACACGTAAAACTTTATCTAAACATCACTGGTTAAGCGCAGGTATTATTTATGCCCTATACGCTATGATTATTACCCTTTCTTCCATGGGCTATGTATTGAGTGTTTAAATTAGTTTCTTAAGTAAGTCTTAAGCTTGAATTATCTAATAAAAGCCTCTATAAATCAGACAATATTATGTCTAGTCAATTTGGAACTCTTTTTCGTATCAGCACTTTTGGTGAATCACATGGCGTAGGCGTCGGCGTTATTATTGATGGTTGTCCTGCCCAATTAGACCTTTGTGAAGCTGATGTTCAAGCCGAGCTAGATAGAAGAAGACCAGGACAAAGTGATATTGTAACTCCTCGCAAAGAAGCTGATACAGTGCAAATTTTATCAGGAATTAGCCAAGGAAAAACCCTCGGCACATCGATTGCCATGCTGGTAAAAAATAAAGACCAGCGTCCCGGTTCTTACGACACCATGGAGAGCGTGTATCGTCCTTCGCATGCTGATTACACTTACGATGCTAAATTCGGATTTAGAGCTATTTCAGGTGGTGGCAGAGCCTCTGCACGCGAAACGATTGCTCGCGTTGCTGCAGGAGCCGTAGCCATGAAAGTACTCGAACAGCTCTGCCCTAATTTAGAGATTTTAGCTTGGGTAGACTCTATTCAACATTTGCAAACTAATATTCAGAATTTAGATAGTATCACCAAAGAAATAATCGAGAGCACTCCAGTAAGAACTGCAGATGCAGCTATTGCAGCTCCCATGATTGAGCATATCAAAAAAATTCGTTCTCAAGGCGATTCCATAGGAGGTGTAATCCGCGCTTATGTCAAAGGCGTGCCTGCAGGTCTAGGTGAGCCCGTTTTTGATAAGCTCGAAGCAGATTTAGCCAAAGCTATGCTAAGCCTGCCTGCAACTAAAGGGTTTGAAATTGGTTCTGGATTTGGAGGGACCCAACTTACAGGTAGCCAACATAACGATGCTTTTTATACTCAAGATGGGGTTGTCAAAACCAAAACTAATCGCTCAGGGGGTATTCAAGGGGGCATCTCTAACGGCGAAGCTATTGATTTTAGAGTAGCGTTTAAACCAACTGCCACTATCATGAAAGAGCAAGACACCGTCAATGCTGATGGTGATGAAACAACACTCAAAGGCAAAGGTCGCCACGATGCCTGTGTTTTACCAAGGGCTGTACCTATTGTTGAATCGATGGTTGCTCTCGTACTTTGTGATCATGCACTCAGACAGCGTGCTCAAAATTCGGCATTAACTCCCAAATCTCTTACTCCTCAAGCTTAATATTTATCTATTACTATGGACTCCAGCTTAAGCCTCTTAGATAACATCATGCAGTTTATGCAAGAGCAAAGCTCTACAGTCCAATGGGTTTTATTAGCGATTATGGCGCTTATCGCTTTATATTTTATTTGGGCAACTATCACTAATTTTTTTAATTTTATTTTTGGAGTTATCGCATTTTTTCTGAGTGTCATTGCTGCTTTCTTTGCATGGAAGTTTTCAGAAGAAGTTGCCTATTTTCTGTCTCCTAATCCTCCTAGCTGGTTATATTGGGCTATTCCTCTAGCGGCTCCTCTTGTTGTATTTACAATAGTTGTCGTTATTAAAAATCGCATTAGCTATAGCGTCAATCAAGATGATGAGCTCGAGCTTGAACGTCGCAGAAAAAACCACAACTTAACCAGTAAAGATAAAGCTCGTGACAAAAAACCTAAAAAAACATTTTTCAAACAATTATTCACCACTTTATTTTTAGGTGGTATTTTTGTTTCTTGCCTTTTTCTTTATTTAACTATTTCCGGTAAATCTAACTTGTTACAAAGCAGCCTTCCTAGTTCAGCACTCAATTTAACAAACCTATCTAAATTAGACTTAAATGATTTAGAAGCTATGTCAGAACAGGTAGCTAAGCTAGCTGATATAAAAGAGTTAGGTTTGCTTAGTCAATTTATTTTATATGAAGCACAAGCCCCTACTAATTTGCAGCGAATATTACCTCCAGATAACTACCAAACTATCATGCAACTACCTATTGAAGAGTGGTTAACAGATCCTTCATTTAATAAGGCTGCCCAGCAAGAAAACAATGCTGCCCTCCTCATGAAAATTGTACAAAAAACGCCTCACCTCACCCCTGAAATTAAAGCTGCCTTAGCTAATTTTGAAGTCACTGCTCAAGATAGTTTTGAAAAATAAATTTACTATTCCTTATAATCCACGATGCCTATTAGTTCTTACGATATTGTTATTGGCTTAGAAGTCCACTGCCAAGTTAAAACCAACACAAAGATGTTCTGTAGTTGCGCTACAGGATTTGGTGCTCAAGTTAATACAAACACCTGCCCTGTTTGCCTAGGTCTACCAGGAGCGTTACCTGTTATTAATCATGAGGCTGTCAAAAAAACGCTCATTGCAGGACATATGCTGGGTTGTCACCCACCTAAAATTTCAAAATGGGACAGAAAAAATTATTTCTATCCTGACATGCCTAAAAACTATCAGACTACTCAGCTTGATTTACCGCTATGTATTGATGGTGAAGTGCCTCTATACGCGCACAATTACCCAAAAGAAAGCGTCAAAGACATAGACCCTAACAAACCTGTCATTAAACTTGATCATATCCACCTAGAGGAAGATGTAGCTAAGTCTACTCATTTTAATCAGCATTCTCTTATTGATTTTAACCGTGCGGGCACACCTCTTATGGAGATTGTGACCATGCCAGATATTGAGACTCCTGAGCAAGCTGTTTCCTATTTAAAGTCTCTACAACAAATTCTTATTTATGGTGGTATCTCAGATGCAGATATGGAAAAAGGACAACTCCGTTGTGATGTCAATGTCTCACTTAAGCCCAAAGGGCAGGTCAAGTTTGGTGAAAAAATTGAACTCAAAAATCTCAATTCCATTACTGCTGTACGTAAATCTCTCTATTACGAAATTAACAGACAAGCCCAAGAGCTCGATGCGGGTATAGCTCAAATCCAGTCAACACGCCGCTGGGATGATGAGCTAGGCGAGACTCAACTAATGCGTACTAAGGAGAATGCCGATGATTATCGCTATTTCTCTTGTCCAGATTTGCTGCCTATCGCTACAGAACCATTTATGGAAGAAGTTAAATCACTTTGCCCTGAACTTCCTCACCATAAGCAACAACGTTTTATTACTGACTTTAAGCTCAATGATTATGATGCCTCTATCTTATGTAGTGAGCGCAGTATTGCCGACTTTTTTGAGCTCAGTTTAGAGCAAGGAGCAGGCATAGAGCCTAAAAAAATTGCTAACTGGATTATTAATGAGCTAATGAGCCTTATTAATAAAGATAATCTCAGCATCACCCAATGTGTAATTACACCTACTCATATCGCAGGTTTAGCTAGACTGGTTCAGGATAATATTTGTTCAAATAACCAAGCCAAAGAAGTCCTTCAAGCACTCGCTGATTCTCCAGAAAAAACCGCAGAAGCAGTAGCCAAAGAGTTAGGATTTGAAGCAGCATCTGCAGGTGACAATGCCGAGTTAGAATCTATTATCGCAGGTTTACTAGCTGACAATCCTGACAAAGTAGCTGAAATCAAAGGCGGCAACACAAAAGCTGCCAACTGGTTTACAGGGCAAGTCATGAAAGCATCACAGGGTAAGGCCAACCCTAAAATAATTAGCCAAACTATTATGTCTCAATTAGGACTGTAATTGCCCCGCCTATCTATCATGTCTGCAAAAAAAACAATAGCAGTTCCGCATTGGAAAAGCTTAATTGCGCTAATTGTTTTGCAGGCACAAAATGCTTTTAATGATAATATTGCTAAATCGGCTTTTATAGCCTTAGGGTTTTCGTTATTTGAAAAATCAACGACCATAGAATATGTAGTGACAATACTTAGTATTGTACCTTTTTTATTTTTTATTCGTTTAGCTGGTTGGATGTCTGATCATTTTGACAGGACATGGATTATACGCATAGCTATGGTGACCCAGTGTGTGATTTTTAGTATTTTAATTTTCTTGGCGCAGAAAAATTATCTTAATTGGTCCTTAGTTGCTTTCTTTATTTTGGCATTGCAATCAGCTATTCTTAGCCCTGCAAAAAAAGCCATTACAAAAGACCTTTCTGGCCCAGACAAACTCAGCCTAGCTTCAGGGCTCATAGAGTCAACCAATCTACTTGGTATTTGTGTAGGACAAATTATAGGTAATATTTGGTACGCTAATTTAAACACCATCAACGACGAGTCAATTGACAATTCTTTTCCAGCAAGCCCATGGACAGCTATTGAGTTCATATTTATTGTACTACTTATTATGGCAATATTGCCATTAGTGCTTAGCTTCATCCTACCAAAAAAGAATCAGATTCCTAATTCCTCTGATAAAAAAGCTAAATTCACCAAATGGGCTGAACTCTTAAGTATACCGTCTCAATACCCTAAATTGTTTATCTCAATTCTTATGCTTGCCTGCTTTTTTGGGATTGCTGGGTTCATTAATTTACTGCTAATTCGGTTTGCCAAAGAGCTAGCACAAGGAAATGATATTTTATTTACCCAGCTTAATTTCAAATTACTCATTGCTCTTAGCTTAGGACTCGTTGTCGGTTCACTCACAGCTAGTATTCTATGCCGTAAAAAAATAAGACTTTGGGTCAGCTTAATTGGCTCAGTCTTATTTGTTATTTGTTCATTTAATCTCTACAACGCTTATCAAGTAGCCTTAACCTCTGGACTAGAGCAAATGCAGCCTCTTTACATCGCTTACTTCCTCGCTGCGGGAACTGCTACATTTTGGTTTGTACCTGTAAATGCTTACGTTCAACAGCACGCCCCTAGTGAGGTTAGAGGGCAAATACTTGCCTTAAGTAACGCATTAAACTGTATCTTTGGTATTATAGCTGTAGTTCTCTCTCTGCTATTACAATTGGCTGGATTTGGCATCCAAACCTCTTGCTGGGTTAGCACTCTTATTGGCATAATCATCGCTTATTATATTTGGAAAAATTACCTAACCCTCAACACCCCTGATTTTCTCAAAGATCAGTATAAGCTCATGAAATGGTTCAGTAATTGGTGGCATTCACACTACAAAATCCCTGCTCTACCTCTCAATCATGAGCGCATCGTACGTGACGAAGGCGTGCTCCTCACACCTAATCATGTCAACTATGCAGATGTTTTCTTCCTATCAACGAGTTACCCTCGCCCTATTCGTTTTGTGATGGACGCCAACCTATCCAAAGGTCTCCTCAAAAAAGTCACCGAATACTTTAATACTCTAACTATTCGACCCTCTCGAGCCAAAGAAGCCATTAAGAAAACCATCGAAGCTCTCCAAGAAGGCTCAGTGATAGGCTTCTTCCCCGAAGGTAGGCTTAGTCGAACAGGCGCACTCAACGAAATTCAAAAAGGTGTTATTCTTATCCTACGCAAATCTCAATCAAAAGCCCAACCTATCTACGTAGACGGTAGCTGGATTAGTTGGTTTGGATTTAGTGGTGGTAAGTACTTTAAATATATTACAGGAAAACGAGCCTATCCTACTCTAGTGAATATAGGAGAACCCATTGACAGTAGCAATATTAGTCAAGCCGCGCTACAGACCAGTTTATCTGGGCTAGCTCAAGAGTGTATCGAGCACATCATCGATACTTATGATAACATTCAATTCCCTGAATTAACTAAGAAATTTTCTCTCCTTGCGCAAATCAACGCCCATCGTTTGCACCGCACTTACTGCATCGCAAATACTCAAAAAGTGCATTTCCTAATTCATACTGAGCAGCTTAGCTCTACACTACAGGAAACCTTTAGCTTCTTTCAAGCTCGCTTTGGTGGACTCATCAGCTTTTTTGACACCCAAAAACAGTTTGAAAGCTACTATGCACAGTACGCCAAGAAATCCAAACCCCAGAATATCTGGATAGGCTCAACTCAGCTCATCAACTGGGTTAAGCAGCAAAATACCAAACAAGATCAGCAAGCTCTACAATACCTCTACTTTATTAATCAAGACAACCAAACCCCTCTACCTGAAAATTTAGCTGAATATAAAAACAATAATTGGCATATATTACCTATGTATCATGACCAAGATGCTCTCATATCACTATCAATGCCTTTACCTACTGGAGAGCCAGACCCATCAGGTTTTGAAGAAGAAACAGGAGAAAAAGAAGGTACTTGGGGCAGAATTCTACCAGGAATATCATTACCTCCACAAGAAAATGATAGCTGGGAACTGCATGAAAATATCTGGCTTAAACCTAAATAAAGCCTTAAGCCTTAAGCCTTAAGTCTTAAGTTTAAGTTTAAGTTTACACTTTATTTTAACTTAAAGTTTACTTTATATTAACTTTTTAAAAAATATTGCTGACAAATATCGGTAATACTCTGCCAATTTTGCGCATCAAAAAACTGTTGTGATTTAGGGTAATCAACTCTAAGCAACTTAAGAGTTGCGGATTTATCTCTCTTGCTTAGACGATGCCCCTCATCATTGCAAAGCAATGGATGATGTATGTAAGTAGGAGTCGATAAATTCAACAGCTCTTGTAATACTCGATGTAGATGTGTGGCTTCTCGTAAATCCTCACCCCTTATAACATGAGTGATACTCTGAGCATCATCATCAATAACCACTGCTAGATGATAAGAAGTCTGAACATCTTTACGGGCAATGATAGTATCATTAACTAGATCCCAATTAATCTGAGTTCTCTTTGGTTGGGTTAAATCATTAAAACTTAGTTCAACTCCATCATTTTCTAATTGTTCACGTATTTTTCTACTATCTATACGCCAAGAATAAGCCTTATCAATTGCTAATAATTCTTGTCGTTGTATGTGACTCAAGTGCTTACAAGTACCTGGGTAAGCTTCTGTACTAGGCGCATGTGGAGCATTAAGTAAACTATCAACGACTTGATTATCAAGAGCCTGCTTAATATCCTTACGCGTACAAAAACACGGATAGATAAATTCTCGCTCTTTGAGCTTATCTAAAGCTTGAGCATATAGAGCTAATCTCTCACTTTGACGTAGACAAGGTTGAGATTGATTATAACTAAAACCTAACCATGCCAAATCCTCCATGATACTATGCTCAGACTCCACAGAACAACGAGTATAATCAATATCCTCCCAACGCAACAAAGGCTCAGCCACAGCTAAACCTAACGCCCTATTACTCTGCACAAACTGCTCAATCAGCCACGCACTATACGCATGCCCCAAATGCAAATCCCCACTAGGTGACGGCGCAAAACGAGTGATGATAGGTTGAGGCATTTGATTTATCACTGTTTGTTTTATTTAAGTAAGAAATAAACCGCTACACATGCAACAATAGAGATTAATAGACCTATTAAAATGAACACATCTTTAGCTAGATATTTGTGACCTTTAATTGTGACTCTGTACTGGTCTTTTTTGTTAGGCATAGCCTTATGCCCTAAAGGTTGTATTTGTATATTACCTAAAGAAAATATATTTAAAAATACCCAGCCTATAGCATAAAATAATCCTTTGACTAATGGCTCAAGTAAGCCTTTTGCTAATTTTTCTAACATCATAAATACTTAAAAAGTAAATCATACAAATTTAACTTATTCAATCTAAGTTAGCACTCTATCATATCTAAAAGCTAGCAAGTTATTTTAGATGATGTTGCCTTTGATGGAAAAATCATAGCGCACAGTGTAGACAAAAGCTAATTTTAAAACCATTGAGATTATTGAATAACTAGCAAAGCTGAGCATTAATACTGACCATACACTTAAAGCTAGCGAGTTATTTTAGATGATGTTGCCATTGATGGATAAATTATCACACTTCTCAAGCCTCCAAGCATGCTAAGTTTAAGTAAGATGCGAGGCATTTAAGATGTTGCTGTAGAAAAGAAGAGCTACTGCAATCATCTTAAAAAACGAAGCAGATTGCTTGAAATTATCATGCCTACTTATCTGAGGACGCCGTCTTTGACTATGAGCGCTGATAGATCTCCAATACGCTCTAGACACCTTGTAATGAAAATCAAATTCATAAAGGCTTGGTTGTAGGTGGAATCGGTTTGATTCATGGCTTTGGTGAGACTTTTGATGTACTCTGAGCACTTGAAATCGAGGATGGAGTCTTGATCTATAATACTTTGCGCTAGCTTGGCATCTTGGTTGCGGTAGCTCATGATTGCTGCCTGTATAGACTCAGAAGTGAGTGAGTACAGAGGCTCTATGCTCTTAGTTTCCGAGACTTCTCGCTCTGAAATAATATACTTAGCATATTTAGCCATATTGGCTGCATGGTCGCCGATACGTTCAAAATGGGTGCTAATGAGGATTCCCTGTACTGTTTGGTGTAGGTCCCCTGCTAATGGATTAAAACGGGTTAGTATATTTAGCCCGCGCTGCGTGATAAGCTTATCCATTTGATTGATATGCTCATCGTTATTAATTACTTGATTGCATAATTCAATATTACTGGTGAGTAAGCCTTTGATTGCCATATCGACATGGCTAAATGATTCAGCTCCAATCTGAAGGATGCTATCAACCAAGTTTTTAAGAGCTTCTTCGTAAGCTTGATTGATATGCTGATTCATTTATTTTAAAACTAATTACTTGAAACGTATGGCATGTTTTTTGCCTATTTTAAAAACGTCTCCTGTCGCTAACTCTGGCTTAGCATGTATATCAGTAAGCTTGGTTTCATTGAGCTGAATAGCTCCTGTGGCGATAAGCTGCTTTTTGATGTCGCCATTGGAGCGCTTAATGCTAAATGCTTGCTCATAAGCGAGACTGACTATTTGCACTAAATTTTCTGTAGAGTCAAAGAGGCTGATTTCCAATTCTGGTAAATCGCTTGAAGCTAAATCTTTTTTTGAAAATTGGCTCTCCCAATTAAGTAGTGCTTGCTCAGCTAAGTCAGCAGAATGATAACGTGTGACAATTGATTTAGCTAGAGCTTTCTTAGCGTCCATTGGGTGTTGGCTTTCATCTAAAGTTTCACCTAACAACAGTGTGTAGTAACGCCCCATGAGATCATCAGAGATACTCATTATCTTGCCAAACATGTCATTAGGAGCTTCATTGACCCCAATATAGTTGCCATAAGATTTAGACATTTTTTTGACGCCGTCTAGACCTTCGAGTAATGGCATGAGTAGTACTACTTGCTGAGATTGCCCTTCAGCTTTTTGTAACTCACGTCCTACGAGGTTATTAAATAGTTGGTCTGTCCCTCCAATCTCAACATCGGATTTGACCATAACTGAATCCCAACCCTGCATAATTGGGTACTGAAGTTCATGAATAGAAACTGGGGTGCCCTCTTTGACTCGTTTTTTAAAGTCCTCACGTTGGAGCATCTGCTGTAGAGTAACTCTAGCATTGAGCTTAAGCACTTCTTCGTAAGTCATTTTACGGAACCATTCGCCATTATATACAATCTCTGTTTTTGATTCATCCAGAATTTTAAAAGCTTGCTGAGTATAGGTTTTGGCATTAGCTAACACCTCTTCGCGGGTGATAGGTGGGCGAGCTACTGAACGTCCTGTAGGGTCACCTACTGTGGCAGTAAAATCACCAATAATAAGTACTGCTTGATGACCCAAACTCTGAAATTGACGTAACTTCTCAAGGGCTACACTATGCCCAAGGTGTATGTCTGGAGCTGTAGGGTCTACACCTAATTTAACTCTTAGAGGTCTACCCTCTTGCAGTTTTTTTTCAAGTTCTTCGGTACTGATAATTTGGCTCGCGCCTTGAGCTATAAGTTTTAACGATTCTGATACATTCATAGCTATTAAAATTCAGATATATGCAATGGAGATAGGTAGTAAGGTATCCCTGCTTTAAGGTTAGAGGATACACCTGACAAGTTTACGTTTACTTCTGTCTTACCTGTGAATTTAGCTCCAAATAAACTTAAGTAATCGTTAATACTTGGCTTGTGAAAATGCTTGATAACTTGAGCGTTAGGGATGTTAGCAATCTCTTTAAGTTTATTGATGGCATCTTCTTGATAGCCTAAGCTATCTACTACTTTGAGCTCTTTGGCTGTCGTACCTGAATACACACGACCATCCGCAACATAGCCACGCAAGGTTGCTTCATCTAAGCCTCTAGATTCAGATACAATATTAATAAAGCGTACATAAGACTCTTCCACCATATTTTGGATAATTGAGTCTTCTGTTTCTGTCATATTGCGAGAACCGCTGAGGATATCTTTGTGGGGTCCACTCTTATAAACTCGCATTTCCACACCAATTTTTCCAAGTAAGTCTTGATACTTAGGTGATTGAATAATCACACCTATACTACCTGTAATTGTAGTGGGTGATGCCACGATATAAGGCGCTCCACAAGCTAGGTAATAACCACCAGAAGCAGCTATGCCATCTAAATAAACTAGAGTTGGTTTCTTATCTGCAGCTGACTTAAGGGCTTCATACATCTTATCTGAGGCGGTTACTTCTCCACCTGGAGATTTAATTCTTACTAAAATAGCTTTGGTCGCATCATCTGCTAAAGCTCTGGTAAGCTGCCCTTGAAAGCTCTCTACCATTGAAGGTTGGCTTGCGTAATCACTATGATCAGAGATGACGCCTTCCACTTCGATAAGTCTAATTTTTTCATTAGCTGAACCTTTACTGACAACTTCTTCAGTCAGTCCTCCTGAATCAAGAATCGAAGAAAAATCACTATAACTAGAAGAATAAGTAGTGGTACCCGCTGTGAATAATGCCACTATGATTAAAACACCACCAATGATTTGGATGAGGTAGATACCTCCTAGGGCTGCTAGAATATTAACGAAGACATTTTTCATAATAATTTAAGATAAAAGTAATAGTGATTTTTTAAGTTTTTCTATGAATACTTCAACTTCTTCAAGAGTATTGTAACAAGCAAATGACGCTCTAATCGTACCCGTAATTCCTAGTTGTTGCATGAGTGGCTGACAGCAATGATGACCTGTACGTACAGCAATACCAAACTGATCCAGTAAAGTCCCCACATCATAATGATGCACTCCTTTGACATTAAAGGAAACCAAGCCATTAGGCACCACTCCTGGTGTGTATAGCTCAATATTGTCTAAACTTTGCAAACCTTTGAGCGCTAATTGAGTGAGTTCTTTTTCATGGTTTGCTACAGCATTCCAGTCTAAACTTTGAGCAAATTTAACCGCTTGGGCAAGTGCTATCCCTCCTGAGATATTTGGTGTTCCCGCTTCATATTTATTAGGTAACACATTATAAGTTGTTTTGGCAAACGTGACTTCCGCAATCATTTCGCCACCACCCTTGTAAGGAGGTAGTTCATTAAGCAAATCTTCTCTCCCCCAAAGAACACCAGTACCTGTAGGCCCATAAAGTTTATGCCCTGAAAACACATAAAAATCAGCACCTAATGCCTGAACATCTAGCGGGTAGTGTGCCACCCATTGAGCACCATCGACTAGAGTAAGTGCTCCGTTCTGCTTGGCTTTAGTAATATATTTATCTACTGGAGGTATAATTCCTAATGCATTGGATAAATGAGTGATAGCTACTAACTTAGTTTTACTCGTTATGAGTTCCAAACCTTGCTCCCAATCAATCGCTCCGTCTTGAGCAACAGGCACGTATTTAAGAATCGCTCCTGTTGCCTCACAGAGCATTTGCCATGGCACAATATTAGAGTGGTGTTCCAAACCTGAAACGACAATCTCATCACCTATTTTTAAGTAATTTGCTTTATCTAAAATGGTAGCCACAAGATTAATCCCTTCTGTGCAACCACTGGTAAAAATAACCTCTTTGACACTCTTGGCATTAATGAATTGAGCTATTAAGTCACGAGATTCTTCGTAATCTGTAGTAGCGACCTGCGATAAATGATGGACTCCACGGTGAATATTAGAGTTTGTTTTTGAATAATATTCACTGATTTTATCAATCACCACTTGGGGCTTTTGATTAGTCGCTGCATTATCAAAATAAATAAGATCAGATTGATTCTTAATTTTTTGTTTTAAAATAGGAAACTGATCTCTAATATTTAACATTCTTTATTATTTATAGGTTAACCTGTTTTAACCAGTTGTTCGTAACCCACTAGCAATCGCATTAATAGACAATAAAATTTGAGGGAAGAATTCTTCTGCTTCCTCAGGCTTTCCTTGTTCTATCAAATCACGCCATTTTTTAATTTGAGCAATTTGCTGTAAATGAAGTAGTTTAAGAGATTCTTCTCTAAGTTCTAATGTTTTAGCAACACGTGGACGACGCTCTTCAATCTTTCTGCCAAATAGTTTATGTATCCATTTAGCGGTAAGTTTGTACTCTTTGTCTATTGGGTTAAGAAATTCATCTGCAATAGCTCTATCTTTGACTAAATCTCCATAAGCATGCATTAATTCTAAATCGGCAGACCTAAGGCTCATTTCTATATTAGTGAATACATAGCGTAAGAAATCGTGCTCTCCTATCGCTTTTTTAAGCTTCTCTATACCTGTATTGTCAGCAACGTTTAACGCTTCAAGAGCTGACCCCACACCAAACCAACCCGGCAAATAGAACCTAGACTGAGTCCATGAGAACACCCAAGGAATCGCGCGCAAATCATCGAGACTATAACTATTCACATCAACACGGCGTGCAGGACGCGAACCAATACGAGCATTTTCTAAGGCATCAATAGGTGTTGCCTGACGGTAAAATGCTATAAAATTATCTTCAGCTAACAAGCTTTGATAAGTTTTCTGACTTGTTGTGCTTAAGTCATTGAGCATATCCCTAAAGTCAATTTCTTTAGGCACGCCATACTTGTGCTGAGCAGTCGTTACCGTAACGCCTGCAATAAGTAATTCTAAGTTCTCTTGTGCTGTGCTTGGGTTAGCGTATTTTTGAGCAACAGTTTCACCCTGCTCTGTCATACGAAAACGCCCCTGAAGAGAACCATGTGGCAATGCCTTAAGGAACCAGTTAGTTGGACCTGCACCACGAGAGATAGTTCCACCACGACCATGGAAATATTCAAGCATCACATTGTGTTTTTCACCTACTTGAGTTAGAGCTTCTTGCGCTCTAAACAAGGCCCAAGTAGCAGATAAAATACCACAGTCTTTATTCGAGTCTGAGTAACCTAACATCACTTGCTGTTTAGACTGCCCTTGTGCACTCACAATACCTGCACTAAGGTAATGATCCATGATTTCAGCTGACATATCTAAATCATCCATAGTCTCAAATAACGGAACGACCTGTAATGGACAATTCCAGTAGGTTTTATTCCAGGTGCTTAATCCCGCTTCTTTGGCTAAGAAATGCACCACTAATAAATCTGATACGCTACGTGTCATTGATACAATCAAGCTACCCAAACAATCGATACCATATTCTTGGCTAAATTCAGCAATCACTCGATAACAATCAAGTACAGCTTGAGCATTAGGCGATTGAGCATCGATTACCTGACCTGAGTTGAGTAATGTTTGCTCTTGGTTTAGCTGCTCCTCAAGGAAAGCTAAACGCTTCTCCTCTGACCAGTTTTTAAAATCAATATCCTCTTGACCAGCTAGAGCTAACATTTGCTCTACAGCTAGATTATGAAAGTCTGAGTTTTGTCTGATATCCAAACGGGCTAACTGCAAACCAAAAATACTCAACAAACGACGTTGTGGCACAATAAACTCATCAGCAATCAAATGAGCTTTTACCTCAATAAGACTTTCGTGAATAAGTTTCAAATCAGCATCTAAAGCCTCTTTAGTTACATAGCCGCCATCTTCGAAGTTTAGATCAAAGTCTAGCTTGTTTTTCATCCAATAGAGCATCTCTCTCCATGGTTCATACTTGTTATACTCAAGCACTTTGTAAGCGTCAGGATGATTTTTTAGCTCCTCTCTTAATGCTAAAAGCCTACGCTCTAAATTCAATGGCAACGCTGAATTATGTGTCGTAATACTAAGTTGACGAGCTAAGAACTCTAACTCATCACGCATCAATTTAACGGCCTGCTTACGTAATTCATAGAGAGTACTTTTAGTCACATCCGCAGTGACTAGTCCGTGTCCATCACGATCACCACCAATCCAAATACCAAATGAAGATAACGCCCCAGAAGCACGACGATACTCAAGAAACTTATCCTCATCATAACCAGCTTCCTTCCATGGCCCAATAAAGCTAGAACCCAAAGTTTTTAATACCTGTGGAAAACGTTTGCGTAGATAAAAGAGAGCATTTCTCAATTCATCATTGATATTAGGACGCACTAAATGAATCTCTCCCGTCAACCAAAGAGCCTCTAAACTCATCGCAATTTTTTTCTTAATACGATCGTAATCAAGGCTGCCTTTAGTCGTATCTTCGAGCTCTAAGAGTTGATTGTAAATACGACGATGCCATTCACGCACAGTAAGGCGCTTAGATTCAGTAGGGTGAGCCGTAAATACTGGCTCAATTTGGACCTGATCTAAAATTTCTAAAACTTGGTCTTCATTAAGATTAAGTTCGTGCTTGAGCTTCCAAATTGTCTCTGCCCAACTACCTCGAATTGAGTGAGCACCTAAACTGTCCTCCCGTTGTTTTTTAATTTGGCTAGCCACTCTCTCCTCTACCATATTGAGAATTTGAAAACTCAATGAGTAGAGCTGAGCCATAAGCTCAGTAGATATATGGGAGGCCTCACTTAATGGTTTAGCATCCTTTCTCCAAGGTATATAATCCAGCAACTCATCTTGTCCTAACTGCTTTAGAGCGACCGCTAAACAAGAGGATATCTCTTCTAAAGTTGAGTCTAATAAATCTAAGCCTGTTTCTAATAATTCCTGTCGTGAAGGGTTGTTCTCAAGCATATGCAGACCTTAACCCAATCAAGATAATTTGTAAATTATAGATTGAGTATAAAACACCATAAACTAAATAAGTTTTAAAGAGTTATCCAAAGCCCATAAATTGTCAATTAGATCATATAGCCATTCATGATTGACAATACGACAGTTAACCAATCTTATTTTTGAGATTGATTTTTAATCATAGACTCCAGCTCTTTTTTGGATTTCATATAAGGTACATACCAAATCGGACAATAAATAACAAAGAGACCTACAACTAGATAAAAACCTAAATCATCATAAATTTTATTCAGTAAAAACGTTATCAAAACGATAAATAATGAGCCAAATGGAATTATTGGAAATATTGCAGCACTAGCATTTGGTTCTCTTCCATTTTTCACATGACCTATATTCCCACTAATAATCTCTCCAGCAAAAGACATCGCTGCTAAAATTAATGAAATTATAATAACTATAATATACATTTACTTAGAACTCGCTTTAATAAGCGGTCAAATTGAGGCAGAATGCCTCAATGGTTTTGATGATTTAAGCGCAACAGTACTACTTATTCAGATTAGCTGATTTAACATTCACTTGCTCTTTCATATCTTGCTTATAAGCTATGATACGGTTTTGTACCTCGCTATCCATAGTCGATATAATTTGAGCAGCAAGAATACCTGCATTCTTAGCTCCATTGAGAGCAACCGTAGCTACAGGAACGCCGTTTGGCATCTGCAGGATAGATAAAATCGAGTCCCAACCATCAATAGAATTACTCGACTTAATGGGAACTCCAATCACAGGTAGCGGGGATATCGCAGCCACCATACCTGGCAAATGAGCGGCACCACCAGCACCAGCTATAATCACCGCTACACCTCTAGTATGCGCCTTGGACGAGAATTCATAAAGTTTCTCAGGAGTTCTATGTGCTGATACAATATCAATTTCGCATTCGATGCCTAATTCTAAGAGCACTTCTGCTGCCTGCTTCATAATCGGCAAATCAGAATCTGAACCCATGACGATACTTACTAATTTCTTTTGCATGATTTTACTTTGATTAACTGTTTAACTCTATCGGCTTTTTCTTGAGCTTCTTCTATCGATGCCGACATGATAGTCACATGCCCCATCTTGCGATAAGGTTTGGTAATTTTTTTGCCATAGATATGAATCTTGACCCCTTCGATTGCCATACTCTCGACTAAACCTTCATAATGCACAGGACCTTCGTGCCCCTCTGCTCCTAGGATATTAATCATAACCGAAGGCATCTTGATTTCTGTACTACCCAAAGGCAAATTAAGCACTGCTCGTAAATGCTGTTCAAACTGAGATGTCACAACGCTCTCAAAGGTGTGATGCCCACTATTATGAGGTCTAGGGGCCATTTCATTAACAACAATATCACCCTTGGTATCGAGAAAAAACTCAACAGCAAGCAAGCCTTCCATATCTAGCGTCTCAATAATTTTGCTGGCATAGTTCAGCGCTTTCTCTGATTTTTCTTCACTAATCACCGAAGGGCAAATCAGTTTATCAACCAAATTAGCCTTAGGATCAAACAACATCTCCACTACAGGGTAGCATTTGACCTCACCATTTTGATTGCGTGCGACGACTACCGATAATTCTTTTTCAATTGCGACCTTGGCCTCAATTACGCAAGCTCCATCGAGCAATTTACCTAGATCATTAACATCACTTATCACAGCTACACCACGCCCATCATAACCACCTTTACGCAACTTTTGCACAAACGGAAATTGAATGGCACCACTCTCAACAGCAATTAAAACTGCTGATTTAGATTCATATAGCTCAAAGCTAGAAGTAGGAATCTCATTGTCTTGATAAAACTGTTTCTGCAACCCTTTGTCTTGAATCAGCTCCAAAATCTCAGGACTAGGAGCAATCTTGCACCCTTCTTGTTTAAGTTTTTTAAGAGCTTCAATGTTGATATTTTCCAACTCAAAGGTCAGCACATCCACGAGCTTACCAAACTCATAAACCGCCTCAAAATCTAAGTTACTACCCTTAACATAATGTGACGCAACTCCTCTAGCAGAGCACTCCTCATCATTATCTAAAATATAACTCGCAATCCCCCACTTGCTCGCCTCTTGAATGAGCATCTTACCCAATTGCCCACCAGAGATAATGCCCAGTTTCAAATTTGAAGTTAGTAATTTTTCCATATCATTGATTGCTTGAAGTTAGGCGCAGCCCACCTATTTGTCAAGTATGCGAAGACTGATAAGTGAACAGTAATAAGTGAAGAGTTAAGAGTGAACAGTTAAAAGTGAGCTAAGCATAAATTAAAGCTCAATAAGTCGACTAAAGCTCTATAATATCACTTTTAACCTTGGCTAACTCTTTTTTTATATAGCTAACTAATTCATCTATATTTTTACTTGGCAAATAACCATCAATATTAACTCCATGTGGCCAAAAGGCAAAAATCCCTAGATTTAAAATAATATTATTATTGTCATCCAATGACCCTAAAATAATAATATCTTGAGCCCCTGCTTTTTCTTTAATTTTTTCAAAAGAAAATATATGCAAAGGGTGCGGTGATTTTAAATGAACTATGGCGGCTAAATCTACGGGAGATTTTAATACTTCTTTTATAGTAAGATAATAATTAACAGAAACTCCTCCTAATTTAAAAATTTCTTCTGTTGTTGGATCTCTATCTTCTTGTTTAGCCTGAAGTGATCCTAATAAAATCACATCACTTTTTTGAATGCTTTCTTTAGAATCAGGTATAAACATAGAGTAAGAAAACACCTGATTTACCAGCAAAGCTAATATAATTATTTGATATTTTCTAAATTTCATTAATTTAATAATGTAGATTGAATTCTTCATCCCTTAACTTCATCAAATCCCAACTAAATAATCTAGCTCTAAGTCGCAAAGTTGAGTCATATTCATGACTCAACGGTTTTGATAATTAAATCGCTTATTGATGAAACGTGGCGCGCAGTGAATTAAGACATTCTCGAGCACCACGGCAGTTCAGCCATAAGTGATTTAAGCTCAAAAGTGCGACTTATTAAGCATCGAGGCCGAAGGCTGTGTGTACTACTTGAGCCCCTCTTTCAAGATCTTCCTCAGCTAGGGTAATGGTGATCTTAATTTCTGAGGTGGATATCATGCCTATGTTGATGCCTGCTTGACCAAGAGCTTCGAACATTTGGGCGGCGACACCGTGATGAGACTTCATGCCTACACCGACTACGGATAATTTACCTATACCTTGCTCACTTTCTAGTTGAGCTTCGTCGCTAATAGCGCTTAATACTGGCTCCAGCGCTTGCTTAGCTTGTAGGTACTGAGATTGAGGAATGGTGAGTGAATGACGGGTGAGTCCTTCATGCGTATTATTAGACACAATCATGTCAACATTGACCTCAGCTCCACTTAAAGCAGTGAATACCTTGGCAGATGTTCCTGGGACATCAGGGAGTCCTGTAATAGTAATACGGGCTTGGGCTCTCTCAATAGAGACGCCTCTAATAACAACGGCTTCCATGGCGGGGGTTTCTTCGATAACTAGGGTTCCTGAGTTTTGATTTAGACTTGATCTGACTTCAAATACTACATTGTGTTTTTTAGCAAATTCGACAGAGCGAGCTTGCATGACTTTCGACCCACTTGAGGCCATTTCAAACATTTCATCATAGGAAATTTCTTGGATTTTCTGAGCTTTAGGTACGACTCGCGGGTCACAGGTGTACACTCCATCTACATCTGTGAGGATTTCACACTTATCAGCACCTATAGCATGAGCTATTGCAATAGCACTTAAATCAGAGCCACCACGTCCGAGTGTATGGATATCGCCCTGCTCATTAATTCCTTGAAATCCTGCGACGATAACGACCTTACCTTGCTTGACATTATTGAGAACAGACTCTGCGTTAATTGAGTGTACCTTGCCTGCAGTATGCGTCCCAGTAGTTAATACTCCAGCTTGCCTTCCTGTACAAGAAACCGCATCAATACCGATTTCGTGTAGAGCCATAGTGAGTAAGGCAATGGATTGCTGTTCACCTGTAGCTAGAAGCACATCGAGCTCACGTTGACTAGGTTGACTACTGATTTGATTAGCTAAATCAAGCAACGAGTCCGTAACTCCACCCATAGCCGAGATCACAGCGACTACTTGGTCGCCTTGCTCTTGCTTGGCTTTGATGCGGTTAGCTACATTTTGTATGCGCTCAACTGAGCCTACTGATGAACCGCCATATTTTTGAACGATGAGTGACACTGGGTGTGTGAAAAGTTAAAATTTAAAATCCTAAAATAAAAAAACCTGCTAGCTAGATGCTTGCAGGTTCTTTTCTTGAAATCTTGAGTGGTCGGGGAGACAGGATTCGAACCTGCGACATCTGCGTCCCAAACGCAGCGCTCTACCAAGCTGAGCTACTCCCCGATAAGTACAAGACCTATACTGCGTAGCTACTACTTGCTAGAAGTGTGAGG
>DGKB01000052.1 GCA_002386905.1 Akkermansiaceae bacterium UBA4581 | reverse complement strand
AAAGAGACTTAGGAACCATACAAGGTGAATTCACACCTGAGCTTCAGGATTTAAGTAAAAACTTAGCTCTTTCTGCTCAAATCGTCATTGATACGGCAGATGAGCCTGTAGTTAATGCAGGGCGTCATTTAGGTGAGGCAGGCAAACAACTTACTCGAGGAAAACCGATTACTGCAACTAGAGTTTTAGCTGGAACAGCTACTAGTGTCGTTACAGGAGACTTATTTGATATTCAAAATGAGGTAAAAGATGGTGCTACAGGTTTGTCAGTTAATGGTATTGCTACAAGTGTAAAGAGCGGCGAAAAGATTGCTGTTACAGCAGAAAAAGTAACAAAGCAAGTCACTCAGGCAGTTACTAATAATACGCACTTTTTTGTCTTAGGAGATCTTATTCAAACTATAACTGAGTCAGTAGGTTTTATTAATACTCCTAGCTTAAATGTTGCTGATACCGCTAGAATTATTTATGGCAATTATCCTGACATAACTATTGAAGCCACTTCACATAGTCAAGGAGGAAGTGTGACCAAAGGAGGTTTAGCTCTCTTAAATGATAACATTAAATCAAAAATCAGCTCACAAACCTTTGGTGCTCAAGTAGCTATTACCGACTCAGGTCTCAAAAATACCTACAATGAACGAGGCATTAAAGACCCAATTCCTTTTATAGACCCTAGAAATTGGCTTAATAATTTGAATGGCAATATCACTACTTATAGCGACGGCAAAGATGGGCATAACTTTGAGAAACATTATGGAGAAGATGCAATTGAGCGTTCAGAACAAGCAGAAATTAAAAAGTAAAACCATGAACAAAAAAAATAAGTGTAAAAAATATCTAGTTTTACTAATACTAATTTCAAGTTTATCTAGTTGTAATACTATATTAAGGTCTGCAGGTATAAAAGCTGATGTTAGCAACAAATCTCCGCATAATAAACTTGTAGATACAGTATGGAGATTAAAGAATGATGCTTATATTATAGAATATTATGGTGATAAAAGAAATTATTTAGTTGTCAACCGAAGCGCTACGGCATTTCTTTCTTCTAAATGGGAAAAAAGCTATAATGAAAATTATATAGGCGAAACATATGGGGGAAGAAAACTTATAGGAGGCTTAAAAAAAGGAGAGTTAATTACTATTATTAAAGTTAAGAAAGAGCTTGGTGATTTTTTTGTGGCAGAAAGCTACCTACCTATTGCAATACCTGTCAAAACTAATCGATGGACAGGAAATCAAGAGCTTAATTTAGATTTATATTACAGTAACTTTTCAAAAGGTGGTTGGGATTTATTCTATAAGCAAGGCATCTTGAATCCTGAATACGCAGAAAGGGTAAAATGATTTATTTTTAATAAGTCAGTAGCAAATCTAAGATAACTACATCCACGAATCAGCAGCTGGGTTGAGTGATATTTACAAAATTCAAAACTAAGACTTTCTGCAAATTCTCCACTTTTGGCAAAATTGAAAAGTTTTGAAACTTTCGCGGTTCTCGAGTATTGTTAATACGCTGTGCTTCCACGATTTTCGCAACATTTCCAATTTTATCCAAAATCACGTTGTTTTGGAGTTTTGCAAAATGATGTCGGGGGTCGGTTCTTTGATTTTTGATTTGATGAGCCCAGCCTTCTTGGGGGTCGGTTCTTTGATTTTTGATTTGATGAGCCCAGTCTTATCAGCCACGCTAGTCGCTAGCTGATTTGGCAGACTAACCAGAATTTGAAGGAGCGACTTATCACTTGCGAAAAAGTTACACATGGGACATATTAGTAACACAAGTAATGCTAAGAGATGGGTGATGTGCAATAAAGAAGAACAAGAATTAATTAAGAAGTTAAATGAAAATTCTTAATTAATATTTGCCCTTTTATCCATGTTGAACTTCGATTATCTACATCATGATTATCATAGATATTTAACTCTCTAATATAATGATTACTTTTATTATTTTTATGGTTTAATTGTCTGATGTTTTTAGTTGTTAGCTTGCGAGGTTTAGCTAGAGAAACTTTCTGCGTTGGATAGTCCTTCTTGGTAGATTTTTTCTTGGGGGTTTTCTTGGATGAGGGATTGCCAGAGTTTTTTGGATTCAGCTATGTGTAGCTTGCTTTGGGCGCTGCGGTTTTTATTTTTGGTTAGGTAGGCTAAATCGTAGTAGTAGGTTGCTTGCTGCTGTTGAATAAAGTTTCTTTGGTGTTTTTTTAGGGTGGTTAGATTTGTTGATTTGAGGGTGTTGATTGCTTTTTCTAGTTCTTGTAGTTCTTCTGTAGTGTTGAGTGTGTGTCCATGGTAGATGCTTAAGCGCGCGTGAGCTTGACTAAGGGTTATGGCTTTTTTGAAGGTGTGAGGAGAGTTGTTGGGTATGGTTGAGGCGATTTTAATGGCTTGGTTTAGGCAGGATCTAGCTTCTGTATTGCGGTATTTTTTGATGTGTACGAGAGCTTCTTTGCTGAGTGTTTCGGCAATGGCTATTTGTTGGAGTTGTTTTAATTCGGGGTCTTGGATTGTTTGGCTCTTGAGTGTTTTAAGCGATTCGTCAAATAGAGCTACGGATTGGCTGTAATTGGCGTCAAAGAAAGCTTCATAGGCTTGTTCGGCTATGATTTGCCCCTCTGTTATTTTAAATAGTGGTACGTTAGGTTGTTTTTGTTGGAGTTTTTGTAATGTTTTTAGGGTGTCTTGTTTTAGGGGGAGGTTGTTTTTGTAGATAGGGAAATAATGACTGAGATAAAAGATGTCATTACTGCTTTTTGCCCATTGGCGTTGGATGATGAAATAAGGGTTTTCAGAGATGCTGTAGGTTTGGAGTAAGGAGATTCCTGTTTGTAGGTGATTCGCGGCTTTGCTGATGTCTGTGGAGTTAAGTTTGTGTTCCCCTAGGGCTAAATGTGAGAGAGCTAAGATGCGTTGTGTTTGGATAAAGTGAGTGTTATTGGTGTTGGTGTAGTTAGTTAAGCTATTGATGATAGATTCAAAGATTTTGGCTGCTTCTAAATGTTTGTTTTCTTTTGTCCAAAGGGAGGCGAGTAGGTAATGAGCTCTTAAGTGTCGTTCAAATAATGGTTGGTTTTCTTTGTAAGTGTCGATTTTTGGGATGGTGCTAAGGTATTTGTAGGCTTCTTGGCTGTTATTGTCTGCGAGTGCCATTTCAGCTTGAATGATGGGTAGTTTGATGCCAAACGGAGTGAGTGGGTTTTGATTGTTAGGTGCGTTTGAGGCTTTGTTGAGCTTGTCTAGCTGTTTTTTGAGTGTGGCTATGCGTTGGCTGTTGGATTCTAGTGTGGGCAGTTGTTTGGAATTGTGGTTGATTAACCAGTAAAAGAGTTGGTCTGAAAGTTCCCAGCTGAGCTTGAGTTGCTTAGAGTATTTGTCTTTGATGTCTTGCTTGTCTTTTTCTAGTCGATCTTTGATGTTTTTTTTGTCTTGCTCGAGCTTTTCTTTGAGTGTGCTTGAGTTGTAGAGAATTTTCATTTTCTCTTGTTTGGTGCTTAATGAATCGATATTAGATTCGTTAAGCATGCGGGTTATGGCTTGTCGTTGCTCTTTTTCTATTTTCCAGTCTTTGTGAAATTTGTAGGCGTAAAAACTTAGGGTGATAGTTGCGGCGATGAGACATGTGACGATTATCCAGTTTTTAATGAGGCGTTTTTTCCATGTGATTTTTACGTTACTGTGCTGTTCATTAATGGTTATTTGGTTCCATTCGAGTGATACGTAGCTCATGTCTTTGGGTCTGACATGGAAATCAAATGCTAAGCATTTTTCGATGAGGTGGCGACGTTTTTCGTCAAATGAGCTTAGATTAGGATCGTCTGGCCATTCTAGTTTTTTTGTTTTGGATAGGTAGTTTTGTAGGCTTTCGGGTGAGCTGAGGTCTTGGAGTGTTGTGTAGGTAAGCCCCCAAGGCAGCTCTCCTGTCATGAGCTGGTAGGCAATGATGCCAAAACTATAGATATCAACTTTGTCAAGGCGCTCTATTGAGTTGAGAGGTAGATTGCTTAGCTGTTCGGGAGCTAGGTAGATCCAGTCTTTGTGAGGGATTTGATAACTGCCTCGTAGGTTGCAAACTAAGCCATAATCGTTGAGGAGTAGCTCGTCCTCATTTATCATAAATAAGTTTGAGGGCTTGAGGTTGCCATGAAACGCTTCTTGTAGGTGTAATGAGGATAGGTGGTTAGCTAATAAAGATATGAGGTAATAACCTTTGCTGGATCTAAATTGAGGATTAATTAAATCTAGGTGTTTGATACAGGCAGGCTCGTCTTGGGAGTTGAGTAATAGAGGTGACTCTAGGTAGATGGGCGACTGATTAATTTGTAGTCGGTTTATAGGGACGAGAATGGTGGGGTGGGTGTTGTCTTCTTCTTCAAAATGAGTAAGGATTTGAGTGATTAAGCGCTTATTGAAGTCGTGTTTTTTGAATACTTTGAGTGCGCACTCTTGGCCTTTGTCGTTTATGGCTTTGTAAACTGTGGCATGAAAAGTGTCGCCTAATGGTGCAATTAGCTCGTAGCCAGCTATGCTAGGTAAGGATTGAAAAGGCGACATCATGAAAGAAACTTAAGATAATTAGATGAGTTTATCAATATAAAAGCAAGGGCTTAATTTCTAATGGAAGTGGTAAGTTTGTTGAGTAATAAGCTTACTTTTTCTAAGTCTTGTTTGCCTGGTGAGCTTTCTGCACCAGAAGCGAGGTCAAGAGCTACAATTCCCGGAACTTGAGCTGCTTTAGAGATGTTGGAGGTGTTAATACCACCAGCTAAAATGATAGGAATAGCTGTTTGTTGTATTGAGGGGTGTGAGATAAGCTCCCAGTCAAAGCTATGTCCGCTGCCACCTTGCTCTTGTGGGTGATAAGCATCGAGTAGAAGCGCACTAATACCTGTATGACTAAATTCAGTCACGAGTGGTATATCTTGCTCGTCTTTGATACGCAGAGCTTTGATGCAGGGGATACCTAGGCTTATGAGTTCTTTGGTGAATGAGGGAGTTTCTTCGCCATGGAGTTGAGCGTAATCAAAAAATCCTTGTTGATAGAGCTCTTGTATTTGCGCAAGTGATTGATTGACAAAAAGCCCTATTTTAATAATTGGCTGTTTTGTTGGGTGAGGCGATAAGTGTTGGATTTTAGGTAGCCATGTTTGCGCTTGTTGTGGCTCTAAGTAGCGTTTTGATTGAGGCCAAAAATTAAAGCCTAAGGCATCAACCCCTAATTCAATAAGGGCTTGAGCTGTACTTGCTTGGGTGATGCCGCAAATTTTTAAGCTGATACAATCAGAATTAAAAAAATCAAGCATAAGCTAAGAGAGTTTAAGCGCCAGTTTTGGCGATATTAGTGAGCAAGGTTATTTTTTGCGCAGGCTTCTGTGAACATCTATAGGCTGTTCTGTTTTAGCGTCCAAAATAGAGTATTGCTCACGTTGAAGATGAGGGGCACTACGGAAAATTAATCTGCCAGTATGTTGACGTTCTAACTCACCAAGTAGAGCTGAGTCTTCGTTTTTAAAGCGATTAAGTATTTCTGAGTTAATCACAATAATGACATCGCCCCACTGACCTTCATTACGGTTGATGAGGGTGTGGATGTCGCGCTGAATTTCAACACTCATGCTCATGAGGTTTTTCACTTTTCCTTTGCCGTGACAGTATGGACATGGGTCATAAAGTGTGTCTTGGAGGCTTTCATTGAGTCTTTGGCGGGTCATTTCCATGAGTCCTAGACGTGAGATTTGTAAAACTTGGGTTTTGGCTCGATCTTTTTTGAGTTCGTCTTTGATAGCTTTGTAAACTGCTAGTTGATCTCTGCGACTACGCATATCGATAAAGTCAATGACGACTAATCCTCCTATATTCCTTAGTTTGAGTTGGTGTGCAATTTCTACAGCTGACTCAAGGTTGGTTTGGAGGATGGTTTTTTCGTTATTATTTTTGTCGCCTTTGTTACGTCCAGTGTTAATATCAATAGAGATGAGGGCTTCTGTCTCGTCGATGACGATATAGCCACCACATGGGAGCCATACTTGGCGGGAGAATACGCCTTCGATTTGTTTGTGAATGCCTATTTCTTCAAAAATATTATCTTTGGTTGGGTGGTAGTGGACTTTTGATTTAGCGCGGCGAGAGATTTTGCCGACAATAGATTTGATTTGGTCTACAGTGGCTTCATCATCACAGAATATTGAATCAATGTCGTCAGTGAGTAGGCGTTGAGCTGAACGCTCTAACATATTGGGTTCACTGTAGAGGCAGGCAGGAGATTTCTTGGATTGTTTTAGGTCTTCGACTTGATTCCATTGGTCAAGTAGCATGGCTAAATCACGAATAAAATGTTTGGCGTTTTGACGTTGAGCACCTGTACGGAAAATGAGCCCCATGCCTTCTGGAAGGTCGAGTTTTTGGATGATTTTACGTAGGCGTTTGCGCTCTGCTGGGGATTCAATTTTTTTAGATATACCAAATTGTTCAGAATAAGGAGTGAGAACGAGGTAGCGTCCAGCTAGTGAAATATTTGTTGTGACACGTGGGCCTTTGTTGCCTATGCCTCCTTTGGAGACTTGGATGATGATTTCTGATCCTTTTGGGTAGATTTTTGGTATGTCTTGAGCTCTTAGTTTGGGCTTTTTCTGTTTTTTAGAAGAGCGAGAAACTTCTTCCATAGAGCCATCTAGTGCAGCAGGAAGAGCATCCCAGAAGTGGAGAAATGCATTTTTATCAAGGCCGATATCTACGAACATGGCTTTGAGTCCTTGCTCTATATTTTTAACGGTTCCTTTGAAGATTCCGCCTACTATATTGACGTCTCCTTCGCGTTCTACGCTGTATTCATTGACGGTACCACTTTCTAGTAGAGCCATGCGGCGCTCTAGTTTTTCGTAGTTGAGTATGATGCAGTTTCCTTTTTTTGGATTGGGCTTAACTAGTCCCAAAGTTTTGGCGAGATTCATTGAATTGAAAATTGATAGTGAAAATTATAAAGAAGTAAAATTTGGAGGAATGGTGAAAAACAGTCATAACTAAGCTAAACAAAGGTTAAATGACTGTAAAAAACATTGTTAATTATTTGTTGAAAATTCTTCATCAATATTCTCCACAATATTGATGTGTCCTTCATAAGGTAGAATAGGGGTTAGAGGCAAGTTATTTCCTTGGCTTCTTTTGTGAGCAACCAAGAGTAATTCGCCAGCAATTGGTGCTGCGACTTTGCCACCTGAGGTGCCAGAGGGAACAAGTACAACAATCGCAAATTTTGGGTTTTGGTAAGGCGCATAAGCTACGGTCCAGGCATTATTGGCTGGCTTGTTGTAGTGAGAGGTTTGTGCCGTGCCTGTTTTAGCCGCTATTTCTAAGCCTTCTTGCTGTGCGCTTTTGGCTGTGCCTATGGTTGCGTTGACTGCAGACCACATGCCTTTTTGGATAGTTGCAAGCCCTAAGTCAGTGATGCCTTGCTTTCGTAAATCGATAATAGTTTTTTTGGGTTGTTGTTTTTTGATAAGATGCGGGACTAGTCCTTTGCCTGAATTAGCAATGGTTGCGGTTAAAAAGCATAGTTGTAAGGGTGTTGCTAGGCTGTCTCCTTGACCAATAGATAGGAAGGCTCCATGTACAGGACTGAGCTTGGCATTATGGCTGTAGTGCCTGAGCCAGTAAGCGTTACCGGTGATAAGACCTGCTTGTTCGTTAGGTATTTCAACGCCAAGAGCTTTGCCCATGTGTAATTGGGTGTAGCTCTCACTAAGTTGCTTAGATCCTATTAAATTAGAAGCTAGGTTAAAATAGTTATTGCAAGAGCAGGCGAGGGCTTCATCAAGGGCTAGCTTGCCATGAGAGCCACCATTAAGGTTGTAGATCCAGCATCCAATAGGGTGATTACCGTAGGTTATTTGTCCTTTGCAGGTGAATTCTTTGTCGGCGATACCTTTGTTTGCAAGGCAAATAGCGGTGGGTAGCTTAAATATAGAACCAGGAGCAAAAGCGCTTATAGCTCTGTTGGTAAAAGGGGCAGCTAAGTTGTTGCTATAGTAGTTGTAACGTTCGGTGGATATGCCTCCAATAAAGTCATTGGGATCGTAGTCAGGCGCAGATGCCATGGCCCAAATTTCTCCTGTTTTGACTTCTATAATAACTATGGCTCCTCGGCCTACTTTACGTAGAGATTCTTGTGCAGCTCTCTGTAGAGGAGCGTCAATAGTTAGAGTGATGTTTTTTCCTGGTTGGCTAGGCCTATTGTCAATGAGGTTTAGGATTTGTTTTTTGTCGTTGGCGACTACGACTTTTTTTCCGTATTTACCTTGGAGAATTTTATTTTGTGTTTGTTCGATACCGTTGACACCAAATTCGTTGCCTTGCTCTATGTCATAAATTTGGCCTTGGGATGAGCCTAGTTCCATGCCTCTGTCCCAAGGTTTGGTGTAGCCTAGAATATGCGAAGCTAAACTCTGGTAAGGGTAGTGGCGTTGATATTTCGTCGTGAGTTCTAAAAACTCTTTATAAGGGTCGAGTAGCTCAAGTAGATCTAGGTACTGTTCTTGGCTAAGGTGATCAAATAAAGTAAAAGGAATGAGGTCGTGGTAGTTTTTTTGATGAAAGATTAGATGGCGATTGCTTACTGTGAGCTTGAGGTCCAGCTGATTTAGTAGAGGGCTTAGTTTTTCATTGAGTTGCTTAACTAGATCTTTATTGGTAGCTTGAGGAAGGCTCTGTTTGAAAGCGTTGATGTTAAGATTTAAACAGTAGTTAGGTATGTTGTCAGCAAGGATAATACCATTTCTATCTAATATAAGCCCTCTTTTACTGGGCTCTTGAACGGTGATTTCGTAAGTGTTAGGTATCTTTTGTTGAAAAGAAATTTTTTGACTGATTTGAAATTGGTAGAGTCTGTTAACTAATAATGAAAAACACAGCAATATAATTCCGCAAAGAATATAGGTGCGGCTAGATCTGAATGGTGCTGACATCATAGTACTTTCTACTTTTTAACGGCTCTAAGTGATGTTGTATAGATTTTTTATCATGTTGTATGATGATTTTTATTTTAATCAGTTGATTTTTAGTTAATGTTATCGCCAGTGAAGACTGTCATAGCTTATTTATTTGGTATTTTCACCCTCCTTATTTATGGCGTTTATTTGCAAGCACATGAGGTGAATACTCTATATGCTGAATTAGGCGATGAGTCCAGTGAGGGTGTGTTGCACAAGGTGACGTTAGATGTGTATTATGATGTGTCATTGTCTTTGGAGGAATGGCAGGGTGACGAGATTCCTGCACCAACAAGAGAGTGGTTGCTGCTTCAAACAGAGTCAACCTATGAGCGTATTAAAAACGGAGCTGTTAATTATATTGCTGAGCATATTGAGCTTAATTATATGCAGGTTAGTCAAGCTCAGGTTGAGCTGTTAGATTATAATATTGTTTTTCCTGATTTTGTATCTAGTCCTCCTGATTTTCCTAAGCAACGCAATGGTTATGCGTACAGTATTGTCAGAGTGGTATGGAAAATCCCCAGTATGTTGAGTACAGGTGATAAGTTAGTTTTAGGATGGAAGCACTCAGATCAAGAAATGATGCTCAGAGTTGATGTCGCTATGATGAATCAGAAAGAGCAAATAAGTTATACAAGGTTAACGGATCATAAAAACTATAGCTGGTTTCCTCTAAATAATGATAATCAAAAGGGGGCAAATATTACAGATACTAAGCTTTCTAATCGAGCGGCTTATAGTTGGTTTAAGTTAGGGTTTAGCCATATTATACCTAAAGGCTGGGATCATTTGTTGTTTATAGCGGGGTTGTTCTTTTTGGCGCGTTCTAAAAAAGAGCTGTTTAGTCAAAGTTTATTATTTACCTTGGCTCATTCTGTGGTGTTAGTTTTGATAGCTTTTGGTGTGACTATTCCTATACCTGCTTGGATTGAGATAGTGATTGCTCTTAGTATTGTTTATATTGGAGTGGAGGCTTATGTTGCGCAGTCACAAAAATCGAGCTTAGCTAAATGGAGGTCTTTGATTGTATGTTTTTTTGGGTTGATTCATGGTTTTGCTTTTGCGGAGATTTTGCAAGGCTACTTTGATAATGAAGATCAAGTTTGGTTGGCTCTATTGGGTTTTAATTTGGGTATAGAAAGCGCTCAGATTATGATTATCCTAGGCTTAGGGCTGATAAGTTTATTGTGGGCGAAGAGTATTTATAGCTTACAAGTATCTATCTATGTTAGTTATGCTATTGCTATTATGGGGATTGTTTGGTTAATAGAACGTATATTTTAAGAGGTCAACTTATTATGATTAAGCAAATAATAGCACTCATCATTAAAGGAATGGTCGTTGGGGGTTGCAATATGGTGCCTGGCGTATCAGGTGGGACTGTAGCTTTGTTATTAGGGATTTACCGTAGGCTCATTGAGGCTCTACATTGTGTATTTGCTAGGTCTAGCTGGCAGCTGCTCTTTAAATTGCAGTTTAGATTGTGGTGGCAATGTATTCAGGGAGGGTTTTTGCTAGCTGTTTTTGTCGGTGTTTTCTTGGGTTTGTTGGTTTTTGCGAGTATATTGAATTGGGCGTTTAATGAGTATGAATCTTTAACTTTAGCGCTGTTTTTAGGGATGATTATTGCTGCGGCTTGGTACTTGCTTAAATCTCTGTTTCCTCTAGGTAGAGTTGATGTGCTTTGGCTTGTTGTAGGTTTGGCGGTTTCTTTGAGTTTGTTTTTTGTGCCTGTACTTAGTGAAAATAGCTCGCCTTTGTATTTAGTATTGTGTGGTGTAGTAGCTATGGTGAGTATGGTTATACCAGGTCTTTCAGGTTCATATCTGTTGCTACTCTTAGGTAATTATACTTTGATGGTAGAGGCTATTAGCTCTTTAGGTGAGGGGGCTTATCAAGAAGCATTTGCTGTTTTGGGCTGGTTGTTTCTTGGTTGTTTTGTTGGGTTGATTGGGATGGTTAAATTCCTCGCTTGGCTACTTAAGCATTATGAGCGAGCGCTGATTGCTAATGTGTCTGGTTTTGTTGTCGGCTCGATGCTACTGCTCTGGCCATTTAAGCAAGCTAAGAAAATTATAGATGATAAAATAGTTAGTTATGATTATTTACCCTTAGACTTAACTAATCAACAACATTGGTTAGCTGTAACGTTGTTTATTTTAGGTGCTGCATTTATTGTTATTTTACAAAATTGTAAACCTAAAATAAAAGTAGTTAAGAAGACTCATCAATAAATTAAATCATGAAAAAAGTTCTGCTAACAGGTGCTAATGGATATGTAGGAAAGCGCTTGTTGCCAGAGCTTGTTGCGTTAGGCTATTATGTGGTTTGCTGTGTTAGAGATAAACAGCGCTTTAGTTTGCCTGCAGGCATGTCGAAGCATGTTTCTATTATTGAGGTTGATTTCCTCGATAAGCAAAGTTTGTCTGCTATACCTGAGGATATAGATGCGGCCTATTATCTCATGCACTCGATGTCGACTGCTAAGGATTACCCAGAAAAAGAAAAAACAGTCGCTCAAAATTTTAATCAAGCTATGGCAAAGACTAAAATTGAGCAGGTAATATACCTTAGTGGTATAATTAATGAAGATAAGCTATCTAGGCATCTTGCTTCGAGAAAGGCAGTTGAAGAGATTCTACAGCAAGGTGATTACGCTCTGACGACATTGCGCGCAGGTATTATTATTGGTTCTGGGAGTGCTTCATTTGAAATTATTAGGGATTTAGTAGAAAAACTGCCCGTAATGATAGCTCCACGTTGGTTGCTGACTAAATGTCAGCCAATTAGCATTAGTGATGTAGTGACGTTTTTGCAGGCAAGTTTGTTTAATTCAGATACCTATCGTCAACATTTTGATATAGGTGGGCAGGATATACTCAATTACAAAGAGATGTTAGTTGGTTATGCTCAAGAGAGACAACTCAAGCGTTGGATAGGTATTGTGCCTGTGATGACAGCTAAACTATCTTCGTATTGGCTGTATTTTGTGACTTCAACGTCGTACCCTCTAGCTAGCGCCTTAGTGAGTAGTATGCATATTGATGTGGTTTGTCAAGATGACCGTTTGGCTAAACTATTAGGGATTAAACCTCTTAATTACCAACAATCTTTAGCCAAAGCATTTCAACGTATAGAAGGACGTAATATTGTCTCGAGCTGGAAGGATTCTCGTGTAAGTGGCGAGCTTAAGGTTAATTTATCAGAATTTTTAACTATTCCTCAACATGGTTGTTTCGTAGATAAACAATTAGCACCAGTAAGCGATAGAGAGGCTTGCATCTATAAAATTTGGTCTATTGGCGGAGACGAAGGTTGGTATTACGCTACTTGGTTATGGAAGGTAAGAGGGTTTATCGATAAACTATTTGGAGGAGTGGGTCTGCGACGAGGACGTAGAAATAAGCATACTATTAACCGAGGAGATGCGATTGATTTTTGGAGAGTGCTTTATGCTAATGAAGACGAAGGAAGGTTACTCCTATTTGCTGAGATGAAGTTGCCAGGAGAAGCGTGGCTAGAGTTTAGTGTGAATGAAGGCATACTCGAGCAAACAGCCACATTTAGGCCTCGTGGAGTATGGGGAAGACTCTATTGGTATAGTGTCAGTCCATTTCACCTATTTATATTTAAGGGTTTAGCGAGAAGGCTTACTGCTTAATACGCGTTATTTAATACGCTTCTTTAAATAGATTATTAATTGGTAAACAATGCAGAGTAAAATAATGATTACCCCTAAATAAATCCACCAGTTGCCAAGTAGGGCATAGATGGTCATAGTGGGGTTTTTAGCAATAGAAACAGTAGTGTGTAAGGATCCTTGAGTGAAGGTGTTCCCAGAGGCGTCTTGAATAATGTTGCCAGCATCAACAGTGCCAATAGCTGAGATAACTCCACTTACCCCCGTATTAGCACTACGCAGCATAGGCCTAGCATACTCAATACAGCGCATGCGAGCATTAGCAAAATGCTGTTTAGATGCAGGGCTAGTTTGGAACCAGCCATCGTTAGTAATATTAATGAGTAGTTGAGGGTTGAGGAGTTTGTTGTGAATGATGCTAGGACGAATCAGGTGAGATACCGTATCTTCAAAGCAAATAAGCGGAATGAGATGTAGTTGCTGGTTTGGAATGTCTTGCCCCTCTAAATTGAGCATCATAGGTGCCTGTGCCGACCCTCTATCCATATTACCACCAAATGGTACGCCTGTAGCCCATTCAAAAGGCTTGGCAATCCAAGGGTATTTATCGACTAGAGGCACATACTCACCAAAGATGACTAAATGTTCTTTGCGGTAGCTCTGCCATTGGTGATTAGCTGCTTGATGAAGAAAGAGTGAGTTGTAATATTTAGGGTTTCTTGAGTGGTGATTTGAATTTAGGTTTTCAACTTCAGTAGCACCAATAATGAGATTATCGTAACCTAATTGATGGACAGTTTCGAGAAATGAGGCATTATTCCATGTGGTTAAATAATCTTTTTCGCCTTGCTCATTGATTTCGTAATACATGGGAGTTAACCACGTTGACTCAGGCATGATGACTAAATCAGCTTGCTTAATAGAGAGGGTGAATTCGGTTTTGCCTGATTTTAAATGCGATTCTAAATGAGCTTGCTTGAGAGCTTGCCAGTCTTGATGCGCTTGTTTGATGAGTTTCTCGTAGCTGGCATAAATTTGGTGGCTTTTCTTGGGCTCTTGGGCACCTAGCCATTTGTCTTCTTGGTTGATATTAGGTTGCAGAATGAGTACGTTGAGGTCTATTTTTTCTTGATAAACATGGTTGGTCATGGAGATAGCTCCGTAACTCGCAAGCAAACTAAATAAACCTAAGGATACTCCAAACTCCCAACGGGTGATACGCACATTGCTTTTATGTGCATCAAATAGCTTGATAAGTGTCATATATAAACAACTACTAATAAATACAGGTACAAAGCTTAGACCACTAGTGCCTACAATAGATGCGGCTTGCTCAATGGCAGGCTGATTAATTCCTACAGCTAGACCATTCCAGCTAAAACCAGTAAATAGCGTTGCACGCAACCACTCTGTAATACACCAAGCGAAGCCAGTAATGGTGGCTAAACCCATAATATGCGCAGATAGGATGAAATTATGCTGCTTAAACTCTATTTTGCTTAATGAAGGCTGCTTAGTTTTTAGATCGGCAAACTTGAGTAATTTACGAGGATGAGCTAAATGATAAGCTAACAAGCTAAATAGTCCCCAATACAGACCAAGAAATAGAGATAAGGTAATAGATCCAAGCCCTGAAACTGTCCAAATCCAGCTAAGGTTAATGAGAAAGAAAGTTGATCCAGCTAACCAACCCAAGCCAAATGAGTTGATCCAGCGTCGTTTTTGTTGAATTTTAGGTAACAACTGCCAAAGGCTTATATATAGAGGAACCAAGCCTAACCATGTAAATAATGAGAGGTTAAATGGCTCAAATGCCAACGCTACTAAAACCCCACTTAACACAGCGCATAATAGCGTAAGTAGGGATAGGGGAGGCTTTGATTTCATAGCTGTAGGTTAAACATTAATCTCAAAGAGGAGAAAGCAAATTTTTATATTTAATAAAATCATAGAATATTAGAAAAATTTAAAATAGCGATTCAACCATAATTATAATACAGATGAAATAAACCTCGTTATAGTTTGACAAACTTCGAAAGCCTCTATAACTAGTACTTATCTTCTAATATTCTTAGATTCTCTTTGGATAACATGAAGCAATTTAATATAAAAATATGAGTACAGGTACAGTAAAATGGTTTAATGGTGAAAAAGGTTACGGATTTATTACTCCTGATGAGGGCGGTAAAGATATGTTCGTTCATCATTCAGAGATTGAATGTGATGGTCACGCAATGCTTGATGAGGGCGAAAGAGTAGAATTCGAATTAGGAGAAGGCCAAAAAGGACCTTGTGCTATAAATGTAAAAAGTATCTAATTTTTTACTGAATTATATTTCAAAAAAGGCTACTTTGCTAATGCAAAGTAGCCTTTTTTTATGGCAATATACAGCCATACTTCTCATTAAATAGAAGACGTGAGCTTTATATTTATAAAGCTTGGATAAAGACTACTTTGAGATGATTAGATGAGGGGAAATCCTCTGGTAGCTTAGCCGCAGTTATGTCGGCTCTTATGCCTTGACTATTACAGGCTTTCTTAGCAATGCTCTCAAACTGCTGAAGGTTAAAACCTAAATAGTTAGTAGAGCACATCACCCAACCTTGGGGAGCAAGGCAGAGTAGAGCTTGCTCGATAAGTGTGCTGTAATGATCTTGGACTTTAAATACCTTGCCTTTATTTCTTGAAAAACTAGGAGGGTCGAGAACAATGCCATCAAAGAGACGCTCTTTTTTTGCAAATTTAGGCAACCATTCTAAGGTGTCACCTTTAAGGAAATAATGCTCATTAATATTGATATTGTTTGCCTCAAAGTTACGTTTAGACCACTCGATATAAGTATTAGATAGATCGAGCGTAGTAGTCGTTGCTCCAGCAAGAGCTGCGCTCACAGAAAACCCAGCTGTATAGGCAAATGTATTGAGAATTTTGACCTCCTCTTTAGATTTTAATCGTTCTGCCACTAATGTTGCGACTTGATTGCGATTGTCGCGTTGATCCAGAAATATACCCTGTGAATAGCCACTGGCAAAATCAATCCAATAAGAGCGGCCAGACTCTTTTACCAAAAATGGCTTAGTAATTTCAACACCACTGAGGTGCTGAGGGCTTTTGCTGAGGTTTTTAGCTCCTAGAGTTTTTAGGTAGAGACTTGCTTTATGCTGGTTAGCCACTTTGATAAATTGCTTTATCTCTAAGCTAGTAGGAGCCTCTGAGGTCTGCCAGAGCCATGCGTTAGTCTGAGTATTATTGTAAACCTCAAGACAACTGCCTCTATCTAAGCCTTCACTAGGGCCATCGAGTAGTCGATAAGCAGTTGTATTGGAAGGTAAAAAATTAGCACGAGCTTGGAGCTGCTGGGTAATAGCTGAATTGAGTTGTTTAAAATCAAAGCTTATAGACTTGATTTTTGAGGGGAATTTACCTTTCATGCTGATATGGATTATTTGCTCGACACTATCCAACAAGCTGGCGATTCGCAAGAGTTATTGCCGACTAGCGTTGAAAACATCACTAAGATCATCTTGGATAATCCCGATGAGTTGACCATTGCATCTATTCAAGAGTTGGTAAATCAGAAAAACTGGCAAGAGCTCAATAATCGATTTTTTAAAAAAATTACCTTTGGAACAGGGGGGCTACGTGGCAGGACTATAGCTCATTCAACAACTAAAGCCGAGTGGGGGGTGGTGACAGCCGCAGCTCAAGAGGAGCGAATCTGCCCACAATTCCCTGCGGTAGGATCAGCTTGTTTTAACACTTATAACTTAAGTTTAGCTATGCAAGGGTTGGTAGCTTATGTCAATGAGCTTAAACAAGGCTCAACAGCTAAGCCCAAAATCATTATTGGCCATGATACAAGATTTTTTCATCAAGAGTTTTTTGATTTTTTATCTACAGTTGCCACACAATTAGGCTGTGATATCCTTGGATTCCAAGGCGCTAGATCAACACCTCAGGTGTCTTTTGCTGTACGCTATTTTAATGCTGATGCAGGAATTGTGCTGACTGCTAGCCACAACCCTTATCATGATAATGGTTTTAAAGTGTACCAAAATGACGGTTCCCAGTTAGCAGGTGCCATTGCTAGTACTGTTATGCAAGCTGTATCAGAGGTGCAGAGTAATCAGTGGAAACCGTTGCCAGAGCCTAGGCAGGGTGAGTTAGTTATCATCCCTGAGAATTTTGATGTTATCTATCAAGACGCATTAAAGGAACTGCTACTTCGTGACATTAGCCAGCAACAAAGCTCAACTAAGGTAGTCTTTACCAACTTACACGGCACAGGTGGCGTAATTAGTGTGCCAGTACTCAAAAAATTAGGGTTTGAGGTACTCACCGTCACAGAGCAAGACGAGCAACATGGAGCTTTTCCTACTGTCATTTCTCCTAATCCAGAAAATGCTCCTGCTCTAGCTATGGGTATTGCACTAGCTCAACAAGAGCAGGCAGATATAGTTATAGGTACTGATCCAGATGCTGATAGAATGGGTGTAGCTGTACGTAACAGCGCAGGTGAGATGCAGTTACTCACAGGTAATCAAATTGGTTCGCTCATGCTTTGGTACCGTTTAGAAACATTACAAGAGCAAGGCGTGCTCAATGATTCCAACAAGGCAAATGCCAAGATAGTCAAAACGTTTGTCACAACAGACCTACAGCAAGCCATAGCTCAGAGCTATGGTATAGAGATAGTCAATACTCTTACAGGATTTAAATACATCGCAGCCAAACTCGCTAAGTATGAACAACAGCTGTTACTCAACCATGACACATGGGATCAAGATAGCTACCGTCAACAAGGCGTTATTGAGCAACGCCAGGCGCACCTTGAGCAGGGAACATTCTTTGTCTTTGGCGGAGAAGAGAGCTATGGTTATCTAGGTGCTGATTTTGTTAGAGACAAAGATGCTAATGGAGCGGTAGTTATGCTAGCAGAAGTTGCAGCCTACGCTCAATCACAGGGTAAAACCATGACTGATTTGCTCGATCATATTTATACTGAGCTTGGTTACTATCTAGAGCGAGGCGAATCTACGGTGCTCGAAGGAGCGCAAGGAGCAAAGCAAATCCAGCAACTCATGCAAGCTTACCAGCAACGTGATTGGAAACAAGTAGGCTACCTCGTTGATGGCAGTGCTGTGGCAAAGGTGCAAGACTTTGCCACCACCAAGCAATATGACGAAGAGGGTGAACTACTGGCCAAGGAAAACATGCTCATTATCAAGCTAGAGGACGGTAGAAGATTTGCTATACGCCCCTCAGGAACTGAGCCTAAAATTAAGTACTACCTCTTTGCTCAAGGGCAACCAACTCACTCTCATGAGGATTTGCAACTTAGCAAAGAAACCATAGCCAATAGCCTAGAATCTCTGTGGCAGTGGCTAGCTGAAGATCAAAAAACCAAATAAACTAAATTTGGCGATTAACAGATTTTCTTTAGACGTTTTTCGGTGCTTATGAATCTCTTGTTCTAAGCGCCACGCTCTTCGCTGTAGCCTTAAATCATATTTTTTTAATGGTAATCCACTTGTCTTAATTTAAGATAAGTGTTATTAACCAGTACATACATACATTTAATAATACAAAAGCAAACATATAAAGGTAGAGATACCAAAGTAGAGATACTTTTTTATTAGCAAATAGAGTATCTACAGATAAATTCAACCACCTCTTGTATGTCCAAAATAATTGTACAAAAATTTATAACAAAATCCTATATTACCCTGAAAGGGGTTGGATTGGTGTTTTTAAGTGTTAGCTTGGTTATGGGGGAGAACCTACCTCAACACATGCAAGTGATACATGGGAATCTCAATGCTCAACAAGCAGGACCCCACATGCAAATCACTCAATCATCTCAATATGGGATTATTAATTGGAATTCTTTTAATGTGGGTAGTGGGCACAGTGTTCATTTTGCTAATGGTAGTGGAGCTACACTCAACCGAGTTACTGGACTAGGAGCTTCTCATATTAATGGTAGTTTAAGTGCTACGGGGTCATTATTTCTACTTAACAAGAATGGTGTGATTATAGGCGCTGGTGGACAGGTACTTACAGGTGGTGACTTTGTCGCTTCAACCTTAGACATATCTGATAGTGATTTTCTTAATGGGGGTGGATTCACCCTATTTGGAGACAGTCCATATGATGTGACTAATTTGGGTGAAATCTCTTCTAGTGGTGGTAATATCTTACTTGCAGGTTACACCGTCAAAAACAGCGGAGAAATCACAGCAGAAAAAGGTCGAGTAGGTTTAGCCGCAGGTACACAAATCGATGTGCTTATTGACACAGACTGGCTCTATGGTGCTTACGCAGTTAAAGTAGGAGAAAGAGGTAATGACGTCACTAACGAAGGCAAAATTGAATCCATGGTAGCAGAGCTACGCACGCACAATGGTAATATTTATGCCTTAGCAGGTAACAATGAAGGCATGATTCATGCTACAGGCGTCGAGCACAAAGGCGGCAAAGTATTCTTAACCGCAGAAAATGGTTTGGTGCAAAGTAGCGGCACTATCAAAGCGGAAACCAGCGAAGGTGCTGGGGGTAAAATCGAGATTGAGGCAGCAGTCGTAGAGAACTACGGCGGTACTCAAGACGTGAGTGGCACGGACGGCGATGGTGGACGTATCACTATTACCACTGAGCAGCTGATTTCTGATACTTACATGATAGCAGATAGTGACTCTGGCAATGCAGGGGATATTATTATTGATGCTCAGAGTGAAATCTTGCTCACTTCAGCTGGGAAGCTCAGCGCAGTCGGTGTAAAAAGTGGCGGTCAAGTTGCTCTCAATGCTAATGGTGGGCGCTTGCTCTTTTCTGCTGATATTGACGTGAGTTCTGCTACGCAGGGAGGTGACGTTGCTCTACTAGGTAATAAAGTGAGTTTACTAGGTGGATCTATTGTCGCCGATGGTGATTTAGGTGGGGGCTCTATCTATCTAGGTGGAGGCTACCAAGGTCAGAGTATCTGGGACGTTATAGATGCACCATTTGCCTACAGTAGTTCTCAAGAAACTTACATCAGTGAAACCACTTTATTGAACGCAGATGCTTTACTCAATGGTGACGGAGGACAGGTGATTGCTTGGTCGGATGGTACCACGCAATTTGCAGGAACGATTAATGCTCGTGGGGGTGTTGATGGAGGTAATGGCGGCTTAGTCGAAACCTCTGGCTTAGCAGGACTTGGAGTCGAGGGCACGGTCAATGCCCAAGCTAGATCTGAGTCAGGCAATAACGGAGAATGGTTACTCGATCCTAAGAACATCATCATCGACGACGTCACCGATGCTCAAACACAGTTTCAAACGATTGTTCAAGACCCTTCGACTTATGCTACTTTTGACATTGATCGAGAGCTAGATTCATCAGGTGAAGGGATGAATTTTGGTAGTGCAGTGGATATCGATGGAGACACCGTCATTATTGGAGCTGGTAACCTTGACTCAACTAATTTGCAGCCTCAAATTGGTGCAGCCTATATTTTTGAAAGTGGGTCTATTGCGGCACGTTTATCTCCTAGTTCATTGAGCACTTTGGCTAGTGGGTTTGGTTCGAAAGTACATGTCGATGGCGATTATGCTTTTGTGGTGGACAACGTAACAGACAACGGCGTGTTGTATTCCTTCTACAAAGGAGGCGGTTGGCAGAATGGCCTCAATTCTCAGTTATCTAGATTTGCAAATACGGATGATAGTCTATTTGATGGCATCAATCTTTTTGGCGCTACATTGGACAGTGATATAGATGCTCTGGGAGATATTGTCTATGTAGGGTCACCTGGTTACGATTATACATCTGTTGGCAGTTCCGTTGCTAATACAGGAATTGTTTATGGTATAGATATTGATACAGGGCAAATAATAGAGCGTAACTATGCACCTACTGCATACAGAGTTGCAGATACTGGCTATGGATCCTCTTTGGCTGTCACAGAGGACATTATGTACGTAGGCTTTACCCAGAAATCACTTGCTTCATCTTTATCTATTGACGGTAGTAGTGTTAATATTAACACGACGGTCGTTACGAACTTTTCGGGGAATCAGGAAGCGGTTGCGTATGACTCGATCCTTAGTCAAGCTGGCTTTGGTATTGGTCGTTCCGGGGGCGTAGAAATGGTTGATTTGTTTGTTGCTGAGGATAATCTTACCAATGTTGCGAATGTACTTGGTATAAAAACAGAGTTGGGATTTGTTTTGTCACAATACCACTCGTGGAATAATGACGGAATATACACTCCAATAGCCCATAGCGAGTTTACTGTGACTAGCGGCTCCGGCTTGGAGTACTTGGATTTAGATATTTCCGGTGACTATATTGCAGTTTCTTATGCTGCCTTAGGAGGTACTGGTATTGTTGGTGTTGATAAGTTTAATAGTTCTGGGAGTCTAATTTCAAGTGGAGCTTGGAATCCAGCAAATGAATTTACAGGTGGATCTAGCTTTGGAACCTCTATTGCTCTTGATGGTAATAATCTGCTAGTGGGAGATCCTTTAGAAGGTAGTGGGGTGGGATCTGCTACCTTAATAACTAAAGACGCTAATACGAATTGGAGTGATAATGGCCTTGCGGTAGATACCGCAGTTATTAGAGCTCAATTTATCGATGACACTCATGAATTTGGATATGGAGGTGTAGTTGTTGACGGAAATACGGTTGTTGTGGCAGATGCTCAGTTTGGAATAACGTCGCCATTAATTAATCAACGCCAAGGTGCTATATTTGTATACGAAGACGACAGTTTGGCTGCTGTTGTTAATAATGTTTTTGTCAACTATGAATTGGGGACTGATATAGATTTTAGTGGTGATACAATCATCTCGATCGAGGATGGTACCAATGATGCTTATATTTTTGAGAGAGGTGCTGGCTGGCAGAATGGAAACGCCAATTTAGTTGAACACATCGACGGTGGTCTCTTAACTTATGATGGAGTAGCCATTGATGGCGAAACCATTGCGCTTTCCTATAATGAAAATAATAATTCGTTTATTCGATTATTAGAAAATACCGGTAATGATTGGAGTTCAGCTACCTCTACAGTAGTCGCAACTGGTTTGACAAGTACTCCATACCTGATGCGTCATACTTTAGATTTAGAAGGAGATACTATAGTAGGTGTTTATTCTGCTGATACCCGTTCTGTGGGAAATACGGACGAAAGGCAAACAGTGGTTTGGGAGAACACAAGCGATGATTGGACGAATTCGACTCGTTCCATTCTCGTGAACCCTTTTGCTGCTCAAGAGGCAGCTTCCACTCTCTATTACACTCAAGCAGACGTGTCCCTCTCAGGAGACACGATAGCAGTCAGTGGACATCATAATTCTTTAAATGGTAATTTAAACGAAGTCTTTATTTACGAACGTAGCACAGATTGGAGCTCAGCGGTTGACCCTACGGCAAGAATAACTAACCCAGATGATAATACGGAATTTGGAGGCAGAGTGGCCTTGGATGGTGACAATTTGGCCATATCAAATGATGATGAAATACTATTTTATAAAAAGCAAAGCGGCTGGCAAAATGGAGCAACCAATCTGATCGGTAGTCTTGATTTAAGTAATAGCGGTTTTGAAAATTATTTTAGCGGCAGACATAGCTTGGTGCCGATGGAGTTATATGGATCAGAACTCATTCTTGTTTCTACTGAAAACCAAGTTTTACTCTATGATATTGATACTCAATACACCTTCGGGAGTCACGTGGACTTGACTCAAACTATTGCTCCAGATTCATTAACTCGCTCGTTGGATCTTGGTACGAACATCACGTTACAAGCGAATAACGACATTACTGTAAACAAAGCGATTATGGTGGATAATCAAAATGGCGATGGAGGAGATTTAACCTTGGAAGCTGGGCGTAATATCCTGGTGAATGACCACATCACTACCGATAATGGAGATTTGACTCTCATTGCAAATGCCTCAGGAGCTAATCAATCTTATCGCGATTCTGCAGATTCCGCCGTGGTCATTGGACGTAACGCCAGTAACGAGAGCGTTAAACTGAACTTAGGCACTGGTGACCTGCTAATTAATGCGGGCGACTCTTTTGAAAACCGCTCAGGTAGCCCTAGTCCATTTAAATTTGATGCTATTAATTCTGGCAGCTTCTTAATTTATGCGACTTCTCCTGATCATTCTCTAGCTTTTGAAGCAAACAACGTAGGTGCTGATTTAGCTATTATAGGAAGAGACTTTGTCCAGTATGGAGTGAGTTTTGATGAGGCTAATTACCGTCCTAGTACGTTGCCTACAGGCAGTGGCTTTGTTTATTCAGTGCTACCATCATTGACATTGACTCCTCAAGCGCTGACAGTGGCATTTAATGACCCTATAGCTCCTAGTTTTGATGTGAGTGCTGTAACTGTAGCAGGAGCGGCTGTGGATGCTGCCACCTTTGGCATTACTGAGCAAGAGATAGAAAAATCCTATGAGGTTAGTATCGATGCTAGTTTGCCAACATCATCAGTCACAGGCACAGTAAATGCAGGAACCTATACAGGTGCCATTGCAGTTGAGGCTAAATCTGCACCTGCCAATGCGAGTTTGTTTGGTCTAGGTGTGACACTAACAGCCGCAGCAGACTTGGTTGTAAATCCAGTTAATTTGGATGCTGATGCTATTACAGTAACAGGAGTCTTGGCCCAAGACCGTGAGTATAATGGTTTATTAGATGTTGTTCTTAATGGGGGTGTTTTGAGTCAAGTGATTAATGGTTTAAGTCTCAATTCTGATAATGTCTCAGGCACGATGCTAGATGCTGACTTTGGGCTAGATAAAGCTGTGACAGTTTCAGGATTCTTGCTCGAAGGCGCAGATGCTCCTAACTATAGATTGACTCAACCTACAGATGTTACGGTTGATATAGCTAAGAAAAAGTTGGATATTACAGGGGTTCAGGTAGCAGATAAACTTTTTGACGGTAATACTAGTGCCACACTGAGTGGAGGAACTCTACAGGGAGTGGTTGTTGGAGAAGATGTAGGCTTAGTCTCCACCAATGCAGCAGCAGAGTTTGAAGACTCAGCCGTTGGTACTGATAAAGTAGTAAATCTGCTTGGTTTTAACCTCACAGGTGCTGATATTAGTAATTATGAGATTGACCCTGATTTATCTGCGACAGGGAGTATTCTACCTGTATTTGAAGAGATTGACGAAGTGATTCCTTCGGAAGTTCTACGTGCGGATAGTAATAAAGAACTAGAAGAACAGAGAGCTTCTCTTCAGCTGATGGCTGAAAAGGCGCCTGATGTATTTATTCTTGAAGACTTTGAGGCTCGTAATGAGTTAGTTAACTCTGGAATTGTCGTAGTTGCACCTGTGCAAGCCATTCTTCAAATCCCTCTAGAGCAACAAGATGATGTGACTAAGCAGTACATTGCAGCTACTAATGCGGCAAAACAAGCTACACAATACGCTCAAGGTAAGGCAGCTGAATACCGTGTTCAGGCAAGATTAAATAAGGAATCAGGATATGAGCTTAACCTAGTGATGCGTCAACTCAGTGTTGAGCAAGGTCTCATCCAAACTTATCAAACACAAATAGAAAGCTATCAAGGACAAATTGATGTGGTGCAAGAAAACCTACGTAAGGTTGAAGTTGCTAAGCAAACTCTAGCGACTTACGAACAACGTATAGAAGAAGCGGCACGTGGAGGTCGAGGCAGTGAGGTAGAAGCGTATAAAAAAATTGTAGCTGAGGCTGAGCTAGTTGCTTCAACCGAAGGTGAGTTACTAGAACAATTAAACAGTCTTAATAAGGAGAAAGAGCTCACGGAAAAAGAGCTTGAAATGAAAGAAAATACCATCGTAGCTCTCCAAGAGAAATCAGAAGAGTTAGAAGAAACCTTTAACGAATCTAAGGAAGCTGCTCTCGCAGCCGAGAAAGCGGCTGGAGAAGGTAAAGCCCTAGCGCAAAAAGCGGCTGAAGAGTTTGAAGAAGCCAAACAAGCTGGTATCGAAAAATATGCTAATATTGCTGAGAATTTTGAGGAGTTAAAGGTACAGGCAGAAAAGCAAAAAGCTGAACTAACTAAAATAGCGCAATCTGACACGGCCGCCAAAGTCGCCGCTAAGTTGGTAGAAGAAGACCCCACCGTTAATTTATACAAAGAACAAGCAGAGAAAGATACTCAGAAAGTTAACTCAATAGCCTCGACAATCGAGGAGAACTTTTCGCCAGCAACTGAGACCTATGCTAAATCACTCGCTGATAAGGTAGCACAAGGGGGATTATTAGACACCCCTACGCAGATGAGAGATAATTTGGTGAGTACAGTGCCTGAATTAGCGCAACTCAATACAGAAATTACAGCTCAAGAACAGCAAGCGCAGGCTGAATTTGATAGTATTTTGGATTCCATCGCTCCAGCTATCAAAGAAGGCGATGACTTAAATATGGGTTTAAATGGACTTACTATAAAGGCTACTAAGGAGATGGTAGAGGCGGCTGCTCAACAGAGAGAGCAAGCTATGAATAATCTGAATAACCGAATCATGGAGCTATTAGGAGCAAATCTTGATTTATCCAAGGTGCCCACTACGAATGCGAACGGTGAGACTCTCTCAAATGAGGAGCGTCTCTCAATTGCGATGGTTAATAATCAGCTAGAAGCCATGAAAAACAGCTCACCTGATGATGTAGCTAATGGCTTTACCGATGGTTATATTGACCGCATTAATGGTGCAGTAGCCAATGAATTTGGTTTCTCTGCAGAGCAGGCTCTAAATGACCCAACGGTTGTCATTGACGAAGCGATTGATAGAATACCATTGACTGACGGATCTTTTGATAAAGATCAAATGGTAGAGAATTTGAAAGACGGAACCGCAGCTTACGTCAGGTTATCAGGGCTAGCCAAGGACGCGGCAATTAAGGAAGCTGCTGAACAAGACCCCACCGGGACTCTTAAGGTTTATACCGATGCTGAAGAAGCAGCGAGAGAAGAGTTTGAAAAGGCTTATGGAGCCCAACCAGAAGAGCTGTTCATTCAAAATGCACAAGCTCGTATTGATGCTTATGCTGCTGTTGAATCACCAGAAGATTTGATGAAGCTTTATATAGATGATTCACCTGCTGGGGCAGTGATGAATCAATTGGATTTAGGTTCTGCGACTGATGCGCTGGAAAGAATTAGCAATGGTGAGAACCCTCTCGATGTTCTTCAGTCTATGGCTAGTAATGGAGAGGAAAGCGCTAACGTGCAGGCAGTTAAAGCAGCTAGAACAGCAAGAGCGGCTGAAGCAGCCGCTATCTCCGCAGCCGAAGAAGCAGACAAAACAGGCGCATTCAAAGCTTATAACGCCATCAATGGCGCAGCAGGAGAAGAGTTTGCCAAAGTGTTTGGAGGTTCTCCAGAAGAGTTAGCATTCGAAGCACTCGAAGACCCAGCGGCCGCAATTGGCCGAGCCAAAGATTTAGCTTCTGATTTTGTGAGCTCTCCTACTGCCGCTTTAGATGCAGCGGGAGAAGGGCTCAATCTGGCTAAAAATATGGGGCTTGCGACCATGAATGAAGCCAAAGCCCAATTAGATAAAGTGGCAGCTCAGTTAGGAGGCTTAGGAGAAGCCATGACATTTATCACAGATCACGGAATTACTGCGATAACGGAAGTTGCAGACGTTATGCAAGATTTTGCTAATGTGATAACCTTTGGATTAGCACCCAAGAGTGGGCCATCCGAAGCAGATGTAGAAGCGGCTATCGAAGTTGCCAAACAACGCCAAGCCTACAACAACGCGAAAGCAGCACACCAAAGGGATCAACAGTTAGTTGCTTATATTCAAAAGGTTCAGCAATTATCGCAGAAGAAAATGCAGCTTGCCACAGGTGTGATGAATGCTAAGCAACAAGTTGGAGCGCTGGTCATGGCTACGCAGCAACAACAAAAAACGCAGACCTATTACGATACGGCTAAGCAAACTACCCAAGAAACATTAACTAAAATCACTCAAGAAGCTCTCAACGAAAAAGTGAACGAAGCCCAAGATAAGCTGGTGAGCTTTAGCACAAACGAAAGCGAGCTCAGAGAGACAGCTAACCTCTGGAATCAATAAAAATACTTTAATTTCATGAAAATAAAACATCTATCACTCATGGTCGTAGCTGCAGCTGTATTGCACGGTTTATTCTTATTAGCAGAGGAGGCTACACAAGCTAAAGTACGTGGGCCTCAATCAACTGTGGAGCAGTACAATCCACCTATTGTAGAAAGTGATGCTGATACAGGTGAAATTGATTTCCCTAAGATGATTGCAGAGCCGACAGCCAATGATGGTGTGGAATTGCTCAAGGAACTTAAAGGGCTAAAAATTGAAATACTTGGGACACAAGGAACCGAAAAAATCAGTGAATTTTTACTGATTCAAGGTAATTCTAAAGCCAGTGAAAAACTTAGAACGGAACTGTATACAAAGCTTAACGAGACGTTAACTATTTATCAAGACCAGCCTTTGACTTTGGGTGATTTACGTCATATCCAGCAAGACATCACCGATGTGTACAAAGAAACAGGATTTCCTCTCATGTCAGTGGTGGCTCCACCACAAGAGATTAGCAAGGGAGTCGTCAAAATTCATGTGAATGAATTTAAACTACAGGGCTTTGTTTTTCAGTTTAAAGACAATAAAGAAGACGCTTACAGTGCCGATACTAAGCATTGGAGTAATGACGCTAGAATAGCAAGGATTCTCAATCCATTATTGAATCAGGCTATTTTGTCTCAAAAATCACTAGATAAGAAAGTCAAGCACCTCAACCAAAACCCCTTCCGCTCCGCGCGTGTGTTGTTTGAGCCAGGGCAGGGTTTAGGTGATGTGTTAGCCACTATTCAAATAGATGAAAAACGACCTTGGGGTTTTAACCTGGGTTATAATAACCATGCTACTGAAGCCTCAGGAACTTACCGTTATTCACTAGGAGCTAATATAGGTAACTTATTATTTGAGGATCATCAGATCTCAACCAATGTGACTGTGAGCCCAGATCCTAGTGAATTTGTTAACTATAGTTTGTCTTATGTCGTACCTAATAGATTCGGGCATACAATGACTGCTAGTGTTAATTATTCAGATACAGCATCGAGTATCATTCCTGGTATTGGAACAGCTAGTAGAACTATACAGTCAAGCCTAGCCTATAATGCACCGATATGGTCAAATGACTTCATTGAATGGAGTTCCAGTTTAACTGCGTCATATAAGCAGTTTGAGCGTGATAGCCTTTTTGGTGGAGCTATTGTTGGTGGCTCTGTTTTTGACTCAGCACAGTTGAATTTAAATAATAGATTTAACATTAAAGAGCCAACAGCTAGTAACCAATTCACCTTTGGTGCGGTGTATAGTTTTGAAGGCATTACAGGAAGAAACAGTAATGAGAATTTCCGTGAATTTTATAATAGAGCTCAAGGGGGAGCTAAAACGATGCATTACACATTGAGTTACGCTCGTATACAACAATTAGACATACTGTATAAAAACTTTAAAGGTTGGAACACTGAAACACAGCTATCATTCCAGTTTAGTGGTGATGATCTGGCTGGTAGTGATCAGTTTGCTTCTGGTGGACCTGGTGTGTTGCGTGCTTATGATTCTAGTGCCGTTAGTGGTAATGATGGTTATTATTGGCAGCAGTTTCTACATATTAAACCTTTTCAACCTCAAGCATTGGGTACATGGATGAGTTGGTTGCAGCAAGTGAGTGTCTCTCCTTTTATTGAATCAGCACATACCGATGATGCAAAAATATGGGATTACGGTGTCCAAATAAGCGGTAGCTTAATTCAAAATGCCAATATTAGCTTCTCAATGGCTCAAGCTCAAAAAGCCGTTAATGACACCAAGAAGGGTGACTGGCAGGGCTTTGTTAGTGTAAACTGGCAATACTAAAAGCCTTAAAGGGTACACACGGATATCACTTCATCTGCGTCGTTCTTTTAGGTGATACCAGTAGGTACTACAGGCACACCTTAAACGCTTAGCATCTAAAGCCATATACGTGTTTTTTGTTAGATATATATAGTGTTAATATTAATGTGATTTATTTTTGTAATTGAAGTTTTTTTGGTTTATTTTTTCTTCTGATTAAAATCTTGTAAATTTTTGGGCTGAGTTTAGGTTAATTTTAGTTGAGAAATTACAAATTTTTCATCTACCTTGTAAGAGCTCAAATGGCTGTAGATACAAGTTGCTTAAAGTGAAGCTGTAGTACCTACTGCGAGCTTTAGACAGCGCCGTAGACACAGTGATTTCAACTCTGTCCCTCCGTTATGCCTGAAAATTTCGTTCATTTACATTTACACACCCAATATTCATTATTGGATGGAGCTATTCGCCCTAAGGATTTAGCTGCTCGTGCTGTGGAGTTTGGTATGTCTGCAGTTGCGATGACTGATCATGGTAATTTGTATGGTGCTATTGAGTTTTATAAGGCTATGAAGAGCGCTGGGGTTAAGCCTATTATTGGCTGTGAGATTTATCTAGCGCCTACATTGCAGTCTGAGCGTAGGGAGGTGATTGGGCGTAAGCGAGCCACTCACATGACTTTGTTGGCTAAGGATAATAAGGGATTTGATCAGTTGAGCAAGTTGGTGAGTGATGGTCACCTTAATGGTTCTTATTATGGCAAACCTCGTGTAGATAGAGAGTTGTTGGCTAAATATAGCGAGGGTATTATTGCGCTTAGTGGTTGTATTAATGGTCCTGTGAATGAGTTTATTTTGCAAGATCAGATGGATTTAGCTCGTGAGGAGGTTAAATTCCTCAAGGGGCTTTATGGCGAGGATTTTTATTTAGAGATTCATAATCATGGCTTAGAGAATCAGCAAAAAAGTCGTGATGGTTTGGTGCAGTTGTCGCAGGAATTTGATGTGCCTTTGGTGGCGGCTAATGATGTGCATTTTTTGAATCGAGAAGATCATGATATGCATGATATTATGATTTGTATTGGCACAGGTAAGAAGGTGATTGATCAGAATAGAATGAGTTATTCTGAGGAGCTGTACTTTAAATCTGCTAAGGAGATGCGTGAGGTGTTTGCCGATTTTCCTCAGGCTTGCGATGCGACTCTGGAGATTGCGGATAAGATTAATATTGAGCTTGTACTCGATCCGACAAGCACAGAGAAGTACCCGCAGTTTGGTACGCCTGATGGTAGCGATAAAGATGCTTATTTGGCTAAGGTATGCCAGATAGGTTTGGCAGAGCGTTATGGGGATAAGGAGGCGGCAGGTAATGTAGAGTTACAAGAACGTTTAGCTTATGAGATTAAAATTATTAATGATTTGGGCTTTGCTTCTTATTTCTTAATTACGGCTGATTTTATTCAGTGGGCTAGAGATAATGATATTCCTGTGGGGCCTGGGCGTGGCTCGGCTGCAGGCTCTTTAGTGGCTTACACCATGGGGATTACAGATATTTGCCCGATGCGTTTTGGGTTGTTGTTTGAGAGGTTTTTAAATCCTGAGAGGGTGAGCCCACCTGATGTGGATATTGATTTTTGTCAGTCACGACGTGTTGAGGTGATTGAGTATGTGCGCCAAAAATATGGAGAACAGTCGGTGTCGCATATTATTACTTATGGCAAGATGGGTGCTAAATCTGTGATTCGTGATGTGGCTCGAGTGATGGATATTTCTTATGGTGAGGCGGATGCCTTGGCTAAGATGATTGATCCATCTCCGGGAATGACATTGAAAAAAGCGTATGCTGCGAGTAATGATTTGCAGGCAGCTATAGAGGGTAGCTCGGTTTATCAAGATTTATGGCGTTATGCTGAGAAGTTAGAGGGGTTAGCTCGTAATGTAGGTGTGCATGCTGCTGGTGTTGTAATTGGGGATCAAGCGCTGACTAATCATGTGCCGCTAACTCGCGGTGCTGAGGGAGAGGTTGTGACTCAGTATGATATGGGTGCTATTACTGATGTGGGTTTACTTAAGATGGATTTCTTGGGACTTAAAAACCTGACAGTGATTCATCAAGCTGAAAAATTTATTAGAGCTCATCAGCCTGATTTTGAGGTGGCTAAAGTGCCACTAGATAATCAAGCTACCTTTGATTTGCTTAATCGTGGTGAGACACTAGGAGTGTTTCAGTTGGAATCTGGTGGTATGGTTGATACTTGTCGCAAGTATCAGATCACTAAGATTGATGATATTATTGATTTATTAGCTCTCTATCGTCCAGGTGCGATGCAGTTCATTGATCAGATGATTGAGGTCAAAAAAGGTATCAAAGATGTGGAGTATGAGCATCCACTACTTGAGGAGATTTGTGGTGATACTTACGGAGTCATGATTTACCAAGAACAAGTGCAAAATGCAGCTAAATTATTAGCAGGTTATACGCTTGGTGGTGCCGATTTATTACGTCGTGCAATGGGTAAAAAGGATCCAGCTAAGATGGCTCAAGAGCGAGTCAATTTTGTTAAGGGCTGTAAAGAGACTAATGATATTGATGAAAAATTAGCCAATGCTATTTTTGAGAAAATTGAGATGTTTGCGGGTTATGGTTTTAATAAATCTCATTCGGCTTGTTATGGACATATCTCTTACTGGACAGCGTACTTAAAAGCTAATCACCCTGTAGAGTTTATGTCGGCTATTTTATCCAACGAGCTTAATAATACAGATAAGCTAGGAATTTTTGTGAATGAGGTTAATCGTATGGGAATTGAGATATTGCCAGCCAGCCTCAATCATAGTCAGCTGTTATTCACTCCTTCTGCCACAGCGGGAGGCACTCCAGCTATTCGTTATGGCTTAGCTGCTGTAAAAAATGTTGGGGAAAAAGCCATGAAAGGCTTGATCGAAAGTCGTGAAAAAAATGGTGTCTTTGATTCGTTGGATGATTTAGCGAACCGCCTTGATTCTAAGGTGATGAATAAGCGTGTGTTAGAGAGTTTAATTCGTGCAGGAGCTTTAGATTGGACTGGTGAAAAGCGAGCCGCACTCATGTTACGCTTGGATGAAGTTTTAGATGCGGCATCGACGATGCAACGTGATAGAGAGCAAGGGCAGTCATCATTATTTGGTATGGATGAGATGATTGAGGCTCCACGAACAGATATTGTTGTAGAGGAGTGGGACTTAGAAAAGCGTTTAGAAGATGAAAAAGAGTTATTGGGTTATTATGTAACGGCTCATCCATTAGACAGGTACCGCAATATCATCAATCCAGAAACCTACAGTCAGCTGGGGCATTTAGATGATTTGGATTTATCTACCAGAGAGGTGTATATCAAAGATCAGATGCGTCAAATTGCACCTAAGTTTCAATTTGCAGGTTTAGTAAGGCATGTTGAGCACAAAGTGACAAAAATGGGCAAAAAGTTTGGTGTGCTTGAGATAGAGGATTTTACTGGAGTTGCAGAAGTTGTTTTATGGGAAGAGAGTTATCTGCCAGCTTTTGAAGAAGGAATTATTAATGTAGGTTCAGTCATAGCTATTAAGGCTGGAGTGCGTATAGATGATCGAACTGGGCAGCGTAAATTAACTGGTTATAAAGTTAAAGCGGTCTCAATGAATCAAAGGAAATTACAAAGCAGTTCCAATATAGAATTGAGATTACACATTGCTCGTCATGACAAATCAGATTTAGAAAAACTTAAGCAAGTTCTCAAAAACCATCCGGGAGACAATCAAGTGAACCTTATTATAGCTAACTCTCAAGGTAAACAAGTGAAAATTGAATTGCCTAAACAATACCGTGTAAAAAAGTCAGCGCAATTAGTGGCTGCTCTTTCGAGTTGGTTTTGATGAATTGAATTTAATATGGGTAAGACTTGTTTTTATGAGATTTTACATTGACATATTTAAAGATAAACATTGTGATAAGATAGTATGCCTACTGTATTTGGAATAACTATTGGAGCTGAAACTCAGCGAAAGAGAACACCTCTTAAAATGCTGGCTAGGTACAAAGTACCTCTGGCTGATCAATTGACGATCGCTAGTCAATTAGTCATGTTCTCTAAAGCTGGACTGACTTTTATTGATACATTTGAAATTCTTGAGCAGCAAATCAAGAACCCTAAGGTTAAGGATGTTATCTTTTATATTACTGAGGATGTTAAGTCTGGTGTGAGTCTTAGTGGAGCTTTTCATAACTTTGGTTATAATTTTGAAGAGTTTCTAATAGCGATGATTGATGCTGGAGAGGCATCTGGTGAAATTGAGAAGACTTTAACAGAGGCGGTGACTTTTTTGGCTGATTCACAAAATATCAAAAAGAAAGTTAAAGGAGCTATGGCTTATCCTGTTGTGATGTTAAGTATTACAGTGATTGCTGTTATCGTAATGCTTATTTTTGTTATTCCAACATTTACAGAGAGCTTTGCATCAGCGGGTAATGCTTTACCAGGTCCGACTCAGCTACTCGTTGATATGAGTGAGGCTCTTAAAAAATATTACAAAGAGATGATTGCTGTAATTGTAGGGGTTGTTACTTTTTTCAAATTGTTTGGTAAAAAACCTTGGTTGAGACCACATATACATAATTTCTTTGACAATGCTCCAGTTGCCAAAGTTCTGCGTCGCAAGATTGCTATTGCGCGTTTTTGTCGTGTATATAGCACGTTAAACGGAGCAGGTGTGATTATTCATGAAGTCATAGAAATGTGTCGGCGAGCATCGGACAACTACAAAATTGAGCAGTTATGTGACGCGATTAAGCTTGAAATTGAGGCAGGGAACCCGGTTTCAACACCTTTTTATGAAAATAAGTATGTTCCTGTAGATTTAACTTACATGATTAAATCAGGTGAAAAAACAGGTCAAATTGATGAGATGTTAAGTAATGCAGCTAACATGTATGAAGAAGATGTGAGATCAACAGTGGCTACTATTAGTAGTTTGATGGAGCCCATTTTAATTTTAGTCGTTGGCTCTATTTTAGGGTCTATCGTTATTGCGTTATTTTTGCCGATGTTTAGTATGTTTGAAAATATTAAATAACTTTTACATAATAATTCCATGAGTTTACAAGATACCTATCAAGATATATTTAATTGGTTAGAAGCAAACAATCACCTCAAAGAAGTTGAGTCAGCATTTTCTCAAGAAGAGTTACTGCAGTTAAGCACCTACAAAGAATTTAAACGCCGACTTATTTCCACTTATGAAGTAGCCGAAGCATTAATTGTGGAAGGAACATCTGCCGTTTTAGGTCTACCATTTTTAACAATGGAAAAGATTGAAATTGATAATGATTCTTTTTCTGAAATCAGTAGAGAAGACTGTGTTATACATGAATGCTTACCACTTAAAGCTAGAGAGACAGATGCAGTTTATAGTGTAGGTATTGTAGATCCATTTAATTATAGAATTGAAAGTTTAATTCGTAGTTGGAGTGGAGGCAAAGGTGTTGAGCTATGCTTGATGACAGAAGATGTGCTCAATACTTTTTTGAGGCGCTATGCTGATTTAGGTAAGGTTGACTATGCCATTACTTTAGAGCGTTTAGAGCGTGTAAGAACTTCGGGAGCTACATCTAGCGATTTGGACGAAGAGAGTACTCCTATTGTTGATTTGGTCAATAAAATGATTCAATCCGCTAACTACCAGGGAGCCAGTGATATTCATATTGATCCACTTGATGAAGGTGCTAACATTAGATTCAGAGTAGATGGGGTATTAAAAAATGAGTTTTTTCTGCCTAAGATTTTTTTGAGTGCTCTTGTTTCTCGTCTAAAAATCATGGCAAATTTAGATATTTCTAATAACCGTAATCCTCAAGATGGTAGAATTATTTATTTAGACTATAACACTGAAGGCTTAGACTTAGATTTGAGGGTTTCAACTGCTCCTTTTACTCATGGAGAGGGTGTGGTTATGCGTCTTTTAGATAAAAGTAAAAGTACATTGCCACTTACAGCATTAGGTTTTTCTGATGAGAATTTAGCTCGTTATAGAGCTGCGATTAAGCGCCCTTACGGGACAATCCTACATTGTGGGCCAACAGGTTCAGGTAAATCTATGAGTTTGTATGCAGCTTTAGGTGAAATTTATAACCCTGGTATTAGTATAAAAACAGCAGAAGACCCTGTTGAGTATACTATTGATGGGATTACACAGATGCAGGTAAGACCTAAGCAGGGATTAACGTTTGGAGATGCATTGCGATGCTTTTTACGTCAAGATCCAGATATTATTCTTGTAGGTGAGATGAGGGATACAGAAACAGCTGAAATCGCTATTGAAGCAGCGCTTACTGGTCACTTACTATTTAGTACTTTACATACGCAAAATGCAGCTGCAACTGTGACTCGATTAGTTGAAATGGGGGTTGAGCCTTATTTGGTAGGATCTACGATGAACTGTATTTGCTCTCAGCGTTTAATGCGTCGTGTATGCAAATATTGCGCAGAAAAACATCCACTTGAGGGAGAGGATCTTAAAATTATCAATGAGGGGCTCAAACAAGATTTTACAGGTGTACCATTAACTACGAAATCCCCTGATGGCTGTAGTGTTTGTAACTATACTGGTTACAAGGGAAGGGTAGGTATTCATGAACTCATGATTGCTAGTGAAACATTACAAAATGCCATCTCAGCCCAAGCATCCGAAGAAGAGTTACAAAAGATCGCTGAGAATGATGGCATGAAGACATTGCATCAAGATGCCTTGCTTAAAATTACTTTAGGTTTTACGGATATGACAGAAATGTTTCGTATTGCTCCACCACCCATTAAATCTAAAAAAATAGAAGAAGTTAGCGAAGCAGAAGAAGCTGTTTTAAGTGGTGCTACTCCCATAGCTCAGGACCCTGTTATTCAAGAGGTTCGTAAAGAAGAAATTCAAGAAGAGCCTAAGAAAGTTTTGGAAATTGAGGAAGAACTATCTACATCTCAGGTTGCTGAATCTACATCTCCATTTGATTTGTTAGCAAGCTTAAGTGACGAAGATACAACAAGTTTGCAAGAGCAAAAAGCTGAGCCAATCATCCAAAATGAAGCTCCTTTTGAAGTGAAACAAGAGAAGTTAGATGAATCAGAGAAATCAGAAGATTTGCCTGCTGCAGTTCATTTTAAATCAGAGGTAAATTCGGTGCCTGCATTGGAGCCTAACCCTGAACCTGCAACAAAAAGCACTCTGGAATCTAACCAAGAGATTCAAGAGAACAAAGTTAAAGAAGAGGAGGAAGATGAAGAAATTGAAGAATCTCAAAGTAATCCTAACTTTAAGCCTACACCTTTAGATGATTTAGATAGCTCTACAGCTGATGATGATGGCTGGAAATTACCGCAGCTTTAAATATAGAGTTTCCTTTTAAGGTAGATATTTATAAGCTGTGTATGGCTTATATTTTTAGTGATGGTAATTTATTTGTAAATAGCACTTGAAAAGCACGTGAAACTTATCTTTATATAATGTCTCAACATATTCTTTTAAATACATGAGTTATCCTTATCGTGCGTTATTAATTTTTGGAGCCCCTGGGTCAGGTAAAGGCACTCAAGGTCAAGTTTTAGGTCAGCTTCCTGGCTTTTTTCATTGTGCATGCGGAGATGTGTTTAGAGCGCTAGATAAAAACAGTGATTTAGGTAAAAAAAGTGCGGAATACGCATCTAAAGGTCAGCTTGTTCCAGATGATTTAACCGTGGATTTATGGAAAAATCAAATTCAAACTTGGATAGCGAAAGAAGAGTACAACCCTGAAAAAGAAATTCTTATTCTAGACGGTATTCCTCGTAACGTAGAGCAAGCTAAAATAATGCAAGGCTTGGTAGACGTATTAGGTGTGGTTCATTTATCTTGTCCAAACCGTGATGAATTAGTTGAACGTATGAGCAAACGTGCTATTAAGCAAAACCGTATGGATGATGCTGATCCAGACGTTATTTGGCACCGTATTAAAACTTATGAGGAAGAGACGCGCCCAATATTAGAATTTTATAATTCGGATATAGTTCTTGATATTAATGCCACTCAAGCACCTCTTAAGGTTTTAGCTGATATTACCGTATCTATTCACGAGCTACTTAATAAATAAGCTACTTGTGAAAAAGTCACTTAGAGTTCTATTTTTAGGTGCTGGTGATATTGCCGTTCCTAGTTTTAATTGGCTGCTAGATAGCGAGCATGATTGCGTTGGATTGGTCACGCAGCCAGATAAACGTTATGGTCGCAAGCAAAAACTAAGAGCTCTACCGATTAAAGAAGCCGCTATTCAAGCTAAAATTCCTGTATTTCAACCTGATAGTTGCAGAGATGCAGGTTTTTTAGCGCAGATACAAAAACTTGAGGCAGATATTTATGTGGTGATGGCTTATGGGCAAATTCTGCCTGTTGAGTTGATTGAGCAACCTTCATTAGCCTGTATTAATTTACATGCGTCACTCTTACCTAAATACAGAGGCGCCAGTTGTATACAAGCTGCGATTAAAGCTGGAGATAGTAAAACAGGTATAACTGTCATGCATGTGCTCAAAGAATTAGATGCAGGAGCGATGATTTATAAAAAAGAATTAGCACTAAATGAAACATCTACAGCCGAACAAGTGCATGACGATTTAGCGCAAATATCTCCGAGCTGTTTAGAGGAAGTCTTGGCTCAGTTTGATCAACTAGGTACAGATGTGCCAGCTCAAGAACAAAATCCAAATGAAGTCAGCTACATAGGTAAGCTAGGTAGAGAAGATGGTCAAATTAATTGGAATCAGTCTGCCATAGAGATTGATAGAATGATTCGAGCTTATCACACTTGGCCAGGTACTTATACTTCATTTGTAGATAATCAAGGATTGAGCAAAAAGCTTAAACTTTATCCTCATGCTCAAATAGTTAAAGGTTTAAATGAACCTGCGGGGAAAATTATTCAAAGCGACAAAGAGAGCTTTACAGTGCAATGTGGGGTAGACAATAAAGCTATTAAAATTACTGGAGATATCCAATTAGAAGGTAGTAAAAAAATGCCTGTGTCCGCTTTTTTATTAGGAAATCAATTACCTGATTTTTTTGAAAAATAAGCTGGAGTTCTGACTGCGAATAACTATAGTTTTTCCATGTTTAGATTAATTTTATTTGCTGCTAGTTGCTTGCTAAGTTTTACCCAACTTAGAGCAGAGGATAAGCCTAATATTATCTTTATTTTTGCTGATGATTGGGGCTGGGGTGATTTGAGTTGTCACGGTCATCCTTATGTGAAAACACCTAATATTGATCGCTTGGCAGCAGAGGGTACTGATTTTCATCGTTTTACAGTAGCTAGTGGTGTTTGTTCACCAAGCAGAACAGCAGTAATGACAGGG